>JACMQX010000037.1 GCA_014376765.1 Ramlibacter sp. | reverse complement strand
GTCCGCGCGGCCAATGCCCTCTTCCACCAGCTTGTCCGGGTCCCAGACCTTGAACCACCAGACCTTGCCGTACTCGGCGTCGACCTTGCGCACGGCGCGCCGGAAGACCAGCGCCTCCATGATGCTTTCTTCCACCAGCGCGGTGCCGCCGGGCGGCTCCATCATCGCGGCGGCCACGTCGCAGCTGGCGATGATGGCGTACTGCGGGCTGGTGCTGGTGTGCATCAGGTACGCCTCGTTGAACAGGTGCCGGTCCAGCTTGCGGTTCTGCGAATCCTGCACCAGCACATGGCTGGCCTGGCTGATGCCGGCCAGCAGTTTGTGGGTGGACTGCGTCGCAAAGGTCAGCGACTCTCGCGGGCGCGTGCGGTTCTTGCCCATCGCGTGATAGGGGCCGTAGAACTTGTGAAAGGCGGCGTGCGGCAGCCAGGCTTCATCAAAGTGCAGCGTGTCCACATAGCCGTCCAGCATGTTCTTGATGGTCTCGGTGTTGTAGATCACGCCGTCGTAAGTGGACTGGGTGAGCGTCATCACGCGCGGCTTCACTGTCTCGGAGTCAACGTGCTTGAGCAGCGGGTTGGCCTTGATCTTGGCACGGATCGCAGCGGGCTCGAACTCGCTTTTCGGGATCGGGCCGATGATGCCGAAGTGATTGCGCGTGGGCTTCATGAACACCGGAATGGCGCCCGTCATGATGATGGCGTGCAGGATGGATTTGTGGCAATTGCGGTCCACCACCACCACATCGCCCGGCGCCACGGTGTGGTGCCAGACCATCTTGTTGGAGGTGCTCGTGCCATTGGTCACAAAGAAGCAATGGTCGGCGTTGAAAATCCGCGCGGCGTTCTTCTCGCTCTCGTAGATCGGGCCGGTGTGGTCCAGCAGCTGGCCCAGCTCTTCCACCGCGTTGCACACGTCTGCGCGCAGCATGTTTTCGCCGAAAAACTGGTGGAACATCTGGCCAATAGGCGTCTTGAGGAAAGCCACGCCGCCCGAATGCCCGGGACAATGCCAGCTGTACGAACCGTCCTGCGCATAATCCACCAGCTCGCGGAAAAACGGCGGCTGAATGCCTTCCAGGTAGCTCTTGGCCTCACGGATGATGTGACGCGCCTGAAACTCGGGCGTGTCCTCGAACATGTGGATGAAGCCGTGCAGTTCACGCAGGATGTCGTTGGGAATATGACGCGAGGTCTTGGTCTCGCCGTAGACGTAAATCGGCACGTCCAGGTTCTTGCGCCGCACCTCGGCAATGAAGGCGCGCAGGTTCAGAACCACCGGGTCCACATCGTCACCGGGCGTGAATTCCTCATCGTCGATCGACAGGATGAAGGCGCTGGCCCGGCTTTGCTGCTGCGCGAACTGCGACAGGTCGCCGTAGCTCGTCACGCCGAGGATTTCAAAGCCTTCCACCTCAATCGCCTGCGCCAGGGCGCGGATGCCGAGGCCCGAGGTGTTTTCAGAGCGGAAGTCCTCGTCGATGATGACGATGGGAAAGCGAAACTTCATGGGGGAGACCTCCGGCCCGGCGAGCCAAAAAAACAAAACAGGCGCGAAGTGTAAGGAATTAACGATGCCCTTTTCCTTGCGCTGTCACCGAATTGACCCAAAATGTGGTGAGACACATACAACAACAGGAGGGCCCAATGGCCGAATCAACCATCTGGTGGCTTGTCGCCGGGGCAGCTGTCGCTGTCGAGCTGGTCACCGGGACGTTCTATCTTTTGATGCTGGCCATTGGCCTGGCCGCAGGTGCGGTGGCGGCACACCTGGGCGCGGGCTTCAACATCCAGCTGGTCACCGTTGCGCTGGTGGCCAGTGGCACGGTTGGGGCGTGGTATTTCTACCGCTCAAGGCAGCCGCGGGATAAAGAAGCATCAGCCAACCGCGATGTGAACCTGGACATCGGCGAGACGGTGCAGGTGGACGCCTGGAATGCCGATGGAACCGCCACCGTGCGGTACCGGGGCGCGAGCTGGACGGTGTTGTCGGCGGCGGTTGAACACGCAACCGGACAACATCGGGTCAAGGAAGTCACCGGCAACAGGCTGGTTGTCGAGAAGATCTGAGAAAACAACAAAGGCCCAAACAGGGCAACCAAGGAAAATTCATGAGTTACGTTCTATGGGTCATTCTGGCCATCGCCATCATCTTTGTGGTCCGGTCGGTCAAGATCGTCCCGCAGCAGCATGCCTGGGTCGTTGAGCGGCTGGGCAAATACCACACGACGCTCACACCCGGCGCCACGCTGCTGTTTCCTTTCATTGACCGCATTGCCTACAAACACAGCCTGAAGGAGATCCCGCTGGACGTGCCCAGTCAGGTCTGCATCACGCGCGACAACACGCAGCTGCAGGTAGACGGCATCCTGTACTTCCAGGTGACAGACCCGATGCGGGCGAGCTACGGCTCGTCCAACTACCTCATCGCCGTGACGCAGCTGGCCCAGACCTCGCTGCGCAGCGTGATCGGCAAGCTGGAGCTGGACAAGACTTTTGAAGAGCGCGACATCATCAACGCGCAGGTGGTTCAGGCGATTGACGAGGCCGCGCTCAACTGGGGAGTGAAGGTGCTGCGTTACGAGATCAAGGACCTGACCCCCCCGAAGGAAATCCTGCACGCCATGCAGTCGCAGATCACGGCAGAGCGTGAAAAGCGCGCGTTGATTGCCGCGTCTGAAGGACGGCGCCAGGAGCAGATCAACATCGCCACCGGCGAGCGCGAGGCGTTCATTGCCCGTTCAGAGGGCGAGAAGCAGTCCATCATCAACAAGGCGCAGGGCGAGGCCGGCTCGATCACGGCAGTGGCCGAGGCCACGGCCAGCGCCATCGAGCGCATCGCCGCCGCCATCCGCCAGCCCGGCGGCGCGGAAGCGGTGCAGCTGAAGGTGGCCGAGAAGGCTGTAGAGGCCTACAGCAAGGTAGCAGCCGACGCGACCACTACCCTCATCGTGCCCAGCAACATGACCGAAGTTTCAGCGCTCATCACGTCGGCGATGAAGATGGTGCAGAGCCAGAAAGCGTGATCCGCGCTGCTACAATCAGGGACGCTGGAGCGGTGGATGAGCGGTTTAAGTCGCACGCCTGGAAAGCGTGTGAGGGTTAATACCCTCCGCGGGTTCGAATCCCGCCTGCTCCGCCAGTAATATGGGAAAAAACGACCTTTTGCAGGTCGTTTTTTTTCGCCTTCATTTACCTCACGGAAACATCAGGGCAGGTTTGTCCTACGTTCATGCAGGACATTGAGTGACATCACTGGCGCAAGGCCAAACGTATATTCGTTGAGCGCTTCAATTACGAGGCTCTCTTCAAAAAGGAATACGTCAATGAACACCAAGACTCTTCGCTCATCCATCCTCCTGGCCAGCCTGTTGGCCGTCGGCGGCTTTGCAACCGCCCAGTCCGCAACCACCGCCAAGGGCGATGGAACGGACAACAAGGTCAAGGCCGAAGCCGCTGCCACTACGACAACCACCTCGGACAAGACCCGCGCTGACGTGAAGGCCGAAGCCAAGGCAGACAACAAGGCCATGGCCATGCCCAAGAACAAGACTGGCGAAGGCGCAGACCTCGCCAACAAGCCAAATCCTGCTGGCGATATGAAGGCACGTGCCGACGTCAAAGCTGAAGCCAATATGCCCTTGAAGACGGGCGAAGGCGCCGACAAGGGCGTGGGCCAGACGGAAAAGAAGGTCGTGTCCAAGAAGCGCCGCAAGGCCGCCTCGATGGCCTCCTGATCGTCAAAAGCGAAAGCCGCTCTCCAAGGACTGCTTCAAGGTGGTTTTTGCCGACCGGATTGCGCGCTAACCCCATGACTTCCCCACCGTCAGGTGCGGAAGTCATTTTCATTTACGGATGGAAATAGGGTTTACCCGTACAACCGACATCCTGTGCGAAACGTAGATTCCTTGAGCGCATCAATAACGAGCTCTCTCTATAAGGAATTCAAATGATCTCCAAGACTCTGCACATGTCCGTTTTGCTGGCTGCCATGATGGCCGTGAGCGGTTTTGCTGTGGCTCAAACCACATCCAAGGGCGACAACACCGACAACAAGGTCAAGGCCACCACCGGCGCTGCCGGCACCTCTGACAAGGCCCGTGCCGATGTCAAGGCCGAAGTCAAGGCTGGCGCCAAGACCGGTGAAGGCGCTGACGTTGCCGGCAAGCCCGTTGCTGCTGGCGATGCCAAGGGCCGCGCCGACGTGAAGGCCGACGCCAAGATGCCCGCCAAGACCGGCGAAGGCGCTGACGCTGGTGCCGTTGCCAAGGGCGACAAGAAGGAAGCCAAAGCCAAGGCCAAGAAAGAGAAGATGAAGAAAGAACCCGTCACCGCCGCCAAGACCGGTGAAGGCTCTGACACCGCAGCCAAGTCGACCCCGTCGACCAACGCACGCGCTGATGTCAAGGCAGACGCCAAGGCCGGCGCCGTGAAGACCGGCGAAGGCGCCGACAAAGGCGCTATGCCCTCGACGTCGACAGCTGCGCGCGCTGATGTGAAGGCTGAAGTCAAGGCCGGTGCCAAGCCAAAGACCGGTGAAGGCGCTGACCTCGGCAAGAAGTAAATTCCCGCCGGCCAATGGTCAAAAAAAAGCCACCTCACGGTGGCTTTTTTCATGGGCTGGTCAGGTGATCAGTTCAGCGCCGACTTCTTGCCATCCTTGTAGACATACAGCGTGATGGCCGGGTTCTTCAATTCACCATTGGGCAGGAACTGGATCGTGGTGGTGATGCCCTTGAAGTTGGTCTTGATCAGCTCTTTCGTGTAGACCTTGGGATCAGACGACTTGGCGCGCTTCATTGCGTCAACCAGCACAAAAGTCGCGTCATAGGTGTAGGGGCTGTAGACCTGGAACTGGCCAGGGTACTTCTCGTCGTAACGCTTCTTCCAGGCTGCGCCGCCAGGCATTTTTTCAAGCGAAGCGCCGCCTTCAGCGCAGACCACGTTCTCAAGCGTTTTGGCGCCGGCTGCCAGCTTGGCAATTTCCGAGGTGCAGATGCCGTCGCCGCCGAAGTACTTGGTCTTGCTCAGGCCAAGCTGCTCCATCTGGCGCAGCATCGGGCCGGCCTGGGGGTCCATGCCGCCGTAGAAGATGGCGTCAGGGTTCTTGGCCTTGATGGCCGTGAGGATGGCCATGAAGTCGGTGGCCTTGTCGTTGGTGAACTGCTCGTCCACCACCTTCATGCCCTTGGCCAGCGCGGTCTTCTTGAACACTTCAGCCACGCCCTGGCCGTAAGCAGTGCGGTCGTCAATGATCGCAACCGTCTTCAGCTTCAGCTTGTCGGCAGCATAGAACGCCAGGCCGGAGCCCAGGGCGAGGTCATTGGCGATGATGCGGTAGGTCGTCTTGTAGCCGGGCTTGGTCAGGTTGGGGTTGGTGGCTGCACCGGTGACGTGGGGGATGCCGCAGTCGTTGTAGACCTTGGACGCGGGAATGGTGGTGCCCGAGTTCAGGTGGCCCACCACACCGGCGACTTTGGCGTCGCACAGCTTCTGTGCAGCAGCCGTGCCCTGCTTGGGATCAGCTGCATCGTCTTCGGCCTGGATCTCCAGCTTGACCTTTTTGCCGTTGATTTCAACGCCGGCCTTGTTGAGGTCTTCAATGGCCATGCGAACGCCGTTTTCATTGTCCTTGCCGTAATGGGCCTGGGCGCCGGAAACAGGCGCCACGTGACCGATCTTGACGACCTCTTGTGCGGCTGCAAGGCCGGCAATGGCGGCGATGCCTGCGGCGACAGTCAGTTTCAACTTCATTTGCATAAGAAAACCTCCGGGGTATTTGTGGAAAAGTTGAGGTGAAAATTTATGACTCAACGGCCGCGAACATATCGCAATTTCCGGGCCGGAACCATAGGGAACACGCTAGGTGGCAGAGAAAAGTGCGTCTAGCTTTCGCGGCGCGGCTGTTTTTGCTGTGCCAGTTCTTCAGCCACGGCTTCGGATACCGACTGGCGGACAACAGACTCAATCTCTTCGCGCAGCATGGGGCCGAGCGAGCGGGTCTGCTCCAGGACCAGCGTAGCTACAGATTCGCGCAGGCGCCGCTCCAGCGACAGGTCCACACGCTGCATCACCCGGTGAATGATCTGTTCCTGCAAAACCGCCGGCTGGACTGCGGGCGGTGCAGGTGCAAGCTCGCGGTTCTGCACCACTTCGGTCAGCGTCGGAACGAACCGCGGGGGGGTGCGTGGCGCGCCGGACATCAGTTCTGTCCTTTCGCAGCCAGGTCATGGCGCGTGATGGCATAGCCGCGGTCGGCATAGTGCTTCCAGCGGCTGCGCGCTGAAAGGCGGCCGGCTTCGTCGCCCTCTTCCACCACCTCAATCAGCCGTTCAAACCGTTCGAAGCCGTCGGGCACAGCATGGCTGAGGTTCACCAGCACCTGCTGGTGCGGCGTGCCCTGAACCTGTTCTGCCAGCACGATCGGTGAAGCCGCCAACACAGCGGCGTCACTGGTGCCCAGGCAATGGGGCAAAAACTCAAGGGGTGAGAACGTCCAGAGGGCCACGTCAAGCTGACGCAAAAGCCCGGGCTCGCCCGTCACCACAAGTTTCGCACCGCTGGCGCTTGCCTTGCGCAGCAGGCGGCAGGCATAGGCCAGTTTGTCGGGCGCATTGAAATGAAAGGCGACTTCGGTCACGGGGGATATTGCGCTGGCCTACTTGCGCCGGACCGCAGGCCGCGTGGCAAGCCTCGGGGGCTGCTGGGCCAGCAGGTAAGTCAACAGCAAACCGACAGGTCGGCCGGTTGCGCCCTTGGCAGCGCCGCCCTTCCAGGCCGTGCCGGCAATGTCCAGATGGGCCCATGGAAATTTGCCTGCAAAGCGCTGCAGGAACTTGGCCGCCGTGATGGCGCCGCCCGCGCGGCCGCCCACGTTGGCCACGTCCGCAAAATTGGATTTGAGGCTTTCGGCGTAATCTTCATCCAGCGGCATGCGCCAGCAGGGGTCCAGCGCTGCCTCGCCTGCGTCCTGCAAACCTTTGGCCAGCGCGTCGTCGTTGGAAAAGAGGCCGCTGCGCACGGCGCCCAGTGCAATGACGCAGGCTCCGGTCAACGTGGCGATGTCCACCACGGCGCGGGGCTTGAAGCGTTCGGCGTAGGTCAATGCATCGCACAAGATGAGCCGGCCTTCGGCGTCGGTGTTGAGGTTCTCGATGGTCTGCCCGCTCATACTGGTGACCACATCGCCCGGCTTCACCGAGCGGCCATCAGGCATGTTCTCGCACGAGGGGATCAGCCCCACCACGTTGATTGCGGGCTTGAGTTCAGCCAGGGCGCGGAACACGCCGAGTACGCTGGCGGCGCCGCACATGTCAAACTTCATCTCGTCCATTTCAGCAGCAGGCTTGATCGAGATGCCGCCAGTGTCAAAGGTGATGCCCTTGCCCACCAGCAATGTAGGTGCCGCTGCTGCAGCCTTGCCCCTGGCTGGTGCGCCGTCGTAGCGCAGCACGATGAAGCGCAGCTCTTCCTCCGAGCCTTGGGCCACCGAGATGAACGAGCCCATGCCCAGCCTGGCCACTTCCTTGGGCCCGAGCACCTCACATTTGATCAGCTTGGACCCTTTGGCCAGGCTCTTGGCCGCTTCGCCCAGCATGGTCGGCGTGCTGTGATTGCCGGGGCGGTTGGCCCATTCCTTGGCAAATTCGATGCCGTCCACAGTCGCCTTGGCTTCATCGAAAGCGCCTTGAAGGCCGTCTGCCGACAGAACACCCAGCGTGACGTGGCTCAGCTTGCGCCCTTCGGGCTTGGACTTGGTGGTGGTGTACACATAACTGGCCTCCGCTACGGCCAGGACCGAGGCCCGCAATACTTCGGCTGAGATGCCGGACCCAAAGCACAGCGTCACGCGCTGCGCAGGGCCACCCTTGAGCGAGCCCACGGCTGCAATCACCGCCTGCCGCGCCTGTTTGGCTGAACCATCGCCCGCACCGGCCAGTACCACCCGCGGCGCCGCCATACCTGCGGCACGCCAGAGCTTGAGCAGCTTGCCGGGCTTCAACTCCAGGTCCCCGCTTTTCATCGCATCGGCAATGAGCCCGTCGAGTAAACCTTTGCCTGGCTTCCAGGCCAGGGGCACCAGCACGACCAGCGCGTCGGTTTTTTCAGAGACGGCGCCTGCCAGGGACAGGGTTTTGAGTTCGAAGTCCATAATTCGTGTTTTCCTTGAAACCGATGTTATTCCATTCCACCATTCGCAAGGAACTGGCGCGCTCATTCGGCGCCACGCTGGTGGTGCTGATCACGATCGTCATGACGATGATGTTGATCCGCACGCTGGGCCTGGCCAGCCGCGGTGCAGTCAACCCGCAGGAGGTGATGATGGTGCTGGGCTACACGGTGCTGGGCCACCTGCCCACCATCCTCACACTCAGCCTGTTCATTGCAATTGTGGCCACGCTCTCACGCATGTACGGCGACAGCGAGATGGTGATCTGGTTTGCCAGCGGCCGTGGCCTGTCGGGTTTTCTGGGGCCCCTGTTCCGCTTTGCCTGGCCCATCCTGCTGGTGATCGCGGCACTGGTGATGGTAGTGTGGCCCTGGTCCAACCAGCAAACGCGCGAGATGCGCGACCGTTATGAAAAACGCGGCGACCTCGAGCGCGTGGCCCCCGGCCAGTTTCAGGAATCGGCCAACGGCACCCGGGTGTTCTTCCTGGACAAGGACTCGCCGGATGGAAAGTCGGGCAAGAACATCTTCATCGCCGCAACCGAGCGGGGCAAGGAAGCCGTCACCTCGGCCCGTAGCGGCCGGGTCGACACCATCGGCAATGACCGGTTTCTGCTTCTTAATACCGGCCAGCGGCTGGAGCATGCGACGGGCCAGCCCGACATCAAGATCAGCAAGTTCGAGGAATATGGCACCCGTGTGGGCAGCGACGCCCTCGGCGCGCCCGAGGATGCGCCGGCCAAGACGCGCGCAACTTACGACCTGATGATGCATCCCAACCGCATCAACCAGGGCGAGCTGGCCTGGCGCATCGGCATGGCGCTGGCGGCGCTGAACTTCGTCATCATTGCGGTGGCGGTATCTAGCGTCAACCCGCGTGCCGGGCGCAGCGGCAGCCTGGTTTTTGCGCTGTTCGCCTTTGTTGTTTACTACAACCTGCTGAACATCGGACAAAGCTGGATCGCAGCGGGCAAGACCTCGTTTGGCGCCTTCCTGTTCGGCCTGCATGGCGGCGTATTCCTGCTGGGCCTGTTGTGGCTGGGCAAGCGCCACAACAACTGGAGTTTGAGCGCGCTGTGGCGGCGCAGGCCGGCCAGGTTGGCGCGTACGGAGCGACCGGGGACATGAAGACAATCCGGCAGTTGATCTATGGCGAGGTGATTGCAGCGGTTGCTTTTGTGGCGCTGGGATTTCTCGCGCTGTTCTTCTTCTTTGACTTTGTTGATGAGCTGCAAGACATCGGCAAGCCAGGGCCTGCTGGCACCTACCTTGTCACGCATGCACTGATGTATGTCGCCTTGCGGATACCCAGCCACCTGTACGAGCTGTTGCCGATTGCAGTGCTGATTGGCACCATCTTCGTCATGGCACGGCTGGCGCAAAGCTCCGAGTACACGATCCTTCGCACCAGCGGCCTGGGGCCGTGGCGTGCCTTGCGCACCTTGCTGGTGTTGGGGCTGGCCTTTGTCCTTGTCACTTTTGCCGTAGGCGACTATTTGACGCCCGCCTCGGACCGCAGCGCCCAGCTGCTCAAGGCGCGCTTTCAGGGCCGCATTACCGTTGGCCAGACGGGCGCCTGGCTCAAAGAAAAGCAGCCCTACAACACCTATGCAGCCAACGTCAGCGCACTCACAGCGGATGGCAACATGCAGGGCGTGCGGATTTTCGAGTTCGACAGCAAGGGCTTTCTGGTGTCGCTGACCCAGGCGCCCAAGGCTCGTTTTGGGGAAGACGGCGCCTGGCTGCTGCAGGACGCCGAGCGCAATGAATTCGGCAGCCGGGACGCCACCACCAGCAAGGTGGACAGGCAAAAGCTCGCCGCCTACCGCTGGCCCACCGAGATCTCCGCTGAAATGGTGTCGGTGGCGCTGCTCATGCCTGAGCGCATGAGCACCATTGACCTGTTCCAGTACATCCAGCACCTGGACGCCAATGGACAGGTCGCACAGCGCTATGAGATAGAGTTCTGGCGCAAGGTGTTCTACCCCTTGAGCTGCCTGGTCATGGTGGTGCTGGCCCTGCCCTTTGCCTATCTGCACTTTCGCTCGGGCGGCATCACCAGCTATGTGTTTGGTGGCGTGCTCATCGGTATCAGCTTCTTCCTGCTGAACAACGTGTTTGGCTACATCGGCAATTTGCAGAACTGGTGGCCGTGGCTGACGGCGGCCGCGCCGGGGATGATCTATTCTGTTTTTTCGCTGGGCGCCTTTGGGTGGCTGGTGTTGCGAAGGTAAGACCCATGGCTTGCGCAATCATCCTGTTTGCCCACGGTTCACGCGACCCGCTGTGGCGCCGGCCGCTGGAGGCCGTTGCGCAACGCATACGCGAGCAGTCGCCGCAGACCCCCGTGGTTTGCGCCTATCTTGAGTTGACTGAACCGGCGCTTGGCACGGCAGCCGCAGCGCTGGTGAACGATGGCGCCGAAGCCATCCGCATCGTCCCCATGTTTCTCGGCGTAGGCAAACATGCGCGTGAAGACCTGCCCGTGCTGTTCAGCGAGCTCAAGGCATCACACCCCGGCGTGACGTTCACCCTTCAACCCGCAGTGGGTGAGGACGGGCGGCTGGTCCACCTGCTGGCTGAAATTGCCCTGGACTGAGCGCGCAAACTTCAGATTGATATAGATGCCCGGCGCATGATGAACTGATTTGTTAGTATGATTTCGATATGAACCTGCATCAATTCCGCTTCGTCCAGGAAGCGGCCCGCCGCAACCTGAACCTCACCGAGGCCGCCAAGGCACTGCATACCTCGCAGCCCGGCGTGTCCAAAGCCATCATCGAGCTGGAGGAAGAGCTGGGCGTGGAAATCTTTGCGCGCCACGGCAAACGCCTCAAGCGCATTACCGAGCCAGGCCAGCATGTGCTCAAAAGCATCGAGCTGATCATGCGCGAGGTCGGCAACCTCAAGCGCATTGGCGAGCAGTTCAGTGCCGAGGACAGTGGCACGCTGTCCATCGCGACTACCCACACCCAGGCCCGCTACGTTCTGCCCGTTCCCGTGGCAAAGCTGCGCGAGGCCTATCCCAAGGTCAACATCAGCCTGCATCAGGGCGCGCCTGATCAGGTGGCCCGCATGGTGATCGACGAGGTGGCCGAGATCGGTATTGCGACGGAGTCGCTGGCCGACTATTCCGAGCTGGTCACGCTGCCCTGTTATGAGTGGCAGCATGTGCTGGTCTTGCCTATAGATCACCCGCTGGCCAAGAAAGAGCGCCTCACGCTGGAAGACATTGCCAAAGAGCCGATCATCACCTACCACCCCTCGTTCACCGGGCGCACGCGCATCGACACCGCCTTTGCCGCACGCAAGCTGACGCCCCGCATCGCGCTGGAGGCGATTGACTCGGACGTGATCAAGACCTATGTGCGCCTGGGCCTGGGTGTGGGCATCGTGGCTGAAATGGCAGTGCGTGATGACGGCAGCAACAGCGACCTCGTCGTGCGCCCCGCCGGCATCCTGTTCGGCCAGAACATTGCCCGCGTGGCATTCAAGAAGAGCGCCTACCTGCGTAACTTTGTTTTCAAATTTGCCGAACTGCTGAGCGACAGGCTGGACCGCAATTTGATTGCCAAAGCGCTCAGCGGCCAGGTTAACGACTACGGAATTTGAAGTCATGAACACGACCCTTGAACGTACCCCGGTTCTCCAGACCAAACTGCCCGCCGTGGGCACCACCATCTTCACCGTCATGTCGCAACTGGCGACTGAAAAAAGCGCGGTCAATCTCGGTCAGGGTTTTCCTGATTTTGACTGCGACACAAGGCTGGTGGAGGCGGTGACCCAGGCCATGACCAAGGGCCTGAACCAGTACCCGCCGATGACGGGTGTTCCAGCCCTGCGTGACGCGATCTCGGCCAAGGTCAACGCCATTTACGGCCACCATTACGACCCTGCCACCGAGATCACCGTCACGGCTGGCGCGACGCAGGCGATCATCACCATCATCCTGGCCGTCGTGCGGCCGGGCGATGAAGTCATCGTGCTGGAGCCCTGCTACGACAGCTACGTGCCCAACATCGACCTGGCCGGCGGCAAGGTGATTCGGGTGCCTCTCACGCCGGGCAGCTTCCGGCCGGACTTTGACAAGATTGCCGCCGCCATGAACAGCAAGACGCGCGCGATCATCATCAACTCGCCCCACAACCCCAGCGGCACCGTCTGGTTGCAGGCCGACATGCTGCGCCTGCAGGAGCTTCTGGCGCCCACCGAGGTGCTGCTCATCAGCGACGAGGTGTATGAGCACATGGTGTATGACGGGCAGCAGCACCAGAGCGCGTCGCGGTTTCCGGTACTGGCTGCGCGCAGCTTCATCGTCTCGAGCTTTGGCAAGACTTACCACGTCACAGGCTGGAAGGTGGGCTATGTGGCGGCGCCCGCCTCGCTCACGGTTGAGTTCCGCAAGGTGCACCAGTTCAATGTGTTCACCGTCAACACGCCGGTGCAGCATGGCCTTCAGCAGTACATGGCTGACCCGCGCCCCTACCTGGACCTGCCCGACTTCTACCAGCGCAAACGCGACCTGTTTCGCGAGGGCCTCAAGCGCACGCGCTTCAAGCTGCTGCCAAGCGAGGGCACCTACTTCCAGTGTGTGGAAATTTCGGCTGTGAGCGACCTGAGCGAAGCCGACTTCTGCCTCTGGCTTACCGGCGAGATCGGCGTGGCGGCAATCCCGCTGTCGGCTTTCTACGGCAACGCATTTGACCAGCGCGTGGTGCGCTTTTGCTTTGCCAAAAAGGATGAGACGCTGAACCTGGCGCTGGACCGCCTTGCAAAAATCTGACCGCGGCGCGGTTCAAGTTCCTGCGCACCGCATTCACCTGTAGGACAGGCCTGACCGCCGTTCGGCCCTTGCGCCTGCTGACGGTTGTTGTTGCTTGAGCGACTATTGCCTCGTCTGCTTCGACAACAACTTACACAAAGGTGACACCATGTCTTTATCCCTCATTTTGCTGATTGTCCTCATCCTGATCCTTGTCGGCGCCCTGCCGACCTGGGGCCACAGCCGCGCATGGGGCTATGGCCCGAGCGGTGGCATTGGCCTGGTGGTGCTGATCCTGGTGGTGCTCCTGCTCATGGGCAAGATTTAAACGGTCATCCCGCTCCGGCTTCAGCTGCTCAGCTGAAGCCAGACTTTATCCAGCCGCTTCACGCTCACGGGCTGCGGTGTGCGCAGTTCCTGCGCGAAAAAACTCACTCTAAGCTCTTCCAGCAGCCACCGGTACTCTTGCATCCGGTCGTCAACTGCGCCTTTTCTTTCTGATAACAATCGCCAGTAACGCTGCTCCTGGGGCCTTAGCTCGGCCAGTTTCGCCGCGTCACGTGCAGCGTCAGCGCGCAGCTTGTCCAGCCGCAGGGTGATTGCTTTGAGGTAGCGGGGAAAGTGCTGTAGCTGAGTCCACGGCGTCACCGACATGAAGCGCCTGGGCACCAGGCGCGCCAGCTGTTGCAGCGCATCAGCAGTTGCCTCCGGCTGCACCTTGGTGTCCTTGATCTTGCGCACCGAGGTGGCGTAGTCAAGCAGGATGGATGCGGCAAGGCGCGCCACTTCATTGGCAATCAAGGTCAGGCGCCCCCTGCCCTCTTCCACCCGGCGCTTGAACCCGGGCTCGTCCATGGGCAAGGGCTCCAGCAGGAAGGCACGTTCCAGCGCCACTTCAATGATCTGCTCGCGCAACTCTTCCAGCGTGCCCAGGGGCATGAAGGCCACGGCCATCTTCTGCAGGTCGGGCAGGTTTTTCTCAAGGTACTTGAGCGCGTCCTTCACCTGCAACGCAAACAGGCGGCGCAAGCCCGCGCGGTGTTTGCTGGCCGACACATCGGGCTCGTCAAACACCTCAATCGTGACCGCGTCGCCCTGATCGATCAGGGCAGGAAAGCCGATCAGCACCTGGCCGCCCTTGCGGATTTCCATCAGCTCGGGCAATTCCCCAAAGTCCCATGTGGTGTGGCGCTGGCCGGCGTCAACCGCAAAGCCTGACGGGGCGGCCGCGGCCTGCGGTTTGTTACTTGCGGCAGCGGTGCCGACGCCGGGTCCACCCCTTACAGGTGCAGCCTCAGTTTGCCCGGTAATTTGCCCCGCACCCAGGCCCGTACCTTTCAGGCCCGCCAGCGCCTGAAACGCGCCCCGCGCCTGCGCGCCCAGCTCGGCTTTGAGCGCGCCCAGGTTGCGCCCCACACCCATTTGCCGACCGTGCTCGTCAACAATCCGGAAGTTCATGAACAGGTGCGGTGTGAGCATGTCCAGCTTGAAGTCGGCGCGCTTGACGTCCAGGGACGTTGCGTCCCGCACCACCTTGAGCAAGGCATCGGTGAGCGAGCCATGGCCAAACTTCAGGGGCGCGTTCATCTCGGCCGCAATGCGCGTCGCGCTCTCAGGCAGCGGCACAAAGCGCGAGCGCGGCTTCTGGTGCAGGCTTTTGAGCAAGGCCAGAATCTTGTCCCGCAGCATGCCGGGCACCAGCCATTCGCAGCGCTCGTCGTTCACCTGGTTCAGAACAAACAGCGGCACGGTCACCGTGAGGCCATCGCGCGCATCGCCTGGCTCGTGCAGATAGGTGGCGGCGCAGTCCACGCCGCCCAGCCGGATGGTCTTGGGGAAGGCATTGGTGGTGATGCCCGCCGCCTCATGACGCATCAGCTCTTCACGGGCGAGCATCAACAGGCGCGGCTGGCGGCGGGACTCCTCGCGGTACCACTGCTCGAAGTTGTGGCCGCTGAACACGTCGGGCGGCAGTTGCTGGTCGTAGAAGGCGTAGATCAACTCGTCGTCCACCAGCACATCCTGCCGGCGCGACTTGTGCTCCATCTCTTCTACCTGCGCAATCAGCTTCTGATTGGCTACAAGAAAGGGCAGCTTGGTCTCCCACTGGCCGGCCACCAGGGCCTCGCGGATGAAGATCTCGCGCGCGGCCGCCATGTCCACGCGCCCGTAGTTGACACGCCGCCCGCTGTAGATCACGAGGCCATACAGCGTCGCGCGCTCGAGCGCGGTGACTTCGGCGGCCTTCTTTTCCCAGTGCGGATCAAGCAACTGCTTTTTGAGCAGATGCCCGCCCACCTGCTCCAGCCACTGCGGCTCGATGTTGGCGATGCCGCGGCCAAACAGGCGGGTTGTCTCAACCAGCTCGGCCGCCACGATCCAGCGGCCCGGCTTTTTGGCCAGGTGCGCACCGGGGTGGCGGTAGAACTTGATGCCGCGCGCGCCCAGGTAGGCTTCATCATCTTCCATCTTCCAGCCGATGTTGCCCAGCAAGCCGGCCAGCATTGACATATGCAACTGCTCATAGCTGGCGGGTGCGGCATTGAGGCGCCACTTGTGCTCGGCCACCACGGTGTGCAGTTGGGAGTGGATGTCGCGCCATTCGCGCACCCTTCTGATGTTCACGAAGTTCTGGCGCAGCAACTGCTCGTACTGGCGGTTACTGAGCTTGTGTTCCCTGTTATGCCCGCCGCGTGACTCGTCCAGCCATTTCCAGAGCTTCAAATAGCCGCTGAATTCACTGCGGTCGTCGTCAAACTTCACATGGGCCTGGTCGGCGGCCTGTTGCGCTTCCATCGGCCGGTCGCGCACGTCCTGCACCGACAGGGCCGATGCGATCACCAGGATTTCATCAAGCGCCTGCCGTTCCCGCGCCTCCAGGATCATGCGGCCGACGCGCGGGTCCAGCGGCAGGCGGGACAGTTCCAGGCCCATGGGCGTGAGCTCGTTGGCGTCGTCCACCGCGCCCAGTTCATTGAGCAACTGGTAGCCGTCAGCAATGGCGCGGCGCTGTGGCGGCTCGATGAAAGGGAACTGCTCGACATCGCCCAGATGCAGCGACTTCATGCGCAAGATCACACCGGCCAAAGAGCTGCGCAGGATTTCTGGGTCAGTGAAAGCGTCGCGCCCGGCAAAATCCTTTTCGTCATACAGGCGAATGCAGATGCCGTTGGCGACCCGGCCGCAACGCCCGGCCCGCTGGTTGGCCGCCGCCTGGCTGATGGGCTCGACCAGCAACTGCTCGACCTTGCTGCGAAAGCTGTAGCGCTTGACCCGGGCCGTGCCGGCATCAATGACATAGCGGATGCCGGGCACCGTGAGCGAGGTCTCAGCCACGTTGGTGGCCAGCACAATGCGCCTGCCGCTGTGGCTGTCAAAAATCCGGTCCTGCTCGGCTTGCGAGAGGCGTGCGAAGAGCGGCAGCACCTCGGCGTCGCGGTAGACCGGCTGGTGGCTCAGGTGTTTTCGCAGGTGGTCAGCGGCCTCACGGATCTCGCGCTCGCCCGGGAGGAAGACGAGGATGTCGCCGCCGGTGCGGCCGGCGTCGCGCCACAACTCGTCAACGCCATCGGCGATGGCATGGTTAAGGTCGTACTCGCGCGACTCTTCGTAAGGGCGGTAACGCTGCTCGACGGGGAACATGCGGCCCGATACATAAATGATGGGCGCCGGGCCGTTGGCAGACGCGAAATGTTCAGCAAACCGGTTGGCATCGATGGTGGCTGACGTCACCACCACCTTGAGGTCCGGCCGCCTGGGCAGGATCTCGCGCAGATAACCGAGCAGGAAGTCGATGTTGAGGCTGCGCTCATGCGCCTCGTCAATGATGATGGTGTCGTAGGCTCTGAGCAGCGGGTCGGTCTGGGTCTCGGCAAGCAAAATGCCGTCGGTCATCAGCTTGACTGAAGCGTCCCGACCCAGCCGGTCCTGAAAGCGCACCTTGAAACCCACCACTTCACCCAGCGGCGTCTTGAGCTCTTCGGCAATGCGCTTGGCCACACTGGAGGCAGCGATGCGCCGGGGCTGGGTATGACCAATCAGCCGGCCCTTGCCAGGCGGGTAGTTCAGCTTGCCACGGCCCATGGCCAGCGCGATTTTTGGAAGCTGCGTAGTCTTGCCCGAGCCCGTTTCACCGCACACGATGATGACCTGGTGCGCGGCCATGGCGGCCATGATGTCTTCACGCTTGCCCGAGACAGGCAACGATTCGGGAAATTCGATTTTCAGGGGAGAGGCTGACAAAAGTTGCGGGGGATGGGGATGAAGTTGATGAGCGCGCAGGGCAAAAGCCGAGCACGGATTATCGGGCCCTTTGAACGCCCCCGGTCTGTCCTTGCGGGCTTGACCCGCAATCCATGTTGGCGTTGGGGCAGCGCCACTTCACGCCGCGATGGATCCCCGGATCGAGTCCGGGATGACAGCTACCTGGATGACAGCCCCTATACAGCTGCCGGGTCAGGGAGTTCGTCGATGCGGCCAGTCGATTTATCAAACCACGCCACCCGGCTGGCAAAGCTCCAGGCAGTCCGCGACATCGCACGGCCCAATGCCACTGCGCTGGACGCTTTCACGTCGGCTGCGGACGCCGTCAACACACCCACGCCCACATCGGCCGCCCACAGGGCCAGGGCGCTTTCCAGCTGGCCCGGCTCACGGCTGGTGCTCAGCACCACCGGCTTGGCCAGGCGCACCTGCACGGCGCGCGCCAGCTGGATCAACCGGCGGTTCTGGTTGGGGTTGCGCACCATGAGGAGGAAGCCGTCGTCCGCCAGCCGCCCCATCTCGACGTCTGACGGCACGGTGCGGCGCAGCCGCGCAGCACAAATGAACAAGGCATGGTTGACCGCCGCGCGGCCGTGCAGCTTTTCAAGTGCATAGAAGTTGCTGATCGAGATGACGATCACGCCGATCGGCATGTCGTCGGACTTGAGCCGCTTGAACTCATTGCCCAGCATCTGACCAGTCTCTGAATGCGAGCGCATGCGGGTCACCGGGTCGTAGGCCGGGCCATGCGCCATGACTTCATGCAGTTCAACGAGGTAGGAATAGCGGGCCCAGAGGACGCTGGCAATCACAACCATGTAGGCGCTGGCGGCAAAAGCGCTCACCGCATGCACAGGCCAGGGCACGTTGCCCCGCGAAATGGCGATCCAGGAAAGGCTTGTCACAGCGGCCAGCGTAAGCACGAGGCCAGTAACAGTCGCCCAGGCGAGGCCCTCACCCCGCAGCGCGCTGCGCAAACAGATCGCCAGGCCCGCCAGGGTCAGCAAACAAGTGCCCGCAGAGCTGAGAACGAGCGCCTGAAACGGCGTGAGCAACCAGCCGGCAAGCAACACTGCAGCGGACACGGCGCACAGACCGTACAGCACCTGCAGGGCCAGCTTGATGCGGCGCTGAAGGCCCAGCATGTAGAGCAGCAAATAGGCCAGGATGCCGGAGGTCACGGTGGCCACATGGGCCTGCACGCGGTCAGACACGTCAAGCGAAGGGATCGGCAGCCAGCCGATGTAGGCCGCCACAAAGAGCCCTGAGGCCATGGCCGCAAGCGCTGCATTGAAACCGACACGGTGCAGCGAGCGAAAGAAAGCGAACACGGAGCCGGCGACCATCAACGCCACGGTGCCGAAAAACGCCCCCCAGAAACCGGTTGCAATTGCATTCATTGCCATGAGCGTACACAGCGGCGCGCCGCATGGCAATGCCACCGGTAAGCCCCTCCCTCCCTTGCGTCGCTTACCTTACACTCGGGCGGCAAAGGGGTACTGAAATCCGGCTCCGCTGGCCCGCCCCGCCTTCCTGCCACCTCCAAGCTCTAGCGAAAGCGCTGATGTCCACCGTTTTCAATTTCACCTTCGTACCCTGGTTCCGTTCGGTGGCACCCTACATCCACATGCACCGTGGCAAAACCTTTGTCGTGGGCATTGCGGGCGAGGCCATTGCCGCGGGCAAGCTGCACCACCTGGCGCAGGACCTTGCGCTGATCCAGAGCATGGGCGTGAAGGTCGTGCTGGTGCACGGCTTCCGGCCGCAGGTGAACGAGCAGCTCAAGGCCAAGGGCCATGCGGGCAAGTACTCCCACGGCATGCGCATCACCGACGAGGTGGCGCTGGACAGCGCGCAGGAGGCTGCTGGCCAGCTGCGCTATGAAATCGAGGCAGCCTTCAGCCAAGGCCTGCCCAACACGCCAATGGCCGGCTCCACCGTCCGCGTCATCTCGGGCAACTTCATCACCGCCAGGCCCGTGGGCGTTGTCGACGGCGTGGACTTCCAGCATTCCGGCCTGGTGCGCAAAGTCGATGTGGCGGGCATCATGCGCACGCTGGACTTCGGCGCCATGGTGCTGATCTCGCCGTTCGGGTTCTCCCCTACCGGCGAGGCTTTCAATCTGGCGATGGAAGAAGTGGCCACATCGGTGGCCATCGCCTTGCAGGCCGACAAGCTGATTTTTGTGACGGAAGTGCCCGGTATCCGCATGGACCCGGCGGCGCCTGAAGGTGAAGACAACCCAATCGACACCGAGCTGCCCCTGGCCGTCGCCGAGAAGTTGCTGCAAGACCTGCCGCCCGCCCAGCAACCCACTGACAGCGCGTTTTACCTGCAGCACTGCGTGAAGGCCTGCAAGCACGGCGTGGAGCGCAACCACATCCTGCCGTTTGCGATTGACGGCTCGCTGCTGCTTGAGATTTATGTTCACGACGGCATCGGCACCATGGTGATCGACGAAAAACTCGAGAGCCTGCGCGAAGCCACGGGCGACGACGTGGCCGGCATCCTGCAGTTGATCGAGCCGTTTGAAAAAGACGGCACGCTGGTCAAGCGCAGCCGCACCGAGATCGAGCGCGACGCAGCCAACTACACCATCGTCGAGCATGACGGCGTGATCTTTGCGTGTGCAGCGCTCTACCCCTACGCAGAAAGCAAAACGGGCGAGATGGCCGCACTCACCGTGTCGCCCCAAAGCCAGGGCCAGGGGGATGGTGAGAAGATTCTGAAGCGGATCGAGCAGCGCGCCCGGGCCATGGGGCTGCAAAGCATTTTTGTGCTGACCACACGGACCATGCACTGGTTTCTCAAACGCGGTTTTGTCCAGATGGACCCCGACTGGCTGCCCGAGGCGCGCAAGCGCAAGTACAACTGGGACCGCAAAAGCCTGGTACTGGTGAAGAAGCTGGTCTGAATTAGCCAGACCTTGTCATGCCGGACTTGATCCGGCATCACAGCGTCGCTCCAATCTAGCGCCGGCGCAGTTGCCGCACCACCAACGCCAGCATCACCACGATCACGGCCACAAACCAGACGAACGACCAGTTGGCGATGGAGCCGCCAAGAAAAGTCCAGTCCACCTTGCTGCAGTCCCCGCTGCCGCGAAAAATCATGGGAATCGCGCGCTGCAGGGGGAAGGTCTCGATCATCCCGTAGATGTCGCGCCCGCAGGAGGCTGACGCGGAGGGATACCACTGCAGCCAGCTTTGCCGCGCAGCAGTAAAGGCGCCGAGGCCGGCCAGGATGACAGCCAACCCCACGCTCGTAAACAGCAGCCCCCTGCCCTTGCCGGATACGGCACCCATGGCGCCGGTGGCAGCAAAAATCGCCACCAGCACCAGCGCATAGCGTTGCACGATGCACATCGGGCAAGGCTCAAGCCCCACCACATGCTGCAAATACAAGCCGAAAGCCAGCAGGCCCACGCACACCAGGCTGACAAGGGCCAGTACACGACGCGGGTGCGCGTCAAAAGTCGTCAGAAGCATTGCCATCCTATTGAACGAGGTGCCGCTCCTGCAAATCAGGCGGGGCTCTCAACAAACACACGGGCGCGGCGCGGTGTCACCACCAGCATTTCGCCCTCACGGAATCCCTCGTCCCTGAACTGCTGCGCCGGTATTTGCGCCTCAATGATCGGGTCCCTGCCGGGATTGTCGGAGGGTTTGAAGTCCTCAGCCGGAATAAGTTCCAGCCGGGCAATGGGCCCCACCACGATCGCGCGGACCAGTTGCACCACGATGCCGCGCGGACGGCCCGAAGTGTCCACGCCCAAGCCTGGCGAATAACGCTGCACATCCAGGTCGTGGGGCCGCACATAGGCAAAGGCTTTTGCATTCTGCGCATCGGCGTGCTCGGGGGAGTCAAGGTGCATGCCGTCCAGCATGACCTGTCCTTCATGCGCGCGGCCATGGAAGGTATTCACGTCGCCCAGAAAGCCATACACAAACGGGCTGGCCGGATGGTCCCAGACCTCTTGCGGCGAGCCAATCTGCTCGACCTTGCCGCTATTCATCAGCACCACCCTGTCCGCCACTTCAAGCGCCTCCTCCTGGTCGTGCGTGACGAAGATGCTGGTGACATGCAATTCGTCATGCAGTCGGCGCAGCCAGCGGCGAAGCTCCTTGCGCACCTTGGCGTCCAGCGCGCCGAAGGGCTCATCCAGCAACAGCACCTTGGGCTCGACGGCGAGGGCGCGGGCCAGGGCGATGCGCTGGCGCTGCCCGCCTGAGAGCTGTGAGGGAAAACGGTCGGCCAGCCAGTCGAGTTGCACCAGGTTCAGGAGATCGTGCACCTTCTGCTTGATCTGATCTTCACTCGGGCGCTGGCCGCGCGGCTTCACGCGCAGGCCGAAAGCCACGTTCTCGAACACGGTCATGTGGCGGAACAACGCGTAATGCTGAAACACGAAGCCGACCTGGCGCTCGCGGACGTGGACATCGGTGGTGTCCTCGCCTGAGAACAGGATGCTTCCATGGTCAGCCGTTTCCAGCCCGGCGATGATGCGCAGCAAGGTCGTCTTGCCGCAGCCCGAAGGCCCAAGCAAGGCGACGAGTTCCCCCGACTGGATGTCCAGCGACACATCCCTCAGTGCGTGAAAGTCGCCAAACTGTTTGCTGACGTTGCGGATTTCAATACTCATGATGGGCTTTCTCAGGTCAGCGGGCCGGGGCCGGCATGTTGATGACAGTGGCCGCCGTGGCCTTCGCGCCAGGTAGTGCCCCCTCGGCAGCAAGCGGCCTTTCCGGTGAGGCGTTGCCAGCCGCCTTCTGCTCGCGCTCCTGCCGCCACTGCGCCACCGACTTGATCACCAGCGTCACCAGAGCCAGCAGCGCCAGCAGTGAAGCCACTGCAAAGGCAGCAACTGACTGGTATTCGTTGTAAAGGATTTCCACATGCAGCGGCATGGTGTTGGTCTGGCCCCGGATATGGCCGGACACCACCGACACAGCGCCAAACTCCCCCATTGCACGCGCGTTGCACAGGATCACGCCGTAGATCAGGGCCCACTTGATGTTGGGCAGGGTGACATACCAGAAGGTTTGCCAGCCAGTGGCGCCCAGCACAATGGCAGCCTGCTCTTCCTCGCTGCCCTGCGCCTGCATCAGCGGGATCAACTCTCGCGCGATGAAGGGGAAGGTCACAAAAATGGTGGCCAGCACAATGCCCGGGATGGCGAAGATGATCTTGATGTCATGCGCCGCAAGCCAGGGTCCGAACCAGCCCTGCGCGCCGAACATCAGCACATAGATCAGGCCCGCCACAACGGGCGATACGGAAAACGGCAGGTCAATCAGTGTGGTGAGAAAGGACTTGCCTCGAAAGTCGTACTTGGCAATCGCCCAGGCCGCAGCCACGCCAAAGACGAGGTTGAGCGGCACCGTAATGGCAGCGGTGATCAGGGTCAGCCGGATGGCGGACCATGCGTCTGGTTCCTTGAGCGCGGTGAGGTAGGCCTCCAGCCCCTTGCGCAGCGCCTCGGTGAATACCGCTGCCAAAGGCAACACGAGGAACAGGAACATGAAGGCCAGCGCCACGCTGATGAGCGTGTAGCGTACCCAGGGCGCCTCGGTGGTGCCAGCGCGGGCGCGCCGCGTGGCTGCAGCTGCGCTCATACGCCCCCCGAATGTTTGCGCTGCCAGGTCTGCAGGCCATTGACCACCAGCAGCAGCACAAACGAAATGACCAGCATGACAAGCGCCACGGCAGTGGCGCCCGCATAGTCGTACTGCTCCAGCTTGCCGATGATGATGAGCGGCGTGATCTCGGACACCATGGGGACGTTACCCGCGATAAAGATGACCGAGCCGTACTCGCCAATGGCGCGGGCAAAAGCCATGGCAAAACCGGTTAGCAAGGCGGGGGCGATAGACGGCAGGATCACGCGGATGAAGGTCTGTAAACGCGAGGCACCCAGTGACGTAGCGGCCTCCTCAAGTTCTTTCTCGGCGTCTTCCAGCACGGGCTGCACGGTGCGCACCACAAACGGAAGGCCGATGAAGATCAGCGCGATCACCACACCGGCCGGGGTGAAGGCCAGCTTGATGCCCATGGGCTCCAGGTACTGCCCCAGCCAGCCATTGCCCGCCAGCAAGGCGGTGAGCGAGATGCCAGCCACGGCGGTGGGCAAGGCAAACGGCAGGTCCACCAGCGCGTCGACGATCTTTTTTCCCGGAAAGCTGTAGCGCACCAGCACCCAGGCCACCAGCAGGCCGAACACCACATTGACCAGCGCAGCAAACAACGACGCACCGAATGTCAGCCGGTATGAGGCCATGACACGGGGCCCGCTGATGGCGCTCCAGAACTGATCCCAACTCAGGGAGAAAGTCTTGAAGATCAGCGCTGACAGCGGGATCAGCACGATCAGCGACAAATAGAACAGCGTGTAGCCCAGCGTGAGCTTGAAGCCGGGCAGCACGCGCCGGCTCGCGCGCGGCGTACCTGCTGCGGCCGGCAAGGCGATGGAAATTGCAGCGCTCATTTACTTGACGGTGTAGATTTTGTCGAACTGCCCGCCGTCGTTGAAATGCACCTTTTGTGCCTGACTCAGCGAACCGAAATACTTGCCGACCGTGAAGAGCTTCAGCGGCTTGAAGGTATCGGCGTATTTTTTGAGGATGGCTGCAGAACGGGGCCGCAGGGCATGCTTGGCCGCAATTTCCTGCGCCTCATCTGAGTACAGATAGTTGAGGTAGGCGCGCGCCAACTCGCCAGAACCCTTTTTGGCGACGGTGCGTTCCACCACAGCGACGGGGTTTTCCGCCACGATGCTGGACGCGGGGTAGACGGCGTCTACCTTGCCGGCGCCAAACTCGCGGTCGATGGAGATCACCTCTGATTCAAAGGTCACGAGCACGTCACCCGTATTGCGCTGCAGGAATATCGTCGTCGCATCACGGCCGCCCTTGCCCAGCACCGGCACGTTGGCGTAAAGCTTCTTCACGAATTCTGCTGCCTGGGCCTCGGTGCCGCCGGCTTCGAGCACATGCCCCCAGGCAGCCAGGTACGCATAGCGCCCGTTGCCACCCGTCTTGGGGTTGACCACCACCACCTGCACGCCGGGCTTGATCAAATCAGCCCAGTCCTTGATGCCCTTGGGGTTGCCATTGCGCACCAGGAACAGCATGGTGGACGTGGTGGGCGATGCGTCGTTGGGAAAGCGCTTGGCCCAGTCCTTGGCGACAACGCCGGTGGAGGCAAGAAATTCGATGTCGGTCGTGGTGTTCATGGTCACCACATCGGCATCCAGACCGTCATTGACGGCCCGCGCCTGTGCGCTGGAACCACCATGTGACTGGTCTATCTTCAGGTCCTTGCCGGTCGTCTTTTTGTAATTCGCGACGAAGGCTGCGTTGTAGTCCTTGTAGAACTCGCGGGCCACGTCATACGAAGCGTTGAGCAGGGTTTGCGCGGGTGCCATGCCGCTGGTGGCAAGGGCAATCGAGGCGAGGAGGATCTTGATACGGGGAGTCATGCGGTTTCCAGTGTTGTTGTTGGGGTCGGCGAGAGACCGAGGCCGGCGTCCCCGGTGAGTGATTGCAAAAGGGCCAGGTCCAGGGGCCATTCCCCGTGACCTGATTCAATATTGATGTGGCCAGCTTCGTTCAGTAGCACAAACTCGCTACCCCAGGCGCGGGCATAGGCGCCAGCCAGCCTGACAGGGCAATACGGGTCATTGCCGCTGGCCACCAGCACGCTGCGGTAGGGCAATTTGCCAAACGGCACGGGCGCGAATTCCTGGAGGACGGCGCGGCGCTCAGGGTCAGCCGGTGCGACCAGCAGCGCGCCCGCAATCCGCGCTGCAACTGCAGCCGGAAGATGCGCCGTTGCCATGCAGCCCAGGCTGTGCGCGGCGATCACAACCGGCCTCGCAGACGCAAGAATCTCACGGGTCAAGGCTGCGACCCAGGCTTCACGCGTTGGAGAAATCCAGTCGTCCTGCACGACGCGGCGCGCAGCCAGCAGCCGCGCGGGCCACAGGCTCTGCCAGTGGCCCGGCCCTGAATCCCGCCAGCCCGGAACGATGATGATGTCCATCCAAGTATTGTCGGGACCGGTGGACCCAAACCCAACGACTGTATTGTTGGTACCTTATGCATTCCAGACCTAACAGGACTCCCCGCACAACAATCCGCCACAGCCTGCCCTCCCAAAAAGTTTGGGATGATCACGCATGCCCGAATTAACCGACACCCAGCGCCAAGCAGGCAGCGTAACCCTCGTCGTATGCCTTTGCGCCCAATGGTGCGGCGTTTGCCGCGACTACCGCGAGACCTTCACGCAGGCTGCCGCGCGCTTTGCGCCCACGCAATTCATCTGGGTCGATATTGAGGACGAGGCCGACATTGTTGATTCGCTGGACATCAACGACTTCCCGACCCTGCTGGTCGCCGTCAACTACCAGCCGGTTTTCTACGGCCCCCTGACCCCCCGGCCCGAAACACTTGACCGCCTTCTGCGCAGCTGCATGGACAGGCCGCCCCCCGCCCTGCATGACGCAGCACTGCAAGACACACTGCACGCCCTGGTGAAGCAGCTGGCTGCACGCAAGCCATGAATCAGAGGGGCATCCTGCTGCACATTGCAGGCCTGTGGATGCTGTCCTCACTGGACGCATCAGGCAAGCTGCTGGTCATGGCGGGCGTGCCGGTGCTGATGGTCGCCTGGGTGCGCTACGCGGTGCACACCGTTCTCATGACCGCCGTGGTGCTGCCAACGCGCGGCCGCGCGATATTCAACACCCGGTCCCTGCCCCGGCAGATGGTGCGCGGGCTGATGATGATCCTCACCACCGTGCTGTTTTTCTCTGTGCTGGGCCGCTTGCCGCTGGCCGAGGGCACGGCAATGAACTTTCTTGCCCCGCTTTTCCTGATGGCCATGGCGCCCTGGCTGCTGCATGAGCCGCACCGCCTGCACCGCTGGCTGGGCGTGGCTGCAGGGTTTGCGGGGATGCTGATCGTCGTGCGGCCGGGCGCGCAACTGGACCCGGTGGGCGTGGGTCTTGGTTTGCTCAGTGCCCTGTGCTTTGCACTGTTTCAGGTGGCTACGCGCCGCGTCGCCCATGACGACCCGCTCACCACCAACTACTACGGCGGCCTGTTTGGCACGATTGCGCTGACGCTGGCCCTGCCCTGGTTCTGGCAGGCGCCAGACCTGCCCGGCTGGCAGTGGGCGTTGCTGCTGTCAACCGGCCTTTCCGGCTTTCTTGGCCACTGGCTGCAGATTGCCGCCTTTCGCCGCAGTCCGGCGACCTTGCTGGCGCCCTTCAGCTACCTGCAGATCGCATCTGCGGCTGCACTGGGGTGGCTGGTGTTTGGGCAACTGCCCGGTCCCACCAGCTGGATCGGCATCGGGCTGATTTGCCTGGCCGGGTTGGGGGTGGTGGTGGCCGAGGCAAGAATGCGCCGGACCGTGTGATCGCGCACGCGCAGGGCCAAAATGCCGAGAATGCGCAAGGGGCGCAAGGGGCGCAAGGGGCGCAAGGGGCTCAATCGTAGGCGTGAAGCAGCCCGGCCTCCCAAGGCCGCTGCGCCTGCTCGAACAGGTTGCCCGCGCCAAACACCGCGTAATCGCGGGCCAGCTGCACCCAGACCGCCGTGTCATGCGCGCTGCCGGAACTCCCATCTTCGCGTTCGCCTGCGAGCCAGGCATGCACCTGCCGGTACTGCGCGGGGCGGCGGCTGTGCGTCCAGGCCAAGGCCACCAGGTCGGCAAAGCCTTCTTCGCGGCGTTTGTAGTCTGCGTCGCGCAGCAAGCGGCTGCTTCCGCCCGAAAGTGAGTTGGTCGTCTGGGGCGCGGCGAATCCGGCAGGCAGGAAGCGCCAAGAGCCTTGGCTGTGGCGCCAGCAGTGGCCAACTTCATGCGCGACCATGGCCTCGATGACGGCCTCGTGCAAAGCCGCTGCAACGCCCTCCAGGTGCTGCTCCACCATGGGGTTGCCGCGCATGGTCAGGACCAGTTTGCAGCGGCCATTGATGAATGCCATGCTGAGCGGAGACACATCCAGCTGGACGTTGGGCTGCACGATGATGTCGATCGTCAGCCCCGCCTGCCGCGCATGCTCCAGCACGGGGGCGCCGGCCGTTAGCCAGCGCTGCTCGAGTTCGGTAATGCGGGGCCCGGCAAGGGCTGCGGAGCTGACCAAGGCCATGAGGACGACAAGAGAGCCGGCGCTCCAGGGCCGCACGGTTTGAAGGCCGGTCAGCGCGTCGCGAAAGATGTTCAGGTGCATGTACAGCTCCACCAGTTAACGGTAGGCCCGCACTGCAGGGCCCCCGATTGCATCTATATGTATCTCTTGTATCTGTTATCACTCTACGCCGCGTGGGAAATAACTCAATAAGTGAAATACAACACCGGCCAACAGGCTGTTGACTTTTGTCGACTAGTTGCATACACAGGCCGTGCCTGATCCCGAAAACGCCTACGTGCCAACCGCCTTGCGCGTGATTTGCAGAGCACCTATGCTCCAAATGGAATGCTTTTTGCATAACCACCAAGACCGACCCCTTTTGCGAGGTGCCTGATGTACAAAAAAATCCTGCTGGCCTATGACGGCTCCGAATCGGGCCAGAAAGCCCTGCTTGACGGCCACGACCTGGCTTATTGGAGCCAGGCGCAGGTCAGCCTCGTCGCGGTGATGCCGCGCCACATGGACCTGATCGGACTGGAGGGCGGCATGTATGACACGCGCGTGATCGAGCAGGAAAAAACGCGTTACCAGGCCATCCTGGACGAAGGCCTGCTGCGGCTGCTGAACATGGGGCACAAGGCCCGCGGCGAAGTGCTCACAGGCGAGAGCGTGGACGAGATCACGCGCTATGCCCGCAAGATGGAGGCCGACCTGATCGTTGTCGGCCACAAGCACCTGGACAGCTGGGCGGCGCGCTGGTGGAGAGGCGCCATATCGGGCGCGCTCATTGAGCACGCGCCTTGTAGCGTGCTGGTGGCCATTACCCGGTAAGCCGGGCCGCCGATTCAGGGAAGGTGCAGGGGAAAATCAGACCGCTGGCGACTCAATGTCACGGCGGATCGACTCTCTGTCACGATGGGTCTTTTCTCGTCCCGTGGTGCTGTCCAGCGCATGCTTGAGTTTGGACAGCGCGCCGCGAAACGCTTCGTCCAGACCCGGAGCGTGGTGGCTGACTGCGATGGGCTGGTGCGCGGCCATGCGCGCTTCCATCACGCAGCGCCTGTCTTCCTCGCCCTTTTTCGAGTTCTCGCTCAGGTGCACTTCCACCCGGGTGATGTCGGCGCGAAAATGCGCGAGCTTTTCGCCCAGCTCGGTCTCCGCCCAGCGCTCCAGCGCCTCGCGGCCGTCAATGTTCTTGTCGGTGCTCACCTGTACTTGCATGCTGTTTCCTTGAGAACGCCGCCCCACGGCGGCATGAAAACAGTATGGGGCATGCTGGCACGCCGGCCATGTAGGACTTGCCCCGTTACGGCGTGTACACCCTTCGGGGCCACCGCGGAACCGGCTTTGCCGGGCCGCCAGTGGCGCGCCCCAGTGGGGGGAGACGCGCGAGAGCGCGTTTCGGGGAGCGTCTATTTCTTCGTATAGATCTGGTCGAAGCTGCCGTTGTCGGCAAAGTGTTCCTTGTCCGCCCTGGCCCAGCCGCCGAAGGCCTGGTCGATGGTGAACAGGTTCAGCTTGGCAAACTGCTTCGCGTACTTGGCCTGCGCCTTCTGCGACACCGCCGGGCGGTAGAAATTGCGGCCCGCAATGTCCTGGCCTTCTTCGCTGTAGAGGTATTTGAGGTACTCCTCAGCCACGGCCCGCGTGCCCTTCCTGTCGACGTTTTTGTCGACCACTGCCACGGCCGGCTCAGCCAGGATGCTGATCGAGGGTGCAACCACATCAAACTTCGCGCCGAATTCTTTTTCCAGCAGGTAGGCCTCGTTTTCCCAGGCAATCAGCACATCGCCCTGCCCACGCTGGGCGAAGGTGATGGTGGAGCCGCGCGCGCCGGTGTCAAGAATGGGCACGTTGCCGTAGAGCCTGGCCACGAAGTCTTTGGCCTTGGCGTCACCACCAAATTTGCGCTTGGCGTATTCCCACGCGGCCAGGTAATTCCAGCGGGCGCCGCCCGAGGTCTTGGGGTTCGGGGTGATCACGCTCACGCCAGGCCTGACCAGGTCATCCCAGTCCTTGATGCCCTTGGGGTTGCCCTGACGCACCACCAGCACGATGGTGGAGGTGTAGGGCGAGGAGTTTTGCGGCAGCTTTTTTTGCCAGTCTTGCGAGAGCCAGGCGCCGTTCTTCGCGAGCGCATCGGTATCGCCCGCCAAGGCGAGCGTGGCCACGTCCGCGTCCAGCCCGTCGATGATGGAGCGGGCCTGCTTGCCTGAGCCCCCGTGCGACTGCTTGATACTCACGTCCTGCCCGGACTTGGCCTTCCAGTACTTGGCAAATGACGCGTTGTAGTCCATATAAAGCTCACGCGTCGGGTCATACGAAACATTGAGCAGCGTGACAGGCGCGGGTTGCGCGAACGACGGCACGGCCGACAGGGCCAAGGAGGCAGCAAGGGTAGCGGCCAGGGGAATCTTGATAAAGTCACGGCGAGAGTTCATGGTTTGCCTTTGGGTCCGTTCAATCAGGGAAAATGGTTGATGAGGCGGATTCTGGGAGGCAGCCCGGAAAACAGGAACGAATTAGATTTCAGTTCTATATACCGAAATCATCTGATAGCCTCATCGGCATCACCCCACACCTACAAAGACAGGTCAACAAAAATGGCACGCACGGTCAACTGCATCAAGCTCGGCAAAGAAGCCGAGGGCCTTGATTTCCCCCCCTACCCCGGCGAGCTGGGCAAGCGTCTGTGGGAGAGCGTGAGCAAGGAAGCCTGGGCGGCATGGCTCAAGCACCAGACCATGCTGGTCAATGAAAACCGCCTGAACCTCGCGGACGCCCGCGCCCGCCAGTACCTTGCCCGCCAGATGGAAGCCCACTTCTTTGGCGGCGGCGCTGACGCCGCGCAAGGCTACGTGCCGCCCCCTGCTGCCTGAGGCAGCCCATGGCTGAAGCCGTCGAGTGGCAGGCGGACGGTACGCCGTTCAGCCCCCGCTTCGGCGACATCTACCGCAGCGAAGCCGGCGGCCTGGAGCAGGCCCGCCATGTGTTCCTGCAAGGCTGCGAGATGCCTGCCGCCTGGTGCGGCCTGCCCCAGTGGTGCATTCTTGAAACCGGCTTTGGCCTGGGCCTGAATTTTCTTGCGACCTGGCAGGCCTGGCTGGCTGACCCACAGCGGCCCCGCATGCTGCACGTTGCGTCCATTGAAGCCTGGCCCGCGACAGCGCAAGACCTGCTCCGCAGTGCCGCACCCTACCCTGAACTGATGCCGCTGGCCGAGCAGCTGGCCCGCCAATGGCACGGCTTGCTGCCGGGCTTTCACCGCCTGGTGTTTGAGGGCGGGCAGCTGCTGCTCACCCTTTGTGTGGGTGATGTGAAGCCCATGCTGCGCGAGCTGCGTTTTGATGTCGATGCCGTGTTCCTGGATGGCTTTGCGCCGCAGCACAACCCGGCCATGTGGGACATCCACACGCTCAAATCCGTGGCGCGCCTGTGCAGGCGTGGGACGCGGCTGGCCACCTGGACTTCAGCGGGTGAAGTCAAGCAGGCACTGCGGGAATGCGGCTTTGTCGTCAAGCGCGCTGAAGGCTTGCCGCCGAAACGGCACCGCCTGGTGGGTGTGTTTGATCCCGCCTGGGCGCTGAAAAAGCGCGAGCCTGTGGTGCCGGCTGCGCGCGCGGGACGGTGCATTGTGGTGGGCGGGGGTTTGGCCGGCGCGGCCGTGGCTGGCAGCTTGGCGCGGCGGGGCTGGTCGGTTGAGGTGCTGGACGCTGCAGATCAACCCGCCTGTGGTGCATCCGGGTTACCGGCCGGCCTGCTCGCACCCCAGGTGTCGCCAGACGACAACCTGCTGTCGCGCCTGTCGCGTTGCGGCATCCGCATGAGTTTGCAGCAGGCCGACGCACTTTTGACGCCAGGGGTGGACTGGCAGGCCAATGGTGTGCTCGAGCACCGCATCGACGGCACAGCAGGACTGCCAGCGCTGTGGCCTGATGCGGGCCGCGACTGGACGCGTGCTGCAACGCCTGAAGAGTTGGCTGAGGCAGGTCTGCCTGCAGAAGCGGTCGCGCTTTGGCATACGCGGGCAGGCTGGATCAAACCCGCATATCTGGTGCGGGCCTGGCTGGCCCAACCGGGCGTCAGCTGGCGCGGGGGCGTACAGGTCTCGGGCTTGAAGCAGGAAGGCGCCTTGGTGAAGGCGGTTGACGCTGCCGGGAGGCAGCTGGCCGAGGCGGACCTTGTCGTTATTGCTGCCGGGCCCGCCAGCGCAGCGGTTGCCGCCCACGCCGGCGAATTGCCGTTGCAAGCGATCCGCGGCCAGGTGTCATGGGCTGTTTTGGCAAGGCCGGAGCAGGCCATGCCTGCATTCCCGGTCAACGGACATGGCAGCCTGATCCCTGCCGTGCCATCACTGCAGGGCCAACTCTGGCTTGCTGGCGCCAGTTTTGAACGGGGCAGCACCGACACCCGGTCAAGGGCATCGGATCATCTTGACAATCTGCAGCGGCTGCGTGCCCTTCTGCCCAAGACGGCTGCGCAACTCACCCCCGCATTCGATGCAGGCGGGGTTCAGGCTTGGGCAGGGGTACGTTGTGCATCACCCGACCGGTTGCCGCTGGTGGGGCAGGCGAGCCCTGTGGCAACACCAGGGGTCTGGGTGTGCACGGCAATGGGGTCCCGGGGGCTGAGCTTTGCAGCACTGTGCGGGGAACTTCTGGCAGCAAGACTTCACCATGAGCCGCTCCCGCTGGAGCGCCGCCATGCGGCAGCGATAGATACAACACGGTACCTGCGAAAAGACGCGTAAAAAATCGACCGAAAAAAAGCCGGCACGCAGGCCGGCGGCAGGGTCCGGCAACCTGATCAAAGATCAGGCTGCTGCGGCGCCTGATGGATTACCTGGCGATGGATTACCTGGCAGCAGATGCCGGGGGCAACACGATCACGGTGGTGTTCTCGCCAGGACGGCCTGGCGCGCCGCGGCTACCGTCCATGCCCGTAGCGCCGGTATCACCCGTGCTACCGGTGCTGCCTGTGCTACCAGTGCTACCAGTGCTGCCCGTCATGCCGGTGCTACCGGTGTTGCCCGTATTGCCAGCGGCACCGGTGGCGCCGGTAGCGCCTGCGGGCCCAGGTACGGCAACAGGTACTGTCACAGCGGGCACCACAACTGCAGCGGGCCTGTCGCAGGCGGCAAGAGCCAAAGCAGCAAGAGCCGGCAAGAGAAGTTTGGAATAGTTCATAGGGGATCCTTCAGAAATCGCAATTGTTTTACGCGGGCCGATACGGCGCACGCCCATAGCCAGCAGGATCAGGGCGTCCGCGTCTGGCAGCCCTCAAGCTTAGGCCTGCGACTGGCGCAAGACTGTGCGTTGGCGCACAGGCAAATGCAGATCCTTGTCAGGACTCTTTAATACCCTGCAGCAGCGTTTGCAGATCGCCGGGGTGAGGCGGTTTGCCAAAGCACGCCTGGGCGCCCGCCAGCCGGGCTCGCAGCCGGGCCATAGGGCCAGCGTGCGCCGTCATGGCAATGACTGGCACGGCGGGACGGATGGCGGTCAGGCGGCGAAGCAACTCCCAGCCAATGACATCGGGCAGGTCAAGGTCCAGCAGGATGGCCTGGTAGCTCGTGCCCTTGAGAAGTTCCTGCACCTCTGCACCGCTCACGGCCTCATCCGCGTCAAGCAGGCCTACCGACGAAAGTTTGGCGCGCAAGTAAAAGCGGTTACCGGCGTCGGCACTGGCAATCAGGATGCGCCTGGCTGTGCGAGCCCCCGGCTGGGCAACGGGTTCAAAGTCCAGGTCAAAGTCAACCACGGGCGGGGGCGCAAACAATTCGTCCATGGCCTGCAAGACCTCCGGCCAGACCAGCGGCCGCACGATGGTGCGCGACGCATGCGCAGGCGTGATGGCGCCGACCCAGATGAGCTTCATGTCCGGGTCTTCATTGGGCGACTCAAGCGCCTGACGGGCTTCATGCGCCTGCCCGTCAATGAGGGCCAGCTTGGGCGATTCAGGCGCGCCGGGTGCCCAGACGGCATAGGTCGTGACACGTTCGTCCGACAACCTGAACATGGTGTTGAGGGCATGCCGCTCGACATCGGTAAAGCCCACCACCTTTACAAAGACCTGATCGCCCATTACTGCTTTCGCGAGGTTTGTATACAACAGAAATTATGGCCTCAGACCGAACCAGGCCTGCTGTTTTTGACTCAGGTAGCCGCGTGCCAGCAGGCAAAAGGGGCGCTTTTACAACATGGCCGCAGGCAGTCTCAAGGAAATCCGGAAACCCGGCTGAAAAGCCCCGCAACCCGCGCCAGCATTGCCGCATAAGCTTATCCGCATAAAGCGCGAACTAATAAATCGTTTGGATATATAACGCTGGCTTCTATATTCGCGCCCATGCACGACTTCGCATTCATTTTTGCGGGCTTCTTTGTCGGCCTTGTTGTTGGCCTGACGGGAGTTGGCGGCGGCTCCCTGATGACGCCGCTGCTGATTTTCCTGTTTGGCGTCAAGCCGCACCTTGCCATTGGCACCGACTTGCTGTTTGCCGCCTTCACGAAGATGGGCGGCTCGGTGAGCCTGGCGCGCTCACGGCTGATCGACTGGCGCATTGTCGGCACCATGGCTTGCGGGAGCATACCGGCTGCCCTGGTCACCCTGTTTTTTCTTGACCGGATGGGCCCGGCCAACCCAGCCGTCCAGCAGGTCATGACCACCACTTTGGGCATCGCCCTGCTGCTGACTGCGCTGGCAACGCTGTACAAGGCCGTGGCGGGCAAAGGCGCGCCGCGCGATATTGCACCTGATGCCCTGGACCGCGCCACGACGCCCTCGCATCCCGCATTCCCGGTTTTGTTTGGCGCCGTGATCGGCACCCTCGTGACGCTCACCTCCGTTGGCGCGGGCGCCATCGGCGTCCTGGTGCTCATGCTGCTGTATCCTGCGCTTCCGTTGCCGCGCATCGTCGGGGCCGACATTGCCCACGCCGTGCCCCTCACACTGGTTGCGGGCCTTGGCCATGCGTCCATCGGGTCGGTGGACTGGCTGCTGCTGGCCAAACTTCTGGCTGGCTCACTGCCCGGCATCTGGCTGGGCGCGCGCCTGGTCACCAAAACACCTGACCGCGTGATACGCGGCCTTTTGTCCCTCCTGCTGGCCTATGCCGGCACCAAGTTGATCGCCTTCTGACATGTACCAATACACCGACTTCGACAAACAATTTGTTCACCTGCGCGCGCAGCAGTACCGTGACCAGCTCGAGCGCTGGCAAGCCGGCAAGCTGAGCGAAGAAGAGTTTCGCCCGCTGCGTCTGCAAAACGGCTGGTACGTACAGCGTTATGCGCCGATGTTGAGGGTGGCGGTGCCTTATGGCGAGCTGTCCACTGCGCAAATGCGGGTACTGGCAAAGATCGCCCGTGAGTACGACCAGCCCACCGCCGAAATTTTCCAGGACGCGCAAACGACGCAGGCCAAACTGGGCGCGCTCCAGATGAAGAACGGCAGGTCGGTCAACTCCAAACTGACCACGGGCTATGCCCACTTCACCACCCGCCAGAACGTGCAATACAACTGGATCCCACTGGACAGGAGCGCCGACGTGATGGACCTGCTGGCCAGCGTCAACATGCACGGCATCCAGACCAGCGGCAACTGCATCCGCAACATCACGAGCGATGAGCGCGCCGGCATCGCGGTGGACGAGATTGCCGATCCGCGTCCTTTTGGCGAGATCCTGCGCCAGTGGAGCACGCTGCACCCCGAGTTTGCCTTCCTGCCCCGCAAGTTCAAGATCGCCATCAGCGGCGCCCACGAGGACCGCGCCGCCACGGCCTGGCACGACGTGGGCCTGCACCTGCTGCGCAACGAAACGGGCGAACTGGGCTTTCGGGTGCTGGTAGGCGGCGGCATGGGGCGCACGCCCGTCATCGCAACGCAGGTGCGTGAGTTCCTGCCATGGCACCAGATCATGAATTACCTGGAAGCCGTGGTGCGCGTCTACAACCGCTACGGCCGGCGCGACAACATGTACAAGGCCCGGATCAAGATCCTGGTCAAAGCCGAAGGCCAGAAATTCATTGACGATGTGGAAGCCGAATACGCGCAGATCATGGATGTTGATGGTGGCCCGCACACAATCACCCAGGCCGAATACGACCGGGTGGCTGCCAGCTTCGTGCCGCCAGCCCTCACCACCGACCGCTCCACCAGCGCCGAAGAAAAGATCGCCAACTTGCTGCGTGCTGCGGCCGGTGACGTGGAATTCGGCCGCTGGCTGCAGCAGAACGTGGCCGCGCACCAGAACCCGGACCTGCGCGCCGTGACGCTGTCTTTCAAGCGCCTCGGCCAGGCCCCCGGCGACGCCACCGCTGACCAGCTTGATACGGCTGCAGATCTAGCCGACCGTTTCAGCGCCGGTGAGCTGCGTGTCACGCATGACCAGAACCTCTTGTTGCCCTGGGTACGCTGCGACCAGTTGCCCGAACTGTGGAAGGCCGCCCGCCAGGCCGGCTTCGCCAAGTCGAACATCCGCCTGCTGACCGACATGATTGCCTGCCCCGGCGGCGACTTCTGCTCGCTGGCCAATGCCCGCTCGATCCCGGTGGCAGAGGCCATCACCGAGCGCTACCAGGACATGGACGAGCTGCACGATCTGGGCGAGATTGACCTGCACATCAGCGGCTGCATCAATTCCTGCGGCCACCACCACAGCGGCCACATCGGCATCCTGGGCGTCGACAAGGACGGCAAGGAGTGGTACCAGATCACGTTGGGCGGCTCGGACGGCTCCACGCTTTCGGGCGCATCGGTGCCCGGCAAGGTGGTTGGCCCTTCGTTTTCTGCGGCGGAGGTTCCCGGCGTGATCGAGGCGGTGCTGGATACCTACCGCGAGCTGCGCCAGAGCGAAAGCCAGGGCAGCGAGACCTTCATCTCCACGCTTCGCCGTGTCGGCGCCGACCCGTTCAAGGCTGCGGCCAATGGCGCGCGTTTTGCTGACAAAGAGACGGTTTGAAAGAAAGATCACCATGAAATTGCTTGCCTTCCATGAACGCGCTGCCCACGACCTGCCCCATGGCGTGCAGCCGCAAAACATTCTGACCCTGCCCAACGATGCCGACCCATTCACCGTGTCGCTGGACGGCGTGTTGCGCATTGACCTCAGCTTCCCCAAGTTCACCGATGGCCGGGCCTACAGCCAGGCCCACCTGCTGCGCCGCCGCCTGGGCTTCAAGGGCGAGATCCGCGCCACCGGCGATGTGTTGATCGACCAGCTGGTCCACATGCAACGCACCGGCTTTGACGTTGCCGTGCTCAAAGAAGGTGTTGACCTGGCCGACGCGCAGCGCCAGTTCGACCGTTTTGGTGCCTTCTATCAGGGCGATGTGGTGCACCCGCAGCCGCACTTCAAGGCAGCGCACAACACTGAAGCGGTGACTGCATGAGCGCCATCGACCTGAACGCCCGGCCCTCGGCAGACTTTGCAGGAAAGCTGGAGCAGAGCATCCACCTGCTGCAGGGCGTCGAGCAGGAGTTTTCGCCGCTGACGCAAGCCTCCAGCCTGGGCGCGGAGGACATGGTGATTTCACACCTGATTCACGAGACCGGCATCGAGTCGGACATCTTTGTGCTGGACACCGGCATGCTGCACCCTGAAACCCTGGCCCTGATCGGTCGGCTGGAGCGGCGTTACCAGCGCACGGTCCAGGTGTACCGCCCGCAGCAGGACGGCGCCAACGCCTTCGTTCAGTCGTTCGGCAAGGACGCGATGTACAAGAGCATTGATTTGCGCAAACAGTGCTGCGACATCCGCAAGATGGAACCGCTGGCCCGGGCACTTGCCGGCAAGAAAGGGTGGATCACCGGCCTGCGCCGCGAGCAGTCGTCCGCCCGTGCTGAAGTGGTGGCCATCGAGCCGCAACCCGAGCGCGTGAAGATCAATCCGCTGGCGCGCTGGACCTGGGGTGACGTGTGGCACTACATCTCAATCAACCAGATCCCCTACAACCCGCTGCATGACCGTTTCTTTCCGAGCATTGGCTGCGCGCCCTGCACCCGCGCTGTGACGCTGGGCGAGGACCCGCGCTCTGGCCGCTGGTGGTGGGAGCAGGAAAGCGCCAAGGAGTGCGGCCTGCATTTGGCTTCCTCCCTGCCCGGTGCAGACTCCGGTGCCAGCACAGGCACATCGTCCATCATCCCCATCAAGGAAATCGCAGCATGAACGCGCGTACCGAACCCCAAATGCTGGCATACCTGAGCAATCACCACCTGGACGCGCTGGAAGAAGAAGCGATCTTCATCCTGCGCGAAGTGGCCGCCGCGTTCGAGCGCCCCACCCTGTTGTTCTCGGGCGGCAAGGACTCGCTGGTACTGCTCAAGTGCGCGGAAAAAGCCTTCGGCAAGGGCCGGATTCCGTACCCGCTGCTGATGATCGACACCGGCCACAACTTCCACGAAGTGACTGACTTCCGCGACTTCCGCGCCAAGGAGCTGGGCGCCGAGCTGATCGTTCGTAGCGTCGAGGATTCCATGAAACGCGGCACGGTGCGCCTCGCGCACGAAGGTGAGTCGCGCAATGTGCACCAGTCGGTCACGTTGCTGGAAGCCATCGAGGAGTTCCGCTTTGACGC
>JACMQX010000248.1 GCA_014376765.1 Ramlibacter sp. | reverse complement strand
CTGTCGCTTTTTTGGCCGCTGCATACAGCGCATCCACCACTTCCCTCGGTGTGCCCTTGGGGGCCGAGAGGCCGTACAGCGTCGGGCTGCCCACCTTGTAGCCCAGCTCCTTGAGCGTGGGTACATCGGGGTAAGACTTCACGCGCTTGTCCCCAAACACGGCGAGGGGCCGCAGCGTGCCCGCCTTGATGTGCGCCTGCGCGGGTGCAATGGCGGTGGAAGCCATTTCAACGTGGCCGCCCAGCAATGCCGTGATGGCCGGGGCGCTGCCGGCGTAGGGGATGTGGTTGAGCTTGACGCCCGCATCCTTGGCAAAAATCTCTGCCAGCAGGTGCGTGATGCCCATGTTGCCCGAGCTGCTGAAGGTGAGCTTGCCGGGGTTCGCCCTGGAGTGGTCGACGATGTCTTTCACGCTCTTCCACGGCGAGCTGGACGGAACCACCAGCATCATCACGCCTTCAGACAGCGCGGCGACGGGTGTGAAGGAGTCCGTTGTGTAGTTGATGTCCTTGTTGGCCAGTGGCACCACCACGATCGAGCCGGGCGATGAGCCCACGAGTGTGTACCCGTCTGGCTTGCTCGCGGCCACCTGGCCCGCGCCCACGCCGCCGCCGGCGCCAGGCTTGTAGTTCATGACCAGCGGCTGGTTCAGGAACTCGCCCATCTTGTCGGTGATGGGGCGCAGCATGTTGTCTGTGTCGCCCGGGGCGAAGGGGATGACGAGCTGGATCGGTTTGGATGGAAACTTGTCCTGCGCGTGCGCGAAGGGGGCAACGAGTGCAGCGGCGCAGGTGGCGCCCACTGCAAGAAACGAGATGAAATGCTTGCGGTTCATGGCTTGTCTCATTGTTTATTTGTCGTGATCGATTTGCATGGCTTCAAGAAAGCGGGACACCAGGTTGTACGCGCCGATGGTGGCGGTCAGCTCCACCAGTTCCTGATGGTTGAAAAATGCCTTGACTGCGTCAAAGGTCGCTTGCGGCACATGGATCTCGCGCGTCATCGAGTCCGTGTAAGCCAACACGGCTTGCTCGACTTCGTTGAACAGGTCACCGCGCCCTTCTCGCAGCCCGTCGATCTGCTTCTGGGTAATGCCTTCGGCCAGCGCAAACGGTTCATGCGCACGGAACTCATAGTCGGCCTTGTTGATCACGGCAATGCGCATGATCGCCAGTTCGCGAATGCGCGCCGACAGGCTGGCCTTCTGCCTGATTGCGGTCAGGAAGGCCAGCCAGCCTTCAGCCACCTGCGGGCTGTGCAGCAGCATGCCGTACAGGTTGAGCAGCTTGCCGCGCTGGCCCACAATGCGCTCGACCAATGGCGCGATCTCGGGGTTGGTGGCGTCGGCGTAGGGGATTCGGGCCATGTTCTTTTGTCTTTCGTTGGAGTGTTTTCAGTCGCAGCGCGCGCTCATGCCGCCGTCAACAAGAATCTCGGCGCCAGTGACAAAGCGCGCTTCATCCGATGCCAGGAACAGCGCCGCATTCGCGGTGTCCCGCCCATCGCCCATGAAGGGCATGGGGATGCGTGCCTGTCGGCGTTTGAGCAGGGTCTGGATGTCGCCGCCGCTCTGGTCGCGCGCCAGCACCATGTCGACCAGCGGTGTGTGCAATTGCCCCGGCAGTACGGAGTTCACGCGGATGCCCTTGCTCGCATATTCAACACCCACCACACGGCCGAACTGGATCACGCCGGCCTTGGCAGCGGCATAACCAACGGCTGCCGAGCCCGTCCAGCGTATGCCGGAAGTGGACGAAATATTGACGATGGAGCCGCTGCCTTTGGCTTCCATCACCGGCATCACGTACTTGCACATCAGGAACACCGACTTGAGGTTGATGTCGATCTGGCTGTCCCAGTCTTCCTCGCTCAACGCAATCGGCCCGCCACGTGCCGGGCCGCCCACGTTGTTGACGAGGATGTCGATGGTGCCGTAGGTCTCGACGCAGGCGGCCACCAGTTTCGCGATGGCTTTGGAGTCGGTGACGTCGCACGCATAGGGCGCGGCCTCGCCGCCGGCCTCGCGCACCAGGGCCAGGGTGTCGTCCATGGCGGAAAGGTCTTTGTCTACCGCGAAGACGCGCGCGCCTTCCTGCGCAAAGCGCACGGCAATGGCGCGGCCATTGCCCCAGCCCGGCCCGACGCAGCCCGCCCCGGTGACGATGGCGACCTTGCCCGCGAGTCTTCCCTCTGTGTGTTTCATGCCTTGCCTGTTGTGGATGTCGTCGGTGTTGTTTCAGCGGGTAGCCGCCGTGATGCCGCCATCCACCACGATCTGCTGCGCCGTGATGTAGCGGCTTTCATCCGCCGCGAGGAACAGCACTGCATGGGCGACGTCCCAGGCATCGCCCATGCGGCCCATCGGCACTGCGTTGTGGCGCTTGGCAACAAAGCCGTCAAAGTCGCCGCCTGCGTATTTGTCTGCAAGGCGCTTCACCAAGGGTGTAAACACCAGCCCCGGAACTACGCTGTTCAGGCGCACGCCCAAGGGGGCGTAGATCACGGCGGTAGTGGCCGTCATCTGCATCAACGCTGCCTTCGCAGCCGCATAGGCCACCTGCGGCTTGCCCACATAGCGCAACCCGGCGATGGATGAAATGTTGATGACGGAGCCCGCACCCTGCTTCTCCATGAGGGGCAGCACGTGCTTGCACAGCAGGAAGGCGGATTTGAGGTTGACGTCCATCTGCTCGTCCCAGATGTCTTCGGCCATGGTGACCGGGTCACCCGGCTCGGAGCGCCCCACGTTGTTGACGAGGATGTCGATGCGACCGTATCTGGCGATGCAGGCTGCAACCAGTTGTTGCACCTGCGCGGCCTGCGTGACGTCGCTGGTTTGTACTTCCGCGTTACCGCCTTCAGCGCGGATCAGCTCGCGTGTGGCTTGGGCAGCTTCAAGATTGAGGTCGCACCCATAGACCGTTGCGCCCTGGCGAGCCAGCAATACAGCGGTGGCCTTGCCATTGCCCCAGCCTTCCCCCAGCGTGCCGCACCCTGTGACCAGCGCTACCTTTCCGTCGAGTCTGAACATCTGTAACCCCGGTGTGACGCGTGTCAATAAAGAACCAGCTTGCATACTAAGCCGGTGCTTGTCAGGCGGGTACTGATGTAAACCGGTATTGCAAGGGATTGCGTGAAGGCGGTAGGGCTTCAAGCGTTCATGTACACCGCCGCCTTGCCAACAGCAGCGCCTGCGGCGCTGAGAGCTTGCTCACCGCATTGAGGTCAGAGCAAAATTTCGGCACCACTACACCACTGTTCGAGCCACGCTCAGCACCACATGCCCCATCACCTGGCCTTGCTCCACCATGTCATGGGCCCGCGCTATCTCGCTCAAGTCAAGCGTCGCAGCCACGCAGTGCTTCAACGCGCCTGCAGCGAGCATTGCCTGCAGTTGCGCCAGCCGCTTTGCCCTGTCCTGCGCACTCAACTCATAAACCAGAAGAAACTCAAGCGAGATCTGATTGCGCATGAACCAGGTGGTCGCGATCTCTGCCTGGGGCCGGTTCATGCCGTACACCACCACGCGGCCAGAGGGCCGCAGCACGCCGGGGTAGCTTGCCGCGTTACCCGTGAAGTCCACTTCAACGATGGAATCAACCAGCTTGCCACCGGTGATGCCGCGCACCTCGTCCGCCACGTTCTGCGTCTTGTAGTTGATGATGTGGTCAGCACCGGCAGTAGCTGCATGTTCAGCCTTCTTGTCGCTGCTCACCGTGGTGATCACGCGGGCGCCGAGCTGCTTGGCCATCTGGATCGCGTAGTAGCCCACAGAGCCGGCGCCGCCTTGAATGAGCACGGTGCAGCCGGGCTCAATACGGGCCAGTTCAACCGCCTGCAAGGCCGTGAGGGCGGGAATGCCCAGGCAAGCGGCCTCTTCAAACGACAGTGCGGCAGGCATCTGCACCGCCTGGCTGGAGGGCAGGCTGATGTACTGCGCAGCCGTTCCATGGGCGCGCTTCCACTGCCCGTTCCACAACCACACAGATTCTCCGACGCGTGATGCGTCCACACCTTCGCCGACGGCCACGATCACGCCCGAACCATCGCTGTGGGGAATGACAAACGAGAACTCCAGCGCTCGCCCCTGGCCGCCTTTGCGTACCTTCCAGTCAGAGGGATTCACGCCAGAGAACTTCATCTGGACCAGCACCTCACCCGGGCCGGGTTGAGGTGTCTCGGCCAGTGCGACCTGCAGGACTTCAGCCGCAGAACCATTGCGGGTGTAGGAGGCTGCCAGCATCTGCGTTGGGATGGCGTAGCCTGCGGTTTGCTTGTCAGTTGTTGTCATAGGTTCCTTGTTGATGTGTTGTGGTGTTTACGGCCTGCGATTGGAGGCAGCGCGATGCGCGTTGCAATTACCCGCCTGTGCATGCCTGTAAAACTTTCGCGGCGCGCGCATCGTCCTGACCGCGCCATGCCACGATGTGATCTGGCCTGATCAAAACCAGCGGCGCTTCATAAAGCGCCAACAGCTCCGGCAAGGCATGGCGTACCACCTTCAGGTCCAGGCCGGCCGCCTGCGCTGCCTGTTCAAAACCGGTGTCTGCAAGTGGTTCAGGCCCCAGCGCCAAGAGCGTCCAGCCGCCATGAAACGTGTCATAGAGCGACCGCCCGTCCGCCAGCCATGCATGCGGTGGGCGCCCACCAGGTGTTGCAGTGGGGACGTACTCATTGGCCGTATCGGGCGGCGCTGAAGTCCCATCGCCCACCACGACAGGTGAGCCGTCATAACGGCCGCCGAATGTCACGCCAGGAATGTTGAACTCCAGCCGCACATGGGCGCCCAGGTACGCAGCCGCCGCTTCGCGCGCCTGCAGGCCTGCAGGCGTATCGGCCTCCAGCTCAGGCGTGGCGGCAAACAGCCCGACCGAGTCGGCAAAACGCCTTGCATAGCCTGTGTTGCGCTCGGCCAGCGGCTTGCGCTCCAGCTCATACGACGCAAGCAGGCTGTCTGGTGCACGGCCCTGAATAACGTGGGCAAGCTTCCAGCCGAGGTTCACCGCGTCTTCCACTGCCGTGTTGTAGCCGAGACCGCCGGTGGGCGTGAACAGGTGCACTGCGTCGCCGCCCAGGAACACGCGCCCCTGCTGGAAGTGTTCTGCCACGAGCGCATGGCCAGCCGTCCAGGTCTGCAGGGACAGCACCTCGATCGGCAACTCACAACCCATCGCTTCGGCAAACACGCGCTTCGCGTCGGTTTCTGTCCAGGCATCTGCGTTTTCGCCCTCATGCACCGCCGCATGGAAGGCAAATTCGCTTTGCCCATCTACCGACGCCATGAAGCTGCGGCGCTGCGGGTTGACCGAGACATACATCCACGCCCGCGCATGCGGGAACGCCTCGTAAAAGCCTGGCACGCGGCAGTACACCGCAAACATCTTGCCCCCCATGAACTGGCGCTTGAAGCCGCTCGCGCCCTGCCATGCAATGCCAAGCTGCTGGCGGACAGCGCTGCGCGCACCATCAGCGGCAACCAGGTAACGCGCCTTCACCTGCTGGGTATGCAGGCCATCGGTTGAGGTGATGCGTGCCGTAACCTGATGCCGGTCCTGCGAGAAGTCTTCCAGTTGCCAGCTATGCCGGATCTCGTTGGCTGGCCATTTCTGCGCATGCTTGAGCAGCACCGCCTCCACGAATTTCTGCGAGACGCGGTGCGGCAGTTCTGCGGCGCTCCACGAGCCACGCATGCCTTTCACCGCCTGCGCGGCCTGGCTTGCCGTGAGCAGCGTCAAGCGTGCAAGTTCGTGCTGGCTGAAGCGGGTGAAATATGCAATGTCGGTGGGGTGGTCCGGCGGCAGGCCCAGGGCCCTGATCTCATCAGCAAAGCCGTGCCTGCGAAAGTGCTCCATGGTGCGGGCCTGGGTTGCATTGGCCTGCGGGTTGAAGGCCGTGCCCGATTTGGGCTCGACCAACAGGCAGGGGACGCCAGATCGCCCCAGCTCGTTGGCCAGCATCAGCCCGAATGGGCCGCCACCGGCGATGAGCACTTCGGTTTCAAGCAGGCCGCCGTTGTCGCCCGGCTGTTGCACGGTCATCGCTTGAGTCCCTTGCTGCCTGCCGCTTCCATCACGGCATAGTCAAGGTCAAACGCCAGCGTGGCGGACTCGGGGAGCTCATACGCATCCAGCACCCGCAGTTCAATGACCTGCCAGGCTTTGTCCCAAGGCAGGCCGGCAAACGATTTTTCATCCATGAAGGCAAGCATCGCCAGGGCCACGGGCCAGGGGCCGCCGTAAATTGCGTCCAGCTCCGCGCAAACAAATTGCACGATCTCCTCGCGCTGGGCGGGCGGCATGGCGGGCACACCTTCGAGTTCAATGATGTAGGGGCGTGGGTCCATGCGGCTAGTTTATGCGCGAGACCATTGGTTGGTTCCCGGCAAAGGCAGCCGATCCCAGAATGAAACGTCAACCCATTCTGGAGAAGCGTCATGCAGGGCCTCAGCGGAAAAAAATTCTCCTTCAAGCAGCAGGCTGCGAACCGGCCGGGCGATGTGGGCGACGCTGTCCCACCGCAGGGTACTGCAGCCAGATCTGCAGTCGTGCAAACGCCTTTGTCACCACGCGCCACGGAGCAAGCTGTAGGGCCTGTCCCTCTTGAAGACCCAGTCGGACCCGAGCATGCGCTGCAAACGAATCGCGAGCGGGCGTTCTTTGAAGCGGAGATCAGCCGATTGAGCGGTTTGGTGGCGCAGGTGGACGAGTTTCTGGCCGGAGGGGAAACGGGCTCTACCTTGAGCATGGTGTCAGGGCAGTGCTCATCCCTGCGCGATGACTCGGCGGGTCTGCTGCAGCGCTGGCAAGTCATGTTGCAGGCGCTTGATGCCCGCGAGGCGCGCGACGCGGCCCTGCATGAGCAAAAAAGCCCGTCCGCGATGCCTGACCCCAAGGAGCAGAGAAAGCTTGAGAAAAAGGCGCGGCGGGCGTTGAAACCACCGCTGCTGGCGGCACACCGTGTACGCCAGGCAGAAATCTCCATGAGGCCTGAAGTCACGGCGTTAACTGATTTCATCGTCAGTCATTTCGAGGGCCGTCTCTTGCCCCTGACCGACGATGCATGGCGCGCGATTGCCAATTGGGCCGGCTTTTCCGATCTGCCAAAAGACGCACAACAGGTCGCGCGTGATTTTGCGGAACTCACAGCCGACCAGCGCAATGCCAGCGACACGATGGTCAGGGTCCATGACCAGCGGCATCAGGCTCCAGGCGCAGCAGCACGGCGAGGCAAGCCCGAACAAAAAGATCCTCCACATATGCAAAGCGACGCGTCAAAGGCAGCCCGGCAGCGCGAGCCCCAGGCCGTGGAGACCAGGCCAGTGCGGGTGCACCTGCCGGAGCCAGCCGCCGCGCAAGAACCTGCCCTCCCGGCGCCAGAGCAGCAAGCGTTGACGCCGCTTCAAAGATTCCTGAAACAGACAGTCGCGAGACCGAATGAGGCCAAGGTGCTGGCGCAGTTCATCGCGTCCAACATCGAAAAGCCAGTGCTGAAGGGTGTAAATAAAAACACCGACGTCGCCAGCATCCGGCACTGGCCAGGCTTCGATCAACTGGACCGCAACGTTAAAAGGCTGGGCGAGACCTACGCCAGCATGAGCTACGGAGACAGGGCGGACACCGATTTCAATTGGCAGATTGTGGAGTTGCTGCGCAGACCCGATGATGCCCCGCCCTTGCCAGCCCAGCTACCCACGCCCGCTGCCGCGCTGTCTGCCCGCCTTGGGCCCGCGTACCGGGAGTACCACATCATCGCCAGCAATGTGGCCAGGTTGCTGAATGACAGCAGGCTTCATGACGCCACTTTCGGGCCGGCAGCCGCCGCCGCCGCGCAAAAGGTCTTTGCCGGCATGATGCCCGCTGACGGAGTCATCACCCTACCGGCCCTGAAAAACTTTCCCCGGTTCCGCCAGCTGCCGGCCAGCCAGCAAAAGGCTGTCGAAATGCGCTTTGACCTGTGTGTCGCCCAGAGGGTGCTCGAGGCCACGCAGGCCGAGCTGAACGACATCCTTCGCGAACTGCCTGCGCAGGAACTTGTGCTTGCCGACATGGATCTGGCGTTCACCGCACAGCTCGCCAGCAACCGTGCCGCTGCCACCGCGTTGAAGGATTTTCTGCATGCCGATCCTGTGCCCGACGTGGCGCGGGGTGAACGGCATACGAACCTGCCTGGCTTTACGGCATTGCCCGTCGAGGTCCGTGAATTGCTCGCGCAGGCTGACAACCTGATGGCTCAAGCCCACCTTTGCGGCCGCCTCGCCCACATTGCCTCCATGCGGGACGGCTCCCGTCCCAAAGTACCCACGCTCACCCCCACACCGGTAAAGCATGCCGCGCCTGGCGCCAAGCTAACGCGAACTGAGCGGATACGGCAGGTCGTTTTGAACGTGGAGGTGGAGCGGGAGAACGTCGGTGCCACGGCCATGGCTGTGCAGCTTCAGGAGCAAAAGCATCCCGAAGCGCTGGCGGCGCTGCGTGCCCTCCAAATGGCGCAGCCGGTCAGCGCTTCGGAAATCCGCTACGCAAGCCTCAAGGGCTTTGAAAAGATGCACGCTCCCACCAAGCTGTTGGGGCACGCACGTGACGCGAGCGTCGAAGCCAACCGCCGCCTGGAGCATGTGTTGACGACAGCGCAGATGGTTTTGTTGAATCTTTTTGAGTCAAGCAAACCTGGAGAGTAAACGTGGATCCATTGGGAAGCAATCTGCGCGGCGTGACCCGGCGCGATTCGGAAGCAGAGGTCAGGGTCAAGCCGGGCTCGCTGCAACGTGCCACGCGGGATGACCAGCGCAACATCATCAGCTTCCTGACCTTGCGGGAAGCGGTGCGGTTGATGCTGACATCAGCCGACATGCAGGGCCTGATTCACGCGGACCCATGGTTCCGGCAAGACGATCTTTACCGTTCACTGGACAAGATGGGCCTTGGCGGCCTGGCCCGCACCATGCAGTCACTTGAATCGGAGCTCAGCGGGCTTCACCCTGATGAGGCGGTTCCGATGCAACTCACAGCGGGTTGTTGCTGCGGCCTGCTGCTGGCGCGTACCGCCGCGAGGGCCGCGCAATCAGCAGAGCAAACCAGGCTTGCCGAGGTGCGAGGTGTGGAGGGCCAAATGGCGCAGGTCGAAGCGCGACTGCAGGCGTTCGAGCCGCAGATCGAACAGGTGGTCTTTCACCATGTGTCGGAACGCCTGCACAGGCCGGGGCTGGGCCTCGACAAGGCTGCGCTTTCCGCAGCAATCACCGTACCTGATAGAGCCCGTGCGGCGGGGCGGGGCCAAGCGTCAAGCGCCTTGGCTGCGGGCATAAAAAGCGGAGATGCCGCGCAGGTGCGCCTGGCGGTACGCAAGTTCCTTGGCCTGCCGGCGGCGTGGATGTCCAGCGCCAGAAAGCTGGACCGGCTGATGCAGCATTTATCAGGTCCGCTTGACGATTTGGCGCAGGCCGGCTGCGGCACGATGAGCTACGAGATGCGGCAGTACGGGGTGATCATGGCCGCAGTGGACGAGATCGTCAGCGCGGGTGTATTTTCCGGGCCTGAAGAGATGGTCCTGGCGAGCAAACTGGCCGACATCTGCCGCAGCGCCATGGGTGGCTACTATAAAAATCCAGCGCTGGTGGCGAGCATCCTGCTCGGAGTCCATGCATCGACAGGCAGGCCTGAACTCAAACACTCCTGCCTTGCGGCTATTGGCGAGCCGTGGCACGGAGGATTGCCAGGCTTTGTGGACTTCGCGAGCGGGGAGCTGTTGCGCTGGCGCAGTGAAGCGCTCGAGTGGGCGGACGGCGTGGTTGAACAGCTGGAGGCGCTGAAGCCCTGAGATGCTGAAGCGCGCGAGACCATTAGCTGCTTCCCGGCACAGGCAGCGGCTCCCAGAATGAACCGTCAATCAATTCTGGAGAAGCGTCATGCAGGGCATAAGCGAAAAAGCACGATCGGTGGCGGAGCTCGCCCGGGACCGGGCGGGCGATGCGTGCCCGCCGCCTTGCGCAGCGCCGAGATTCAAGATTGAACAGCCCTTGATGGAGGCCTTCCTGCTGCAAAGTCCGGTGCCCGATGTAACGCGGGGTGAAATGCACGCGGACCTGCCCCGCGCCTTGACGCAGCATGACAGGGTCCGGGTATTGCACTTGTTGCACCTGCAGGGGTAGTAAGCATGGATTCAATGGGACGCGAGCTGCGCGGGCTGGCGCGGCGCAGTTCAGTAGCCGGTATGAACGAAAAGCCAACATGGCAGGAGCCTGTAGATCAAACAGGCGCAGTACCGACAGGGGAGAGCGGCTTCAACACGGCGGGTGCAGTGGTCCGCAGGCCCCTGAATGTGCTGCAACAGCCGCGCCTGCCGCTTGCGCCCCTGCAGCGAGCAACGGTCCACGACCAGCGCAACATCGCGCAATTCCTGACCTTCACCGAAGCCGCCTGGCTGATGCTGGCCTCCAGGGAGTTGCATCGGGCCCTGGGGACTGATCCTTCGCTCAGGTTGCAGCAGTTGTCACGTTCCTTGGCAGAGCTGGGATGCAGCGAACTGGTCCAGCACATCCAGTCTCTTGCAGGCCAGCTGGCAGAACTTCATGCCGCAGCTGGCCAGCCGGCCATGCCTCAAGGAACTTTGCCTGAGCCAGGCTCGCTGTTGCGCACCAGCACCCTGATGACCGCCACGCTGCCGCACGCCGCCATTCTGGGCATCGTGTTGGCGGACTGCTGCTTCAATCTGATGCAGGCACGAACCGCCGGCAAGGCGCTTCAGGCGAAGGAGCGGGCAAGGCTTGCCGAGGTGCATGCCGTTGAGATGCAAACGAATCAATGCACCACAGCGCTGAAATCCTTGGAGCAGAACGTCGAAGACGTGGTGTTTCATTTGGCGTCAGTGCGGCAGACCCTGGCGCCGCAGGGCCGTGAGGCGGGTCTTGACCAGCAGCCCGCAGAGGCGCAGCGGGCGATAGCGCGTCAGCTGCTGGGCGCCATTGGACAAGGAGACGTTGAACGGGTGCGTACAGGCCTGCGAGAAATGCTCAGCTTGCCGCCGCTCCTGATGCCAAGCGGCAGGAAACTTGCCCGGTTGATTCCAGCGCAGGGAGGTCCGCTGGAGTTTTTTGGCCCGTACCGGTGCGGCCCATTGAAGCCTCTTGAACAGCGCCAATATGAAGCGCTTGTTGCCTGTGTTGCAGAAGTAACCAGCGCTGATTGTTTTTCGCCGTCTGAACAGGTACAGCTGGCCTCGAAGCTCAAGACGGTGTTCCGCGATGCCATGGCCAACGACAACCCGGCTGTTGCGGCATGCATGCTCCTGGGGGTTCAGGAGTGCAGCGCGAACCCAGAGGTGAAACACTTCTTCCTCGCCAACATCGGCGAGCCCTGGCACGGCGGACTTGCAGGCAGCGTTGACTTTCTGAGCGAGATGCTGAGGCGGTATAGCCGTCGTGCGCCTGAGTGGATCGCGGGGATGCTTGAACGGCTTGCGGTTGTGAGAACTGCGGCACCGCGAACCAGCTGAGATTTTGAAGCGAACCCTGGCAGCTCAGCCCGGGTCCGCAGCCACCTTGGTGCACGAGGAACTTTCCTTGTTCGGGGGTAAACAGTTGCTACCTCCCCGGCGCGCATGCAGTGCAAACGCTTGCGATCTGAATTTGCGTGTGTCGGGGCCAAGGCAAGGCCAGGCTCGGGATTACACGGACTTGAAGCGGGCAGGCAACCTCATAGGGTTGTCTGCAGCGCTTGAAACGCACAGGGTCTGCAGTCAAAGTTTCCAAAGCCATGGAATCGGTGCAGCGAGTTTTTGAGGCCCTTGTCCCGTATGACGTTCAAGCTTGCGTGATGCTTTCAATGGAGTAAAGCCTGACGGGCGTCCTGGCCGCAAGGCAGAAAAGGTGAGCAGCAAATCCAGCCTGTCCAAGGCATGAGTCCCCCACGTCATGGTTTGTCCTGTCTCTTGCGCATACCTTAGTCGAGGGCCGCGCCGGCTCGCTGCCCCATAAGATGAGCCGGTTTCGCGCGACCGGCGCACCCGGTCGTGGTTGCCCCGAGGCGACCTCAGACAAGGTTTGGAGAGTGGACATGATTTCAGGGGGAAGCGATTTGCGCGGCTTGGCCCGGCGCAGTTCGGTAGCTGACGTCACGGTCAGGCTGACAGGGGAAGCGTCCATCCGTCAGGCAAGCGGTATCGCCAGCATGGGCACCGACTTCAACGCCCCAGGCGCTGCGGCCCGCAGCAGTCCGCTGTGTGTGGTGCGCCAGCCCCGCCTGCCGCTTGCGCCACTGCAGCGAGCGACACTGGAAGATCAGCGGGGTGTCGTCAGGTTTCTTACCGTGAATGATGCGATTTCGTTAATGCGGGCCGCCACGGATTTGCATGACCTGGTAAGCGCCGATTTGTGGTTCCGGCAGGATGAGCTTTTGCGGCCGTTGCAGGAGTCCGGATACAGAGAGCTGGTCGAGCGCCTTCAATTTCTTGAGGCGGATATCCTGAAGCTTCAGTTGAGATCGAGTCACCCCGCCATGCTTGATCAGCACGCATTCAATTCAGGGTCCTTGGTCCGACCGGCAACGATCACGGCCGGCGCGCTGCCTGATGTGGTTGTCCTCGGCATCCTGTTCGCGGATTATTGCTGCAGGTCGCTTATGGCGAGGTCCGTAACGAAGGTACGCCAGGTTAATGAGCAGGCAGTGCAACGAGAATTACAGGAAAAAGACGCAGAGAAGTTGCAGGTAGAGGCAGCGTTGGGGGTCCTTGAGCCCAAGGTGGAAGGGGTGGTTTTTCATTATGTGTCGGAGCGCCTAAACAACCCGCGACTAGGTAGGCCTGCGAACGCAGACGCAGACGCAGCGGCGCAGGAGCCTGCGGGCCGGGATGGGACACATCTGAGGTTGCACAACGCTATTCGCTCCGGCAATGCAGAACTGGTGCGCGCCGGTCTGCGCAAATTCCTGAGCCTGCCCGAGCGTTTCATGCCGAACACCAGAAAGTTTGCCCGGCTGATACCCAGGCAGGCAATGAGCCCGCTGCAGGCCTTTGGGCAGCATCGCTGCGGGTCATTGAGCCCACTTGAGCGGCGGCAATACCAATGCATCCTGGTTTGCGTCAATGAGATCGTTGGCGCAGAGTGCTTTTCTCCGTCCGACCAGATGGAGTTGCGAGTCAAGCTGGTGGAGCTTTGTCGAGGTGCCATAGGCTATGGAAATCCTGCCACGGCGGCACACATCCTCCTTGGAATTCAAGAGTCCACCGCCGGGCCTGCGTTCAAGCTGTCTTTGCTGGCAGCCATAGGTGACCCCTGGCACGGCGAGCTGGCAGGCTTTGTGGATTTGGTGAGCGCGCAACTGGGCGCGCATACCGGCCAGGCGCCCGAGTGGGTAAATGGGGTGATTGAAAGGCTGCAGCACCTGAAGGCGGTATCGCCGCCGCATCCTGAAGCTGGGTGTTCAGGCCTGGTTTAACGGGACCAAATTGATACGACAGGCAAGCACGCCTGGAACTTCTCCTCGGCTGCAGGTTTCATAGTTTGCAGATTCCCCGCACACGAGGTGCGGCAATGCTGGCTGGGCTGAGCTGAGCATTGTTGACTTAACTCAGTAATGCAGTAACGCAGTTCGAAGGTGGGCAGTATGACGTCATCATTGAATGGAAATCCTGTTCCAAAAACGCGCTCTGACGCGCCACTTCGGCAAGCGCCGCTAAGGTCAACTGGGCCGCAGGTCAAGCCGCTCATCAAGGGACCTGTCGAGGCGGGCGAGGGGCGGACTGGGCCGGCGCAAGCAGCGACTACGCAGGCCAACATCATCGAAGGGCGGGACCGCCGACCAAGCCTTCTTGACAAGGACCGTGACTATGAGGTCCGTAACGCGACACTGGAACGCTCGCAAGAGGAAGAGCCCCCCCGTTCGGACCCGGCCCGATCCAGGCAAGTCCCAACAAAGCAGGCACCGACCCGCGCTCAATTGGCTGAGCCTAAACCCGGCCAAGTCAACGTGCCAGCACGCCACGCACCACAGGCTCCGACGAGGCAGGCGCCGCAGTGGGATCCAACGAATCGACGTGCGCGTCCCCCAACCGACCATGACATGCTGAAAGCCCTTTTTTCCGCACGATCGAACATTGATGTGTGGGACGCTGCGTCGGCGCAGTTTGCAACACATAAATTCGATTTGAAGAGTATGTCGACCATGGATCTGGCGAAGTTATTCGTGGCGGTTCACAAATTTGAAGGCCTCAACGTGCGTGACTTGCCGGAAGGGGTAATGGAGAGTTTGCTCAGCCGCGTCGCTACCATGCCGCATGACGTTGTCACCTACCTTGCGACGCAGTCCAGGTCGCTGCCTTCCGTCGTTGTCGAAAAGCTCCAGAAGAGTTTGACGAGCCACATGCTTCCTGAGATGGCAAATGTGATTATTGGTGCAGTTGCGCT
>JACMQX010000247.1 GCA_014376765.1 Ramlibacter sp. | reverse complement strand
TCTACATGTTGAGTCTGGGCGAAGAGGCGATCTCCTGTGCCCACGCCATGGCGCTGACGGATGGCGACATGTGTTTCCCCACCTACCGCCAACAGGGCCTGTTGCTGGCCCGTGACGATTGCAATATGGTGGAGATGATCTGTCAGCTTTTCTCCAACCAGAACGACCCGCTGAAAGGCCGGCAACTGCCGGTCATGTACTCCAGCAAAAAGCAGGGCTTTTTCTCTATCTCCGGCAACCTGGCCACCCAGGTGATCCAGGCCGTGGGCTGGGCTATGGCGTCGGCCATCAAGGGCGACACCAAGGTTGCATCGAGCTGGATTGGCGACGGCGCTACCGCCGAGGCCGATTTCCACACCGGCGTCACCTTTGCGCATGTGTACCGCGCACCAGTGATCCTAAACGTGGTCAACAACCAGTGGGCCATCTCCACCTTCCAGGCCATTGCTGGCGGTGAAGGCACCACCTTTGCCGCTCGTGGCGTGGGCAGCGGCATTGCGTCGCTGCGCGTCGATGGCAACGACTTCCTGGCGGTGTACGCCGCATCCCAATGGGCGCTGGAACGCGCGCGCCGCAACCTCGGGCCGACGCTGATCGAGTGGGTGACCTACCGCGCAGGCCCGCATTCCACGTCCGACGACCCCAGCAAGTACCGGCCCGCCAATGACCCGGCTCGCTTCCCGTTGGGCGACCCGATTGCCCGCCTCAAGCAGCACTTGATCAAGCTCGGCGCGTGGAGCGATGCCGAACACGAGGCCATGCAAAAGGAACTGGAAGCCGAAGTGACAGCTGCGCAGAAAGAAGCCGAACGCTACGGCACGCTGGCCGACGGCATGGTGCGCAGCCCGGCGGAAATGTTTGAAGATGTCTACAAGGACATGCCCGCGCACCTGCGCCAACAGCGCCAGGAGCTGGGGATATGAGCATGGATAACGACAACACAACAACTATGAACGCTACTCTCGTTGGGGCCGACAAAACAACGGCCATGACCATGATCCAGGCGCTGCGTTCAGCAATGGACGTCATGCTGGAGCGTGATGACAACGTCGTCGTCTACGGCCAGGACGTGGGTTACTTCGGCGGCGTGTTCCGCTGCACCGAAGGCCTGCAAAAGAAGTATGGCACCTCGCGCGTATTTGACGCCCCCATCTCCGAGGGCGGCATTGTCGGCACCGCAGTGGGCATGGGCGCTTATGGGCTGAGGCCAGTAATTGAGATCCAGTTTGCGGATTACGTCTACCCCGCCACCGACCAGATCGTGTCCGAGGCGGCGCGCCTGCGCTACCGCTCGGCCGGTGACTTCACTTGTCCCATGACGATCCGCATGCCCTGCGGCGGAGGCATCTACGGCGGGCAAACCCACAGCCAGAGCCCGGAGGCCATGTTCACTCAGGTCTGCGGCCTGCGCACGGTGATGCCGTCCAACCCGTATGACGCCAAGGGCCTGCTGATCGCGTCCATTGAGAACGACGACCCCGTCATCTTTTTGGAGCCCAAGCGTTTGTACAACGGCCCGTTTGACGGCCACCACGACAAACCGGTCGTGCCCTGGTCCAAACACCCCATGGGCAATGTGCCCGAGGGTTACTACACCGTGCCGCTGGACACCGCGGCCATCTTCCGCCCGGGCAAGGCCCTGACCGTGGTCGCCTACGGCACCATGGTGTATGTGTCGGAAGCGGCAGCAGCAGAGAGCGGTGTGGACGCCGAAATCATCGACCTGCGGTCCATCTGGCCGCTGGATCTGGAGACCATTGTGAATTCCGTGAAGAAGACCGGCCGTTGTGTCGTGGTGCACGAAGCCACACGCACCAGCGGCTTTGGCGCCGAGCTGGTGTCGCTGATCCAGGAGCATTGCTTCTACCACCTGGAGGCGCCCATCGAGCGCGTCGCCGGTTGGGATACACCCTATCCACACGCCCAGGAATGGGCGTATTTTCCCGGCCCCAAGCGGGTCGCTGAAGCGTTTAAACGCGCCATACAGGCTTAAGGAGGCATGATGGGTATTCATATCATCAAGATGCCAGACATTGGCGAAGGCATTGCAGAAGTCGAGTTGGTCGCCTGGCATGTGAAGGTCGGCGACATGGTGGCTGAGGACCAGCTCCTGGCCGATGTGATGACGGACAAGGCGACGGTGGAGATTCCATCGGCTGTGGCTGGCAAGGTGCTGGCGCTGGGCGGTGCTGTCGGCCAGGTGATGGCCGTGGGTTCGGAAGTTATCCGCATTGAAGTGGAAGGGGCTGGTAACCTTAAGCCAGAATCGGCTGTAGCCCCCGCCAAACCTTCACCAGCAGCTATTCATTCAGTAGCAGATGCGAAGCCTGCGGTGGCAGCCCCAGCGCCTGCGGCATCCGTTGCCGCGTCACCGACGCCTGCGAAAGCCGCTGCACCTGCTGCGACTATCGGCACCAACGGATCACCGCCCGCACGCAATGGCAACGGCAGCAAAGCCCCCGCAGCCCTGGTCCGCGCCCCCGGCGACAAACCCATAGCCTCCCCGGCCGTGCGCCGCCAAGCCTGGGACCTGGGTGTGGAACTGCAGTTTGTGCCCGGCACCGGCACTGCAGGCCGCATCACACATGAGGACCTGCAAGCCTACGTAGCCCGCGCGGCGCAGGGCCAGAGCGCCGGTGTGGCGGACCAGCGTTATGCGCAGCGCCTGGACGAGCAAACCGTGCCCGTCATCCGGCTGCGCCGCAAGATCGCGCAAAAGATGCAGGAGGCCAAGCGCCGCATCCCGCATTTCACCTATGTGGAAGAAGTGGACATGACCGAGCTGGAAGCC
>JACMQX010000036.1 GCA_014376765.1 Ramlibacter sp. | reverse complement strand
TTCCCGCGCAGCGGCAGGCTTGAACGTATCTTGCTGCGCCCGGCGCGTCACGCACCGACGCTGGTGGTGGAAGAAGTGTGGGCGTTGGCTGGTCATGGCCTGCAAGGCGACCGCAGCGCTGCTGGCAGCGGCGGGGGAAAGCGGCAGGTGACGCTGATCCAGGCCGAGCATCTGCCGGTGATGGCCGCGCTGATGGGCCGTACCGCTCCGCTGGATGCGCAGGTGCTGCGCCGCAATCTGGTGGTGGCCGGCCTGAACCTGCTGGCAGCGCGCGCGCTTTTCAAGGACCAGCCGCTGGTGCTGCGCATCGGCGATGAGGTGGTGCTGGAGATAACCGGCCCGTGCGAGCCCTGCTCCAAAATGGAGGCTGCGCTGGGCGTTGGTGCCTACAACGCCATGCGGGGACACGGCGGCGTGACCGCGCGGGTGCTCTCCGGCGGTTTGCTGCGCGCGGGCGATGAAGTGCACTGCGTGCCGCTGGATACCGGGCAGGGCGAGTTGGGATTTTGAGGTGTCCTCCGGGGCGGGTGGTAGAGGCCACCGCGCGCCAGAAACCGACCCTCAGTGCCCCAGGTCCCAAGGGTTGATTACCGCCAGGCCGGCTGCGATGAAAGGGCCGGTGTCCCGCGTGGCGACTACAAACTTGTGGGCGGCCGCGATGGCGGCAATCTGGCCATCGGCCACCGAGACGATCCGGCCGGCGGCGCGGGCGCGGCTGACAAGGGGTGCGAAATGCAGCGCGGCCGGCTCGTCGAAAGGCAAAACACGCGGGCCGAACAGCGAGGTCATCAACTCGCTCAAACCGGAGGCCAGTGCTTTTTTGCGCTGGCCGTTGGGCAGCAGCTCGATCCCCAGCAGCAACTCTGCCAGGCTGGTGCTGGTGACATACAAGGTATCGGCCACCTGCTGGTCAAGCCACTCCAGCACGGCAGGATTGCCGTTCGGCTTCATCGGCTCCGACACGACGTTGGTATCCAGGATGATCATTCAAAGACGGCCGGCTCGGGCGCCGCAGGGTCGCGAACGACGTGCAGGTCGATCCCCTTGAACCGCTTGCCAAACGCAGCAAGCGCAGAGCCGATTTTCACGCGCTCTTGCGGACGCACCTTTTCCTCCAGGATGGCCCGGATCTCCGCTTCTGTACTGCGTCCATGACTGAGGGCGAGCTGCTTCAAGGCGCGATGCGTTTCTTCAGGAAGGTTTCGGATGACAACTGAGGGCATGGTGCACTCCTGTACTGCAAGGCAAAACCTATGATATCAAATATACATTCTGATATCAATCCGCGAAGATGTGGTGTCCACCATGGTTTGAAGGGTTCGAGTGACATGCCCACGTTAGGATGACAGCCACCATGACCCGAACTTCAGCAACAGAACTTACCTTGGGTGTCCTCGGCGGCATGGGCCCGCAGGCCACGGTGGACTTCATGGCCAAGCTGGTTCTGGCCACACCGGTCAGCGCGGAACAAGACCACCTGCGTGTGCTGGTCGACTCCAATGCCAAGGTACCCGACCGCAACAAGGCCATCGCAGGCAACGGTCCTACCTCCGGTCCAGGCCCCGGCCCTGTCCTGGCCGCCATGGCGGTGGGCCTGCAGCGGTCCGGCGCGGACTTCATCGTCATGGCCTGCAACACGGCCCATGCGTTTGAGCGCGATATTCGCGATGCATTGACTGTCCCCTTCATCAGCATGGTGGAGGAAGCGGCTGATGCCTGCCTGCGCGAGCATGCCGGTGCGCGCAGCGTGGGCTTGCTCGCTGCGCCAGGATGCATTGCGTCCGGGCTGTACCAGCAGGCGCTGGCGCAACGCGGGTTGCAAGTCCTGCTCCTTCCCGCGGCAGAGCAGGCGCGCTTCAACGCCTTGCTCTACAAAATCAAACTCAATGAGCCGCTGCCCGCTCTCCAGCTGGAAATGAAAGCGCTGGGCCAGACCCTGATCGACGCCGGGGCCGATGTGCTGCTGGCCGGCTGCACCGAAGTGCCGCTGGTGCTGGCTCAAGGCGACCTGCCGCGCCCCCTGCTGGACGCGACCTGGAATCTGGCGCAGCGCTGCGTGCTGTATGCGCGCGGTCTGGCGCCGTTGCCGGGCAGCATCGAGTCTGCGAATTAACCCGGCATCCCATCCACATCCGCACCCGCACTGTCCCTAAACAGACACAACCCGCAAGAAAGACACCCCATGCATCTCGCACGATTTCCACGTATCAAGCTCGGCCACATGCACACGCCGCTGGAACACATGCCGCGCCTGAGCGCCGTGCTGGGCGGGCCGCAGCTCTACATCAAGCGCGACGACTGCACGGGCCTGGCCACTGGCGGCAACAAGACCCGCAAGCTCGAGTTCCTGATGGCTGATGCAGTGGAGCAGGCCGCTGACACCGTCATCACGCAGGGCGCCACCCAGTCCAACCACGCCCGGCAAACCGTTGCGGCTGCGGTCCGGCTTGGCATGAAATGCATCATTCTTCTGGAAGACCGCACGGGTTACACCGACCCAAACTACCTCGACTCAGGCAATGTGTTCCTTGACCGCCTCATGGGCGCGCCGACCCGCACCTACGCCGCCGGTACTGACATGAACGCCGCCATGCGCGCCGTGGCCGATGACGTGAGGGCTGAGGGCGGCAAGCCCTACATCATTCCCGGCGGCGGCTCCAACCCGATTGGTGCGCTGGGCTACGTAAATTGCGCGATTGAAATCCTCACCCAGGCCAATGACATGCAGCTGCGCGTGGACCGCGTGGTCCACGCCACCGGCAGCGCTGGCACCCAGGCGGGCCTGGTGGCGGGCTTTGCCGGGCTGAACAGCGGCATCCCGGTGCTGGGCATCGGCGTGCGCGCGCCGCGCGAGGCGCAGGAGGCCAACGTTTTCAAACTGGCCTGTGAAACGGCGGACTTGCTGGGCATGAGCGGTGTGGTCAGGCGTGAGCATGTGGTCGCCAACTGCGACTACGTGGGCGAGGGCTACGGCAAACCAACGCCGGGCATGGTGGAAGCGGTGGCTATGGCGGCGCGGCTGGAGGCCATCCTGCTGGACCCGGTCTATTCGGGCAAGGGCATGGCGGGGCTCATCGACCTGGTGCGCAAGGGCGAGTTCAAAAAGGGCGAGAACATTGTCTTTGTGCACACCGGCGGGAGCGTTGCGCTGTTCAGCTATATGCCTGCATTCGAGAAGGCGCTGGGGGCTTGACAACTGCGACCTGGATCCAATAGCGCTGGCTCGGCCTGGCCTTCGCTAAGCCACTTTTACGGGCAAAAAGTGGGGTCGTCCCGCTCTTGTCCGGTGACGCCGCTGATTTGTGCGCTTAGTCACGAAACTTTCACGCTCCGTTCATGGCATGGGGATGAATCAGCAAGGCGCGTGTGTCAACGACATGGCCCATAGCGACTTGCCTGATTTCCACCACCAACGAATTACGGAGTACCCCCATGAGGAATTTGAAGCTTTCCCGCTGGATCGCCGCAGGAACCGTTGCAGCCGCGCTCAGCGCTTGCGGCGGCGGCGACAGTGAAAAAACGGTGATGCGATGCAAGAAAACCTTCAAGCGCAGCAACCTCCCGCAGCCGCAGATAGCCGGCTGTCATTCGCGGTACAGGCGGCTGCCCAAGTTGTCGCGCGCTTTGACAAGCGCCGGCAGGAAGGCCTCGCGAAACTCCACAAGGCCCATGCGCTCGGTGCGTACTGCAATGCTCATGGCCGCCACCGGCGTGCCTTCGCGGTCAAACACCGGCACGGCCAGGGAGCGCACGCCGAGTTCCAGTTCACCATCGTTGGTGGCCCAGCCCTGCTCGCGGCAACTTGCCACAAGTGCAAGCACTTCATCGGTTTTGTAAATTGTCTTTGCAGTGAGCGGATGGCGTGGCATGGCCCGGACCCGGCGTGCGGCCTCTGCGGGTGGCAGGCTGGCCAGCAGCACCCGGCCCGTGGCCGAGCAGTAGGCCGGCAGCCGCGCACCAATGCCCAGGCCCGTGGAGAGGCTGCGCCGCGCGGTGGAGCGCGCCACGATCATGGCGTCGCCGCCCACCAGCTTGGCCAGTGACGCCGACTCGCGCGTGCGTTCCGACAGCGCATCCAGCAGCGGCTGGGCCAGGGCGGGTGTGGGCCGTGACGACAGGTAGGCGTGCGCCACCAGCAGCGCTCGCGGCGCCACCCAGTAACGTTTGCCATCGCTGTCCAGGTAGCCCATGGCATGGAGGGTGTGCAGCGAGCGCCGGGCGGAAGCTGGCGATGTGTGCGTGAGCCGCGCCACTTCGGTCTGGGTAAGCCGGCTGGCTTCACGGTTGAAACAGGTCAGCACGTCCATGCCTTTTTGCAGGGCAGTAACGAAGCTCCTGTCGGGCTGCTGTGCGTCGTCAGAGGGTGGGTCATTTTTGCGCATTGCGCAATTTTGCCTTGTGGCTGCAAGCGGGTGGCCCCAGACTGGAACGCCCCGCAGACAGCGGTGTTTTTTGCTGGAGACAAGTACAAATGACAAATTACCTCACATGCGCTGCCGGCGCTGTTGCAACCGGTGCGTGGGCGCGGCCCGTCAAGGCGCTGCTGCCCGCCGTGGGGGCACTCCTGCTGCCCGCGCTGGGCGCAATGCTGTGTACCGCCGCGCTGGCCCAGCCCGCCAAACCCCTCAAGCTCATCGTGCCATTCCCGGCCGGCGGCACGGCCGACATCCTGCCGCGCATCCTGGCTGAAAAGCTGCGCACCGCCTACCCGGCAGGTGTGCTGGTGGACAACAAGTCCGGCGCGGGCGGGAACATCGGGGCCGACTTTGTCGCGCATGCCGAGCCCGATGGCAGCACGCTGCTGGCCTCGCCGCCGGGGCCGATCGCGATCAACCAGCACCTGTACAAAACGCTGCCGTTTGACCCCACCAAGTGGGTGCCCGTGACTGTGCTGGCGACGGTGCCCAACGTGCTGGCAGTGAGCAACAAGCTGCCGGTCAACGATGTGGCCGAATTCATCGCTTACCTCAAGGCCAACCCCGGCAAGGTGAGCTACGCCTCGCAGGGCAACGGCTCAACCTCGCACCTGTCGGCCAGCCTGTTCATGCAGCTCACCGGCACCCGCATGACGCATATCCCCTACAAGGGCACCGCACCGGCGCTGGTCGATCTGGTGGGTGGAACGGTCGATGTATTTTTTGACAATATCGCCTCGTCGGCCGTGTTCCACAAGGGCGGCAAGCTGCGCATTCTGGCCGTGGCAGACGAGGTCCGCTCCGCCATGCTGCCGCAGGTGCCCACCTTTGCCGACGCGAAGGTGCCGGGCATGGTGGCGGTGACCTTCTTCTCTGTGGTGGCGCCCCCCGGCACGCCCGTTGCGGTGGTGGCAGACGCGCAGAAAGCCATGGCCGCAGCGCTGGCCCTGCCCGACGTGAGGCAGAAGTTTGCGGACCAGGGCGCCGAGCCGCGCGGCTGGTCGCCGGAGCAGACGGGTGCCTTCATCCGCGGTGAATCTGACAAGTGGAACAAGGTGATCAAGAGCGCCAACGTCACGGTGGAATGACCATGCAGGAACAAGCCATTGTCTGGAGCGGCCCGGGCCTGACCCGCGTGCCCTTTGATGTGTACACCGACGCGCCGCTGGCCCGCGAGGAAGAAAAGCGCATCTTTCGCGGCGACACCTGGAACTACCTGTGCCTGGACGCGGAATTAGCCGAAACCGGCAGCTACCGCACCACCTTTGTCGGCGAAACGCCGGTGGTGGTGGTGCGCGATGGTGACGCAGAAGTCTATGCCTTTGAAAACCGATGCGCCCACCGCGGCGCGCTCATCGCGCTGGAAAAATCCGGCAAGGTGGACGGCTTTCAGTGCGTCTACCACGCCTGGAGCTACAGCCGCCAGGGCGACCTGACCGGCGTTGCGTTTGAAAAAGGCGTGAAGGGGCAGGGCGGCATGCCGGCCAGCTTCTGCAAGGAAGAGCATGGCCCGCGCAAACTGCGCGTCGCCGTGTTTTGCGGCCTGGTGTTCGGCAGCTTTGGCGAAGACGTACCGCCCATTGAAGAGTATCTGGGCCCCGAGATCTGCGCGCGCATCGAGCGTGTGCTGCACAAGCCGGTGGAGGTCATTGGCCGCTTTACCCAGGCGCTGCCGAACAACTGGAAGCTGTATGTCGAGAACGTCAAGGACAGCTACCACGCCAGCTTGCTGCACTTGTTTTTCACCACCTTCGAGTTGAACCGTCTCTCGCAAAAAGGCGGCGTGATTGTGGACGAGTCGGGCGGCCACCATGTGAGCTTCTCGATGATCGACAAGGACGCCGCCGATGCCTCCTACAAGGACCAGGGACTGCGCTCGGGCAACGACCGGTACCGCCTGAAGGACCCGAGCGTGCTCGCCGGATTTGAGGAATACAGCGACGGCATCACGCTGCAGATCCTGTCGGTGTTCCCGGGCTTTGTGCTGCAGCAGATCCAGAACTGCCTGGCCGTGCGGCAGGTGCTGCCGCGCGGCACGGAGCGCGCCCACCTCAACTGGACGTATCTGGGCTACACCGACGACACGCCCGCCCAGCGCACGGTGCGCCTGAAGCAGTCCAACCTCGTGGGCCCGGCCGGCTTCATCTCGATGGAAGACGGGGCCGTTGGCGGCTTTGTGATGCGCGGCATTGCGGGCGCGCAGGGACTGGAGGCGGTCATTGAAATGGGCGGCGACAGTGCGGGCTCCAGCGAGGGCCGCGCTACGGAAACCTCGGTGCGCGGCTTCTGGAAAGCCTGGCGCGGGCATATGAAGCTTTGACGTGGAACATCTGACATGACCGATCTGCTCGCCCTGTGCGCCTTCAACGCCGCCTACGCCCACGCCATTGACAGTGATGCGCTGGAACAGTGGCCTGCATTTTTTACTGAAGACTGCGTCTACCGCATCACCCATGTTGAAAACGAGCGCGAAGGCCTGGCTGCCGGCATCGTCTACGCTGACTCGCGCGCCATGCTGGAAGACCGCATTGCCGCGCTGCGCGAGGCCAATATTTATGAGCGCCAACGCTACCGGCACCTGCTGGGCATTCCGATGCTGGAGCCGCTGGGTCAGGCGCAGCAGGCGCAGACTGAGGCCGGCTCTACGTTCATCGTGGCGCGCACGCCCTTCATGGTGGCGCGCATCATGGCCACCGGCGAGACGCTGCTGTTTGCAACCGGCGTCTACCAGGACCGTCTGGTGAAGTCCGCCGAGGGCAAGCTGCTGCTGGCCGAGCGTGTGGCCGTCTGCGACAGCACCGTGACTGACACCCTGCTGGCCTTGCCGCTGTGACGGCAATGATGAAGCGCATCGCGCTGTCCGTGGGCGACCCCAACGGCATTGGCCCCGAGATCGTGCTCAAGGCGCTTGAGGCGCTGGCCGGGGATGCAGGTTTGCAGGTCACTGTGTTCGGCCCGGCCGAGGTGCTGCGCCGTGCGGCCAGGGTGAGCGGGCTTGAGCACGTGCTCGGCCATGTTGACTTGAGGCCTTGTGGTGAGCTGCCTGCGGCCTCGGCCGTGTGGGGCGAGGTGAATGCCAAAGCCGGTGCGAGTGCAGTGGCCTGCGCTACAGCTGCGATCCGGGCTTGCCAGGCGGGCGAGTTTGATGCGGTGGTGGCCGGGCCGCACCATGAGACGGCGATTGCCCAGGCGGGCATTGCATTCAGCGGTTATCCCTCTTTGCTGGCGCGCGTATGCGGCCAGCGGGAGGACAGCGTGTTCCTGCTGCTCGTGGGTGGTGGGCTGCGGATTGTTCATGTGACCTTGCATGAGAGCGTGGCCACTGCGCTGGCCCGCATCACGCCCGAGTTGGTCGTCAGCGCAACGCAGGCGGGGGTGCGCGCCTGCCGCATGATGGGTATGGCGCAGCCGGCAGTCGGCTTGTTTGGCATCAACCCGCATGCATCGGAAGGCGGGCTGTTCGGGCCTGAGGATGAAGCGCTGGTGGTGCCTGCGGCTGAACGGCTGCGTGCGCTTGGCCTCAACATCACCGGCCCGCAGGGCGCCGATGTGCTGCTGGCCGCGCGGGCGCATGACCTGTATGTCGCCATGCTGCATGACCAGGGGCACATCCCCGTCAAACTGCTGGCGCCGCAGGCGGCCAGCGCGCTGTCGATAGGGGCCGACGTGGTGCTGACCAGCACGGGGCACGGCAGCGCGATGGACATTGCCGGCAGCGGGCAGGCGCGGCCTGATGCGTTGTTGCGCAGCATGCGGCTGGTGGCGGGGCTGGCCCCGTGAGCTTTGAAGTGCGCATCGCCGGCACCGAGGTGCGCTTTGCCTGCGAACCCGGGCAGAACATTCTCGATGCTGCCCTGAAGGCCGGCATCGAGATGCCGTACTCCTGCCGCAAAGGCGTGTGCGGCAATTGCGCGGGTGGCGTATCGGCCGGTGAAGTGGCGTGCCCGCCCAGTACCGTTGCAGCAGCGGGTCAGCATCTGCTGTGCCAGTGCGAGCCGCTGGGTGACGTGGAGATCGTTCCTGCGTCATGGCACCGCTTCGACCCGGCGGCGCGCAAGACATTGAACGTCAAGGTTTACCGCAACACTCTCGTGGCAGGCGACGTGAGCCTGCTGCTGTTGCGCCTGCCTGCCGGCCAACGTGCGAAGTTCAAGGCCGGCCAGTATCTGCAAGTGGCCTTGCCTGATGGCAGCCGCCGCGCCTATTCGCTGGCCAACCCGCCGCATGAAAACGACACGCTGCAACTGCATATCCGGCATGTGGAGGGCGGCAAGTTCTCGCAGATCGTGCCCGGGCTGAAAGCCGGCGATGTGCTTCAGGTGGAGTTGCCGTTTGGCAGTTTCGAGCTGAAGGAGGAATCCAGTGCGCCCATGCTGTGCGTGGTGGGCGGTACCGGCTTTGCGCCCGTCAAGTCGCTGCTGGACGACATGCTGAAGAAGGGCGTCAAACGGCCGGTGACGCTGATCTGGGGCGGGCGGAACAAGGCGGGGCTGTATCTGATGGCTGCTGTGGAGCGCTGGCAAAAGCTGTGGCCTGGGTTCAGTTTTGTGGCGGCGGTTGAGGACGCGGGGGATGCGCAGTCACTGGGCGGTTTTCAGGGGCGGGTGGATGAGGCGGTGCTGGCCCGTTTCGGCAGCCTGGTGGGGCATGAGGTGTACTGCTGCGGGGCGCCTGCAATGGTGGCTGCGGTGAAGAAGGTGTGCGTGGAGGAGCGTGGGTTGGCGGCGGGGCATTTCTTCAGCGATGTGTTTGTGCCGGGGCCTGCGGCGGGGTGAGGTTGCGGGTGCCTTTCGGCTGGCGGTGCCTTGCAACCGGGCGGCACATGAGGCTCGGCCCTTTAATTCAGCGTCTTTCGCCACTACATTTGGTGCTCGACCCCCGACAAGGTACCCGCCATGGCCACCCAGACCCTTCCCGCCCTGTTCGTCTCCCACGGCTCGCCGCTTTTCGCGCTGGAGCCGGGCACCAGCGGCCCCGCGCTCACGCAGTTTGGCGCAGGCCTGCCCGATGGCGTACGCGGCGTGGTGATCATGTCGCCGCACTGGATGGCGCGCACGCCGGCCGTCATGACCAACCCCACGCCGGCCACATGGCACGACTTCGGCGGCTTTCCGCCGGCCTTGTACCAACTCCAGTACCCGGCGCCCGGTGAGCCGGCGCTGGGTGCCGAAGTACTTGAGCTGCTCAAAGCGGCAGGCATTGACGCGCTGGCCGACGCTGAACGCCCGCTTGATCACGGCGCCTGGGTGCCGCTGATGCACCTGTTTCCCAAGGCCAATGTGCCGGTGGTTCAGGTGGCGCTGCCGGCAGGCTATGGTCCACGCGAGGTCTTTGCCATGGGCAAGGCGCTGCGCAGCCTGCGGGACGAGAACGTGCTGGTGGTGGGGTCGGGCAGCATGACCCATAACCTGTCTGAATATTTTGGTGGCGCCCGGGAGGCGTCGCCCTACGTGGTGGACTTCAGCCGCTGGATCGAGTCGGCCGTGACGCAAGGCAATCTCAATGCCTTGCTGGACTATCGCTCCGAGGCCCCTCACGCCGTGCGCGCACACCCGACAGACGAGCATTTCCTGCCGATCTTCTTCGCCTTGGGCGCCGGCGGTTTTGGCGAGGCCGGGGGCAGCACGCCGCACTACATCACGCGCGAGGTGATGTACAGCATGCTGGCCATGGATTCTTTTGCGCTATGAAGCCCGACCTGCAGCTGACCAGCCTGCACCGCCCGGCCAACCCCGCTGCCGGCGAGCCCTGGCTGCTGGTGCTGATGCATGGCGTGGGCAGCAACGAAGCTGACCTGTTTGGCCTGGCGCCTGCCGTGCCGGCCCAGTTCCATGTGCTCAGCTTTCGCGCGCCCAATGTACTGGGGCCAGGTGCCTATGCGTGGTTCGAGTTCGGGGTGCGGCCCACGGGTGAGCGCGTCATCAACGAAGCGCAGGAGGCAGCCAGCCGCACGCAACTCGGCACGGACATCGCGTCCGCCGCAAGGCAACTCGGCGTGCCTGCCGGGCGGGTCGTGGTGGGCGGGTTCAGCCAGGGCGGCATCATGTCGCTGTCGCTGTTGCTGACGCAGCCTGCGCTGATGCTGGGGGCGATGGTCCTGCACAGCAGGCTGCTGCCGCAGGTGCTTGCCCTGCAAGCGCCGGCAGATGCCTTGCGCGGCAAAAAGCTCTGGGTGAGTCATGGCTTGCAGGACAACGTCATCCCCCTTGCCAGCGCGCACCAGATCCGCAGCCACGTGGCTGCGCTGCCCCTCGACCTTCATTACGCAGAGTTTGCCAGCCTGCATGAGATCAGGCCTGATGAACTGCGCGAGGCGATGGCCTGGCTTGACGGATTGACTCAGGGCCTTGCCCACGACTGACGCACTGCAGCCGCTCGCGCAGCAGCCCAACCCTAGGACGATTCCTAGGCCCACCCGGACGTCTGCACCGGTATTTCCGGAATCCGCCTAGGCCCCGACTCATCCGGCGCCGATGCCACCGGGGCGTTATTTGCTTGACAGTTGATGCATGACAAATATTACAAGCATGACTCTGGCAACTGCCAAATCGATCCGTCCCATTCGCACCAGGCCGGCGATCAGGCAGCCGCAGCCCGCCGCCAGCTTGCCTCTCAAAACGCAGTGCTCCACCTGCCACCTGAAGGACCTGTGCCTGCCCTGCGGCCTGAACGGCAGCGACGTTTACTCGCTGGACGCGCTGGGCTTTGGCCGGCGCAAGGTCGCCGCCGGCGAAGCGATGTTTGCCGAGGGCGACCGCTTCCAGTACATCCATGCGGTGCGCACAGGCACCTTCAAAACCAGTCTGGCCATGGCCGACGGCCGTGAGCAGGTCAGCGGTTTCTACATGGCGGGCGAATTGCTGGGGCTGGACGGCGTGGCCTCTGGCCGGCATGCCAGCACGGCAGTGGCACTGGAAGACACCGAGGTCTGCGCCATTCCCTACGCCAGCCTCACCGAAATGGCCGCCACCGGCGGCAGCGAGATGCAGCAGGTCGTGAGCCGCCTCATGAGCCGCGAGATTGTGCGCGAGCACAGCCTGATGCTGCTTTTGGGCAGCATGAACGCCGAGGAGCGCCTGGCTGCGTTCCTGCTCAACCTGTCGCAGCGCATGAAGGCGCGCGGCTTTTCGGCGCGGGAATTTCACCTGCGCATGTCGCGTGCCGAGATCGGCAGCTACCTGGGCCTCAAGCTTGAAACCGTAAGCCGTTCGTTCTCGGCCTTCCAGCGCCATGGGCTGCTGGACGTGGACAAGCGCCACATCAACATCCTGGACTTTGACGGCCTGACCCGCGCCTTCGAGTCCCGCGTTCATTGAGGCGTTGGCGCCGGGCCGCAGCGCCCCAGCCGTGCCGCCTGGAGTCCCCTCATGAGTGTGCGTAACCTTGACGCTGTGTTCCAGCCCCGGCGTTTGCAGCGGGTGGGTACAGCCGGATGAACCCGTGCTGCCACCCGCTCGCATTGCGTCCATAAGTTCGGTACTGAACAGACATGATTGCGGAGAAAAGGTCTGATGTGCGAGCCGTTAACCGGGGGCTTCGGTGGACCAATTTCTGACAATCAATGCTTTATGGGCTTGCTTCGTCCTCGCAGGCCTTTTCGTCGTCTTTGCAGCAGTGCAGATGATGCTGGAGACGCGCAAAATCGCGCGCATCGAACAGGAAAATGCGCAGCTTCGCAAGCAGATCTCCAGCCTGCGCGACCACCAGCTGCCAAGCCTCTCCCAATCCGGACTTGTTTCTGCACGCCAGACTACGACCAGGCGGCGGACTGACGAGCCGCCACAGTACCTCACGGTGCACGATGCGTAGCTGAAACTGCCGCGAAGTCCGCTGCACATCAGGGGCACCGCAAGCCCCGTTGCTTGATCCACGTCAAGCGCAGCAGGGCAGGGCCACCGCACACTCACGGGACTGTGCCAAGAAAGCAGACCCCTTGACTGAACGCCCCATCGCACGCGCCAACCCGATCGCTACCGCAAGCGCCACGCCAATCTTTCCCGAACTGTTGACCCGGTTTGACGTGCCGGGGCCCCGCTACACCTCCTACCCGACTGCGGACCGGTTCGTGGAAGCGTTTGGCCAGAGCGAATACCTGCACGCGCTCATGCAGCGGCGCACCGGCGCAGCGGGTTCGACCCATCCGCTGTCGGTGTATGTGCACATCCCGTTTTGCGAGTCGCTGTGCTACTACTGCGCCTGCAACAAGATCATCACCAGACACCACGAGCGGGCCGCGCACTACCTGCGCTACCTGCGGCGAGAGATCGAGCTGCATGTGGAGCGCCTCGGCGCAGGCCAGCCGCTATCGCAGCTGCACCTGGGCGGCGGCACACCCACTTTTTTCAGCGATGCAGAGCTGGCAGAACTGATGGGCATGCTGCGCCGCAGCTTCAGCTTTGCGCAGCAGGGTGAATACTCCATCGAGGTGGACCCACGCACGGTGGACGCCAAACGCCTTGCCGCGCTCTCGGCGCTGGGCTTCAACCGGCTGAGTTTTGGGGTGCAGGACTTTGATGCGGATGTGCAAAAGGCAGTGCACCGAATCCAGCCGGCGGCTCAGGTGTTTGACCTGGTGGCTGCTGCGCGCGAGCTGCAGTTTGAGTCCATCAACGTCGACCTCATCTACGGCCTGCCGCGCCAGACCCCCGACTCGTTTGACCGCACGCTGGAGCAGGTGGTGCGGCTGAAGCCCGACCGCATCGCGCTGTATGCCTACGCGCACTTGCCAGAGCGCTTCAAGCCGCAGCGGCGCATTGCCACGGTCGACCTGCCCGCCGCGCCCGACAAAGTGACGATGCTGGCGCGCTCGCTGTCCACCCTGCAAAAGGCCGGCTATGTCTACGTGGGCATGGACCACTTTGCCTTGCCCGCTGACGCGCTGGCCGTGGCCAAACGCGAGGGCCGGCTGCACCGCAACTTCCAGGGCTACAGCACCCAGCCCGACTGCGACCTGATCGGCCTGGGCGTCTCGGCCATCGGCCGCGTGGGCGCCAACTACAGCCAGAACGCCAAGACGCTGGACGAGTATTGCGACAGCCTGGACCAAGCTCACCTGCCCGTGGTGCGGGGCCTGGCGCTGACGCGCGACGACCTGGTGCGCCGGGCGGTCATCATGGCGTTGATGTGCCAGGGCCATGTGTCCTTTGAATCCATCGAGCTCGCCTGGCTGGTGGACTTTCGCCGCTACTTTGCGTCCGAGATGCAAGTGCTGGAAGGCATGGGCGATGACGGCCTGGTGGTGCTGGACGACATCGGCATCCAGGTCACGGCGCAGGGCTGGTTTTTTGTGCGGGCAGTGGCCATGGTGTTTGACCGCTACCTGCAGGCCGACCGCAACCGCGCGCGCTTTTCCCGCATCATCTGATGGCGCCTGTACTCACCCTCACTCTCGCCATGACGGCGCTGGTTATGGGGCTGGCGGGCGGGCCGCATTGCGTGGCGATGTGCGGCGCCGCCTGCGGCGGTGTGGCGCGGCTGGATGCGCGCAGCACGGCACGTGGCCTGGCCCTGTTTCAGGCGGGGCGCCTGGTGGGCTATACGTCGCTGGGGGCCCTGGCCGGCGCCTCGGTGCAAGGCATGGGCTGGCTGGGGACGCAGGTGGCTGCCTTGCGGCCGGTTTGGACAATGTTTCACGCTGCAGCACTGCTGCTGGGCCTGGCCATGTTGTACCTGGCGCGCCAACCGCACTGGCTGGACGCGACTGGCAAGCGGGTGTGGGTGGCTGTGCGGGGGCGGGTGGTGGTGGGAGGCGAGGGCGCTAGCGCAAGTCGCATGGCTGGCATCGCGGGCCTGGGTGCGCTGTGGGCGTTCATGCCCTGCGGCTTGCTGTATTCGGCGCTGCTGGTGGCAGCCCTGTCAGGCAGCGCAGCCGGTGGTGCAGTGGTGATGGCGCTCTTTGCAGCAGGCAGCGGCATCGTCCTTGCGGCTGGCCCCTGGGTGTGGCTGCGCGTGCGAGGCATGGGGAAGGCCACAGGGCAGGGCGCGTGGGGCGTGCGGCTTGCGGGGCTGGCGCTGGCGCTGATGTCCGCCTGGGCGTTGTGGAAGGGGCTGGTGCAAAACGGCGCGCCGTGGTGCGTGACGTCCTGAAATTTCAGGGCTGTCCCGCCTGGTTTTTTTGCCTCTGCTTCCCAGGTGCGCGGCACGATTCATCAAACTGCCGCATCGGGTATCTGCTCGCCAAGAAACTCTTAATCCACCGTCGCACCACTGGCCTTGACCACGCCTTCGTAGCGCGCATATTCCCGCTTCATCAAGTCGGCAAACTGCTCGGGCGTGCTGGGCACCGGCTCGGCCATCATGCCCGCGAATTTGGTCTTGATGTCGGGTGACTCCAGCGCCGCAACGAAGGCCTGGTTCAGCCGCGCTACAACATCCTTGGGCGTTGCAACCGGTGCGATCAAGCCCCACCAGGTGTCGATCTCAAAGCCAGGGTAGGTCTCTGCCATGGTCGGCACATCGGGCAGCAAGGCGCTGCGCCTGGCGGTGGTCACGGCCAGCGGAATCACTTTGCCGGCGCGGATGTTTGCGCCTGAGGTGGCCAGGTTGTCCAGTGTGAAGTCAACCGTGCCGGAGAGCATTGCCAGTTGCGAGGGCGCGCCGCCGTTGTACGGAATGTGCACGGCATAAAAGCCCGCCTTGGCCTTGAACATTTCGCCGCCCAGGTGGCCGGCGCTGCCATTGCCGCCGCTGGCGTAGCTCAACCTGGCAGGGTTGGCCCTGGCATAGGCCACAAAGTCTTTGAGCGTTTTGACATTCAGGCGTTTGGCGGTGTCGGCATTCATGACCAGCACGTTGGGGATGCGCACCATCTGCGTGATGGGCGCAAAGTCCTTGATCGGGTCATAAGGCAGCTTCTTGAACAGCCAGGGGTTGATGGCATTCATGGCCACAGCCGCCATGCCGATGGTCAGGCCATCAGGCGCGGCCTTGGCCACTGCGTCAACGCCAATGCCCCCGCCGCCGCCCGGCCGGTTCTCGATGATTACGGGTTGGCCGAGCGTCACGGCGGCTTTCTCGGCAATGAGCCTGCAGGTCACGTCGGTCGCGCCGCCGGCGACGAAGGGGACGATCAGCTTGATGGGCTTGCCCTGCGCGTGTACGAGCGCAGGCGCAGCAAAGGTGGCAAGGGCGCCCAGCGTGGTGCTGGCGGTGGCGAGGAAATGTCTGCGGTCCATGAGGATGAATGCTCCGGTCAGGGTGGTACTTGTAGCCGCCAGTGTGCCTGAGGGCGTGCATGCGTAGTATTGGGGCTTTATCTCCCACGAAGCACCCATGTCCAAGCTCTCTGCCTTCCCCATCACCGCCAAATGGCCCGCACAACACCCGGACCGCATCCAGCTGTATTCACTGCCCACGCCCAACGGCGTGAAGGCGTCCATCATGCTGGAGGAAACGAAGCTGCCGTATGAAGTGCACCTGGTCGACTTCGGCAAGAACGACCAGCTGTCGCCGGAGTTTTTATCGCTCAACCCCAACAACAAAATCCCGGCCATGATTGTTCCCAACGGCCCGGGCGGCAAGCCGCTCGCCCTGTTTGAGTCAGGCGCGATGCTGGTGTACCTCGCGGCCAAGTCGGGCAAGTTCATGCCTAAAAGCGAGGCGGGCAAGTACGAGACGCTGCAGTGGCTGATGTTCCAGATGGGCGGCATCGGCCCGATGTTCGGGCAGCTCGGTTACTTCCATAAATTCGCCGGCAAGGACTATGAAGACAAGCGGCCGCGCGACCGATATGTGGCAGAGA
>JACMQX010000035.1 GCA_014376765.1 Ramlibacter sp. | reverse complement strand
CAACTGGGCAAGGACGGCATCGCCATCGTCCCCACCGCTTTGGAGCGCCCGCGCAACCGGGACAGCGACTTCCTGTTTCGCCACGACAGCTACTTCTACTACCTCACCGGCTTCACCGAGCCCAATGCCTGGCTGGTGCTGACGGGGGACGGCAAGAGCACGCTGTTCTGCGCGCCCAAGGACCTGGAGCGCGAGATCTGGGACGGCTTTCGCCTGGGCCCTGAAGCAGCACCCGGCACGCTAGGTGTGGATGCCGCGCATTCCGTCAAAGAACTCGACCAGCTGCTGCCCAAGCTGCTGGAGAACAAGGACACCGTCTGGTACCCCTTTGCCACGCACAAGGGCCTGGAGTCGCAGGTAGACGGCTGGCTCAACGGGGTGCGCGCCCGCGTGCGCTACGGCGCACTGTGCCCCAGCGAGCAGCGCGACCTGTGCGGCATTCTGGATGAGATGCGCCTGATCAAGGACGCCACTGAGCAGGACATCATGCGGCGCGCCGGCGCCATCAGCTCGCGCGCCCACATCCGCGCGATGCAGCTGTCGGCCCGCATGCTGCGCGAAGGCAAGGACGTGCGCGAATACCACCTGGACGCCGAGCTGCTGCACGAGTTCCGCATGTGCGGCTCGCAATACCCGGCCTATGGCTCCATCGTGGCCGCCGGCGCCAATGCCTGCGTGCTGCATTACCGCGCGGACGCAGCGCCGGTGCGCGATGGCGAGTTGGTGCTGATCGACGCCGGCTGCGAACTCGACAGCTATGCCAGCGACATCACCCGCACCTTTCCGGCCAACGGCAAATTCACCGGCCCGCAGCGCGCGCTATACGACCTGGTGCTGGCCAGCCAGGAGGCTGCGATTGCCGCGACGAAGGAAGGTGCGCGCTTCACCGACCCGCACGAGGCGACCGTCAAAGTGCTGGCGCAGGGCATGCTCGACGTCGGGCTGCTGGACAAAAACAAGGTGGGCACGGTGCAAGACGTGATCGCCAACCGCAGCTATTTCCAGTTTTACATGCACCGCACCGGCCACTGGCTGGGCATGGACGTGCATGACTGCGGCAACTATGTGGAGCCTTCGCAGGCCGGTGAGGTGAGCGAGCGGCGCGACCCGCTGTCCAACGAGATCATCAAGGACCGCCCGGCACGCAAGCTGAAAGCCGGCATGGTGCTGACGATCGAGCCCGGCCTTTATGTGCGGCCGGCCGAGGGCGTGCCCGAGCAGTTCCACAACATCGGCATCCGCATTGAGGACGATGCCATCGTCACCGCCACCGGTTGCGAGCTGATCTCGCGCGGCGTGCCGGTGAACGGCGATGAGATCGAAGCGTTGATGCGGGCCTGAGTCCGGACACCGCTCGCGGTCATCGCGCCAGTGAAGCGGCGGCCAGATGCCCGAAGGTAAATGCCTCTTCGAAAATCGAATAGCCGGCCCAGTCGCTGTGCGCAAATGACAGCCGGCCCGCCACCGGTGGCGGCTTCACGCGGCCGGGCACCGGGATGGCCATCGCGTGGCCGTAACGCGTCACGTCGATGCGCGTGGCCTTGTCCGGCAAGTCAGGATGCGGCGCGGAGAGTTCTGCCAAAAGCGTATCGCGCCAGTACGCCCAGGGCTGCTCCAGCAACTGGCGCCGGCCATCCGGCAGGTCACCCAAGGCGCGGTAGCAGGTGAGCACTGTCGGTCCAGCGTCCGGCCGCAGGCTTTGGTGCATGGCGTTGACATACCCGAGACCTGCGGCGCCGTAGATCACGTTGTCCCAGCTCGGCGGCGCGCCGGGGCGGTCGTGCAGCGGTTCGCGGATGTGGATATTGGCAACGGCCCAGGGGGCATAGCGCACACGAGTGGCCGCCTCGCGCAGAAAGCCGGGCGCGTCCTGCACCACGCGCGCCGCAATGAATACTGGCAGCGCGACGATGCAGTGGTCCGCTTGCCAGCGCTCGGTGGTGCGGGTCTGCACGTTATAGGCATCCACTTCCACACCATGACGCGTTTGCGAAATGCGGCTCACCACCCGGCCCGCAAGCAGCCGCTCGCCCAGCGGCGCTGCAAGCTGCTGGGCGAGCCAGCCGTTGCCTTGCGGCCAGGTCAGTACACCTTCGCGCTCAGTCGTCTCCAGGCCCGGCGCCCAGAAGCCATGACGGCTGGCGAAGTAGTGAATGCCGGCCCAGGCCGAGACGGTGGCGGGCCCCGCGCCGTAGTCGTCGCGGCAGCAGTAGTCCAGGTACCAGCGCAGGTGGGGGTCATCCATGCCTTGCTGCGTGAGCCAGGCATCAAAGGTCAGGGCGTCAAGCGTCTGGTGCAGCGGCGCCGCCTGCTGGCGTGATGCGGGAATTACAAAGCGGGCCGAGCGCTGCGCCTCCTCCACCCGCTTTGCAAAGCGCTGGTACTGCGCGATGGTTGCGGGGCTCACTTCTTGCACAGGCAGCAGGCCTTCCTGCCATTGGCCGTTGAAGAACAGCCGCTCCTGCGGGCTGTGGCATAGGTGGCGCTCGTCATAGGTCCACCGCCCCGCTACACGTTTGCGCAAGCCCAGCTCTTCCAGCAGATCCTGCACCTCATGCGCGTCATTGCCGGGCACTGGCAGGTAGTGCGCGCCCAGCGGGCAGGCGATGCCGTTCACCGCGCCGCTGCGGCTGTTGCCGCCGGCCTGGTCCTCCAGTTCCAGCAAGCGGTAATCGTCGATGCCGCGCAGGCGCAAAGCGCGCGCTGCTGCAAGACCTGCGATGCCGCCACCGGCAATGAGGATGCGGGTGCGTTGCGTAGAAGAGGGGGCTGGCCGTTCGGTGCGGGTCTCGCTGCGCAGCAGGTGGCCGCGCTCCACGCTGATGCCGTTGAATCCGCCAGCGATCTCCCGTCGTGGCGCACAGCCGCTGAGCAAGGCGGCGCCCATGCCTGCAGCCACACCAGCGCCCAGCACATCGCGGCGTCTCATAAACGCCAGCTGCCCGCAAGTGCCCGGCCGGTAGCGCTCATCGCATTACCTTGCCCCATTCCTGCTCGTAGGTATTGACCAGCAACTGGTTGGACAAGCGGTTGACCTCGGCCGGCACGCGGGCCATGTCCTGCGGGAAATCAAACAGCTGCGGCAGTGACTCAAGGTTGAGAAACCGCAGGCCTTCGGGCAGTGCAGGGGGCAGGGCCTGCGGCAGCCGGTAAGGCCTGCGGCTGGCAATCAGGTAGCCCCATTCACCAAAGCTTGGCACATGCGCGTGGTACGGCGTCGCGGTGAGGCCAACCGCCTCGATCGTGGTGGCCACCGTCCAGAAGCTTTTGCGGGCCACCAGCGGTGAGGTGGTCTGGATCACGGCATAACCGCTGGCCGACAGCCGCCGGTCCAGCAGGCCGTAGAACGAGCTGGTGTAGAGCTTGCCGATTGAGAAATTCGTCGGGTCGGGAAAGTCCACAATGATCACATCGAACACATCGCTGCCCGCCTGCAGCCAGCCGAATGCATCTGTGTTGACGATCTTCACCTTGGGTGACGACAGCGCGCCGCCGTTCAGCTGCGACAGCACCGGATGCTCGCTGAACACGCGCGTCATGTTCGGGTCCAGCTCCACCAGGGTGATGCTCTCAACGCCGGGGTACTTGAGGACCTCGCGCACCGCCATACCGTCGCCGCCGCCCAGCACCGCCACTTTCTTGGGCGCGCCGTGCGCCGCCATGACGGGGTGGACCAAGGCCTCGTGGTAGCGGTATTCGTCGCGCTCGGCGAACTGCAGGTTGCCGTTCAGGAACAGGCGATGTCCGCTGCGGCCATTGGTGACCACGATGCGCTGGTAGGGCGAGGTGGCGGTGAAGACGATGCCGTCCTGGTAGAACTTGTCCTCCGCCAGCGTGGTGATGTGGTCGGCCCCGGCAAAGCCGGCCACCAGCGCGCCCAAGGTCAACAGGCAGGCCAGAGCGTGCAGGCGAAGCTGGCGCAGCTCGCCGCGAAACAGCCACAAGGCCCAAAGCGCCACAGCCGCATTCATCACCCCAAACAGCAGGCCGGTGCGGATCAGCCCCAGCTGCGGCACCAGCACCAGCGGAAAAGCCACCGACACAGCCAGCGCGCCAAGATAGTCATAGGTGAGCACCTGCGACACCAGCTCCTTGAGCGCGACGTCGCGCTTAAGGATGCGCATCACCAGCGGGATCTCGAGGCCGACCAGCACTCCCACCAGAAGCACCAGCGCATACAGCAGAAAGCGGAATGAGCCGGGGATGTAGGCATTGGCAATGAACAGCACGGCAGGCAAGGCGCCGCCCACCAGCGCCACCATGAGCTCGATCCTCAAAAAGTGTGCAGGCAATTGCCGCACAAAAAACCGCGACAGATAAGAGCCCACGCCCATCGCAAAAAGATAGGTCCCGATGACAGTGGAAAACTGCAGGACCGAGTCGCCCAGCAGATAAGAAGCCAGCGCACCGGCTGCAAGTTCATACACAAGGCCGCAGGCCGCGACCACGAAGACCGAGGCCAGCAGCGCGACTTCCATCGGCCGCGGAGCTGCCATGGAGGGCCTCAATGGATCGCTGCTGCCACGATGATGGAAACGCCCAGGCACATCGCAGCAACCACGATAGCCAGCGCTGTGTTCTGCTTGTCCACCAGTTCATGCCACAACTGATACGGGGTGAACTTGTCAATGATGATGAAGCACAGCCAGAACACGATGACGCCAATCAGCGCGTAGAGGATGGAGCCGAAAACGACTCCGGGTTTCAACCAGTCAAGTTCCATGAGGTTCTCCAGAAAAATTCATTTATGACCGCCACCGCCTGAGAAGCCGCCGTAAGCGCCGCCGGCGCTGCGCGCGCCCGATGAGGACGACGCGCAGTTCTCCCGCGCCGGGTCGCAGCGCGTACAACGGCCCAGGAACAGGAGCATCACCATGATGATCGCGAACAGCACGATCACCGTAATGCAGCCCATACCGCCCGATGCGCTCACCGGCGATGCATCGGCGCGTTCGAGCAGGTCCTTGCGGGCCTCGAGCTTGAAGGCCTTGGCTACGGCCTCGCTGTCCACCTTGTCGCCGGCCGACCAGGTCACTTCACGCGGCGTTTCCTCACGCGAGAGCACACTGCCTTTGGATTCGAAGTCGCGGTTGAAGGTTTTCTGGCCCCTCTCCACCTGCCAGTAAAACTCGCCGGCCACATAGGTGGTCTCGGCCTCGTAGCTGTACTTGAGGTTGTAGCGGCGGCCCAGGTAGGTTGCGTTCTGGCCGCTTTCATTGAGCACCGGCGCGCCAGTGGCGGGCTTGACCACGCTCCAGCCTTCTTCCGAATCCACCAGGAAGCTGAAACCGCGCTTGCGGTTGTACAGCAGGTACTCGGTCCAGCCGAATTGCTCGTCGCTGTCCTGCGGGTCATGGCCCATGCGGTGCTGAAAACCCACCACCTGCCACGACAAGCCCTGCAGCTGGCCGATGGTGCCCAGTTCGATCAGCGGCTTGACGGGCTCATGCTGCTCGGCATGGCTGATCTCCGCGGCCAGGCCCTGCGTCAGGTCGATGATGCTGTTGCAGGACCTGCAGGTGATGGACTTGCTGGCTGCGAGCGTCACCGCCACTGGTGCGCCGCAATTCGGGCAGCTGAACTGGCGGCCTTTCTCATCTTTGGTCGAGCCTTCCTTGAGCCCCGACATTTGCAGCGCGTCCAGCATGACGGCAGTGCCCATCACCACCTCGGGTGGCGTGCGGCTGTAGTCGATGCTGAGCACCACGCCGTCCGCATTGCGCAGCTCGACCATGGCAAAGGGGGCGCCCAGCGCCGGCAGGTGCGGCAGCTCGCCCTGCGCCGATATCAGCGAGACCTGCTCGTTGGACGCCACAGAAAACTGCCGCCCGCCAACCGAGGTGGTGGCACCCACGCGAAAACTCGCAGCGGGCGGCGCCTCGCGCTGCAGGCTGGCGGGCTCGGCGAACACATAGGCGCCGTTGTCCTCAGCCAGGGTGACGATACGGCCATCATCAAACATGGCCTGCCACTCGGTCCAGGTGCCCTCGCGGTAGCGGTACTGCAAACGGCCAACTAGGGTGAAGGCCTGGTCCTTGAACTTGCCGGCCGCCATGAGCTGCAGGGGCGAGAAATCATCAAACAGCTCGGCCATCTTGCCGATGCGCGACAGTGTCTCGCCCTGGCGCGCCACGGTGCTCTGGCAATACGGGCACACGGCAAACGCCGACTGCGCGCTCCTGAATTCAACAGGCGCGCCGCAGCCCGGGCAGGGTGCCTGGTAGGCGCGTTGCGGGGTGTCGAGGGTGGCCATGAAGGTTGTCAACTTCCCTCCCCCGCTGGGGGAAAGGCAGGGCCAGGCTACACGAGCTTCTTCAGCAGCTCGACTTTTTTGGCATCAAATTCTTCAGCCGTCAGGATGCCCTTGGCCTTGAGTTCGCCCAGCTTTTCAAGCGTGGTCATGACGTCGGCAGCGCTGACGACGGCGACTGCGGATGGAGCAGGCGCAGCAGCTTCGGCTGCGGGAGCGGGAGCAGCATCACCGCCAGCCACACCGCCCAAGCCCTTCTGCAGGTTTTGCGCCAACACCTGACCCATGGCCAGGCCCGCGCCCAGACCCATCGCGTCACCCGCTACACCGCCGCCCTGCCCTGCGCTTTCTGCGAACTTCGGGATGGCCTGCGCCGTCTGGTACTGCATGAACTTGCCCATGTCGTTGCCGACCATGCCCATGCCGATTTTCTGGTCGAGGATTTTCTGCAGCTCTTCGGGCAGCGAAATGCTTTGCACCGTGAGCGACTCGATGTCGATACCCAGCTTGGCAAACTCTGGCACCAGCTGCGCCGTCAGCGCCTGCGCAAAGGCCATCTGGTTAGCCGCAAGATCAAGAAACGGAATGCCGCTGGCGGCCACTGCGTTCGAGATGTTCTGCAACACCAGGCCCCGCAGCTGGCCATCCAGCTCGGCCACGGTGTAGGCCTCACGGGTTCCCGATATCTCCTGATAGAACAGTTTGGGGTCGGCCACCCGGAAGCTGTAGTTGCCGAACGCCCGCACACGCACTGCGCCGAAGTCCTTGTCGCGGATGGTGACGGGTTGCGGCGTGCCCCACTTCTGGTCGGTCTGCTGGCGGGTGCTGAAGAAGTAAACCTCGCTCTTGAAGGGCGATTCAAACAGCTTGTCCCAGTTCCTGAGGTTGGTCAGCACCGGCAACGTCTGGGTGGTGAGCTTGTAGATGCCGGGGCCGAACACGTCGGCAATCTTGCCTTCATTGACGAACACCGCCATCTGGGTGTCGCGCACGGTGAGTGAAGCGCCGTTCTGTATTTCCATGTCGGCCATGGGAAAGCGCCAGGCCAGCGTGCCGTCGGCATCCTCCGTCCACTGGATGACGTCGATGAATTGTTTCTTGATGAAGTCCATCAGTGACATGGCCGCGCTCCTTGGTGGTGACAGGCAGAGCATAAACCGGGAAGCTTCCGCCACAGGCAAGTCCTGTCAACTTTCAAGGGCACGCCCGCCCCCGGGGGAAATGCGTCAGCCCCAGCCCATGTTTCAGGCCAGTTCCGCGCGCGAAATCCCGGCGCGCCGCAGCATGGCTTCAAACGCCAGCCGGTTGGTGGCGGCCCGCCCCGTGCTGCCGCCCAGCCGCGTGGCGGGCACCCGCGCCAGCACATCGGTGGCGATCTGGGTGTTGGAGCCCGCGCCCGCATCGCTGGCCAGCTGGATCTCGCAGGCGCGCTGCAGCGTCCACAGGCGGTTGAAGGCGCCCGGGATGTCGGCCCCCACAGCCAGCAGGCCATGGTTGCGCAGGATCAGGTGGTTGCGGCTGCCAAGGGAGGCGACCAGGCGGGGTTGCTCGTCCAGGCTGGTGGTGACGCCTTCATAAGCGTGGTAGCTCACGTCGCCATACATCATGGCGCTGTAGAAGTTGTCGTGCCGAAGGCCTGCCTCCTTGCAGGACACTGCGCAACCGGCCGTGGTGTGGGTGTGCATGATGCAGTGCGCATCATCACGCTCCGCATGGATGGCGCTGTGGATAACGAAGCCTGCCGCATTAACCGGGTGCGGGTTGCCGTCCTGCACCACACCGGCCAGGTTGATCTTGACGAGATTGGACGCAGTCACCTCTGCGTAATGCAGGCCGTAGGGGTTGATAAGGTAATGCGCATCGCCGCCGGGTGCGCCTTCCACCCGCGCGGTGATGTGGTTGAAGATCAGCTCCGTCCAGCCCAGCCAGTCGAACAGGCGGTAGCAGGCCGCCAGTTCAAGGCGCAGCGCCCATTCGGCGGCATCGGTGCCTGCAGGCGGCGGGGGCAGGGTGTGGGTCTGGGCATTCATGGTGTTGGCTTTCCCGGGGCTTTATTTGACCGCCGCAGCCGGCAATGTCGCAATCAGGTTTTTCCATTGCGTGGACTCCGTTGCAATGAAGCCGCGGAACGCCACGTTGTCCAGATAGGCCGGCTCCACGCCCAGCGCCATCATGCGAGCCTGAATCTCGGGCCGGGCGATGATGGCCTGCACTTCCTTGCTCAGGCGCGTGGCCAGCGCCGGGGGCAGCCCGGCCGGGGCGAACAGGCCCATCCACGCACCGGCTGCATAACCCGTGAGGCCGCCTTCAGCCAGCGTGGGAATTTCGGGTGCGGCGATGCTGCGATTCGCACTGGTCACGCCCACTGCACTGAGGGTGCCGGCCTTCACATGCGGGTAGGCAGAGGTCAAGTCCACCATGGCCAGCGCCGTGGTGCCGGCCAGCACATCGGTTACCGCGGGCGCGCTGCCCCGATAGGGCACATGCACCAGCCTGGTCTTGGCCAGCTGGTTGAAGAGTTCGCCGGACAGGTGCTGCGCGGTGTTGATGCCGGTAGAGCCATAGGACAGTGCATCGGGCTTGGCCCGCGCTGCATCCATGACCTGCCTGACTGTCTTGAAGCCTGACTTGGGACTGGCCACCAGCACCAGCGGAATGTCCGCCACCTTGGCAATCGGCGCGAGCTGCTTTTGCGGATCGAGCGGTGGTGCGTCGGGGATGTTCGGGTTGATGGTGATGGCGCCTGTTGCACCCATGCCGAGCATGTAGCCGTCCGCTGGCGCCTTGGACACTGCTATGAGGCCGGTGGCGCCGCCGGCGCCGGGACGGTTGTCCACCACCACCGGCTTGCCCAGACTCGCCGACAACTCGGTGGCCAGCAGGCGCGCCAGTGCATCGGCCGAGGCGCCGGGCGCGAAGGGCACGACGAGGGTGATGGCGTGGTCTGGCCAGGCAGCTGTTTGCGCTTGTGCGCCAAGTGACAGGGTGAGGCTCAGGCCGAGCGCTGCTGCGATGGCTGATCCGGGGAATTTGCGTTTTGTCTGCATGTCTGTCTCCTGTTAAATGCCTGTCATCCCGGCCTTGAGCCGGGATCACAACCAAGGCCATGACAACTCAGGCCATGACAACCGTTGCGCCGCGCACGTGGTCGATGAGTTGCGCAGCGTCGTCCGGCAGATGATTGCCGCGCCACGCCACATGCTGGTCGGGCCGCGACAGCACCAGGGCTTGCGGGTAGAGCCTGTTCGCCTCGTCGCCCGTCAGGTCCACCACGCGCAGCGGCATGCCGCACTGGGCTGCAGCCTCTAGAAGCGGCGTCACGTCCATCAGCGGGTCCTTGCGCAGCAGCGTGTAGCCGTCACCCATGGCGTCATACAGCGAGCGGCCGTCGGCGAGCCAGACATGCGGCGTGCGGCAACCCGGCACGGTGGAGGGAGTGAAGGTGTACATGGTGTAAGGCGGAGCCGCCTCGCCATCGCCCGCGACGATGGGCGAGTCCTCATAGAAGTAGCCGAAGTTCAACCCTGCACAGCAGTACTGCTGCACGTTCAGGTCGTACAGCGTGCGGCCGGTGGCAGCACGCAACGCGTCACCTGCAGCCCCGGGCAACTCGATGCCTGCGGGCACCGCCTGGCGCTCCTTCTGCAGGGCCAGTGCATGGTTCATTGCAAAGCGCGAGACCTGCTCGGTGATCGGTTTGCGCTCTGCTTCATACGCGTCAAGAATCGCCGGTGGCGCCCAGCCGGCGAGCGTGGCAGCCAGCAGCCACGACAGGTTCATCCCATCGGCAATCCCTGCGTTCATGCCGTAACCGGCCATGGGAATCCACAGGTGAGACGCGTCACCGCAAATGAAGACGCGGCGCTCGCGGAATTTGTCGGCCACGAGGCGGCGGCCCACCCAGTCTTCTTTTGACAAAATCTCGTACTCGAAGTCGCTTCCCACGCCGAGGATCTGGCGGATCGCCCAGTCCCGGTCAACCGAGTCGAACTCAAGTTCATCTTCGAGCAGGTAGTTGTGCACCAGCCAGGTTTCGCGGCCGTCAATCGCATACACGTTGCCACAGCGGCGGGTGTTGAGCGCAAAGGTGGCCCAGGCCGGCGCCATGCCTTTATGCGCGATGCGTGAAAGCAGGTCCGGCGCGCGCAGGTAGGTGGACTGCACGCGGCCCACCACGTCGGTACCCGACAGCTTCGCGCCAATTTTCTTGCGTGTGGGCGAGCGGCCGCCATCGCAGCCCACCATGTAGTCGCAGCGCAGTTCGATGCGCTCGCCGGTGTTCAGGCTGTGGCCGGTGGCGGTGACGCCGCTCTCGTCCTGGCTGAAGTCGTCGATCGAGGTGCGGTTGAGGATGCGCACGCCGGGAAGCGCCGCTGCATGTTTGAACAGGATAGGTTCCAGGTAAATCTGGTTGATGCGGTGCGGCGGCTCCGGCGTGGGCCAGCCAGTGTCGGGGCCTTCGGTGGTGGTGAAGCGGTCGCGCCGGCAGGGGATGGGAATGCGTGAGAGCTCCGTGCCTGTGAACGAGGTGCGGTAGGCCACATCGTGCGGATAGTCCGCGGGCAGGCCGCTGGCGCGAATCTCCGCTGCGATACCCAGCCGGCGGAATATCTCCATGGTGCGCGCGGCCACATGGTTGCACTTGACGTTGGGCGGCTCGCCGCGGTGCCGCGTCTCGGCAATCACCACCTGGATGCCGCGTTGGGCGAGGTCCATGGCCATGGACAGTCCGACCGGGCCGGCGCCAACGATGAGGACCTGGGTCTGGATGACCTGGCTGGGTGCAGAGGTCGGTGCGGCGGTTGTGCCTGGGGCGGACGTGCTCATGCGGCACTCCCGGCTTCGAGCAGGCCCACCACTTCTTCGCAATGGCACAGCTCTTCGTCGCCGACGATGGAAGGGTCGGCGGCTGATTCCAGGTAGCGGACCTGCACCCAGATGCCGTCGCCCATGTTGTCGATGACTTCAGCGATGGCCTTGTTCTTGAGCACCAGCCGCTGGCCGGGTTGAAGGTCCATGAGGTGTACGGGCATGACGCGGTCTTTCCTAAAAAAATACGGTGAGGTTTTTGGCCAGCAGCACGTTCTGGTCGAGGCAGATCTCGCGCCGCTCCAGCAGCCAGCGGCCGCCCTCGCGGCGCAGCACATCATTGCGCTTGCCAACGAAGAAGTACTGCTCATATTCAACACGGTTCTGATAAATGAGGAAGCGGCTTCGCACCTTGAGCCGCTCTGCCCCGGGGGTGGCGTCCTCAATCGCCGTGAGCTGCACGTTGCTCACCATGTGGCACACGCGTGAGAGCGGCTCTTCGGCCCAGTGCACACCGGTGAGGATCTGCTCGGCGCGCTTGCGCAGCGTCCACTTGCCCTCATTCATCCAGCTCATGTCCTTCTCAAAGCGCGTGTCTTCCTGCTGCGCATGGCGGCCGAACTTGACGTTGCGCTTCATCGGCATGAAGTAGACGAGGTCTTCGGCCAGCGTGTCCAGCCATTCGAGGTAGCGGCGCTGGTCGAGCAACTCGGCCTCTTCGTAAAGGAACTCTTCCACCTCCTGGCGCAGCTGAAAGTAGCGCAGGTCACGGACGAGCGTTGGAGCGGGAGCTTCGCTCGCAACGCTTGCGGTCGGGGGCGGTAGTGTGGTCGTATCCATGCGGGTGACGCTTTGAAGGTGAGGTGCACTTACTTGGCTGTCGTCCCGGCCTTAAGCCGATCAAGTCCGGGATGACAGGTTTTTGGGGTGTTCGCGCTTGAATGGGCGCCACTCCTTTTATGGTCGCGCAGGCACAGGCCCGCCCTGGTTTGCAAAGCAGCCCACGTCCAGCACGGTGCCGGAGATCACGGCTGCATCGTCCGAGAGCAAAAAGGCCACCGGTTTGGCAATGTCCATTGCCGTGGCGACCCGGCCCGCCGCCGTGCCGGGCGAGGCCCTGCTGGTGAATTTGTCAACATCACCGCCGAAGCGGCCCACGCTCATTCCAGTGACGATGCCGCCACCGCCGGGGATCACCATGTTGACGCGAACGTGGTCGTGGAAGTGGTCGTAGGCCATGGCCATGGTGAGCGCTACCATGCCGCCCTTGGAGCTGGCGTAGGCCGCCATGTTGGGCTTGCCCCAGCCGGCGCCCGAACCCACATTGACGATGGCTCCGCCGCCTTGCGCCACCATCTGCGGGATCACCGCACGGCTGCACAGGTACGCGCCCTTCAGGTTCACGTCGATGATGCGGTCCCACAGTTCTTCGGGCGTGTCCAGCACGGTGCCCAGCGGGCCGATCGCGGCGTTGTTGACCAGGCCGTCGATGCAGCCGAAACGGTCCAAGGCGTAGGTCACTGCGCGCTGCACGTCGGCGGCGTTGGACACATCAGCCTCCAGCACATCGGCGTGCAGGCCCTCGCGCGACAGCGCCTCGCGCACGCTTTCTATGCCTTCAGCCGTGCTCGACACCTGCGGTGCAGCCAGCCCCAGCGCGATGACCTGGTGGCCCCGCTGCGCCAGCAATACGGTGACGGCCTGGCCAATGCCGAAGGTGCCGCCAGTGACGATGACGACGGCCATCTCAGCCCGCTACCCCGGCGCCGGGGGCTGGTGCTGGTGCTGAGTTCCCTTGCAGCAGCACGTCCCAGTCCGCCTTGTTCATGTAGTCGCGCCAGCTGCGATAGAACTGCCTGGGGTTTTCTTCACTGACCTGCAGGCTGACGTTGCCGGCCACCGGGCCGCTGCCTGCCGGCTCCACCTTGCCCAGCGACTGCTGGTAGTTGTAGGGGTAGCGTTTGGCGATGACGCCGCGGCTGCCGGCTGTGGCGTAGTTCCAGTTTTCCATGTCGTCCTGCTCGGTCATGCCAGCCGGGCCCGAGTAGCGCATGTAGTACATGCGCATGAAGTCCTTGACCTCCTGCGGTGCGTCCTTGTCCACCAGGAAAAAACGCCAGGCTTCGGTCGACTCCGGGCCATGCGGATGCCACACGCAGATGGAGCGCGGCTGCTTGCCGTGAAACGACGCATTCGGAAAGATGGTGCCAACAAAGGGAACGAGCCGCGCCTTTTCTCCCAGCAGCCGCTGGCGTTCTTCATGGCAGTGGCGGAAGTATTCGCCGACGACGGGGTCATTCTGGAAGGTGTTCACAAAGGGCGAGTTCTCCGGGACGATGGCGCTGTGAACCCCGTGGCCGCCGGGAAAGTTCACCCACAGGTGCTGGGCAAATTCAAGCTCGGTGTCGCGCCGGCCTTTCACGCCCGCCTCGGCGCTCGGTCCGATGCCGATCAGGTCCACCGAGCGGTGGCTCACGTTGTGGTACGTATCGCCCAGGAAGTTCTCGGCTGCGAATTTCCAGTTGCAGGGAATGATCCACTTGTGCACGCCCAGCAGCACTTCGGAGCCGCCCTCGCGTCCGTCGCGGCAGTCCAGCGCGAGGTCCAGGTGCTCTTTGGCGCCCCCCAGGTAAGTGAGGAAATCGGGCGCGTCCTTGTCCCACGTTGCCCAGATGCTGCCCTTGTAGTTGACGAGCTTGGCCACCTCGATCAGCGACCAGTCTTCTTTTTGCAGGCAACCCTCATAAAGGGCCTTGAACTGCGGCACGCCAAAGAGCTTGCCCTCGGTGGTGTAGCTCCAGGAGTGGTAGGGGCAGGTGAACAGCTGCGTGTTGCCCTGGTCGTACTGGCAGACCTTCATGCCGCGGTGGCGGCATGAGTTGAGGAACACGTGGATCTGCTGCTTTTTGTCCCGCGCGAGGATGACGGACTCCGCGCCCATGCGCGAGGTGAAAAAGTCGCCGGGGTTGGGGATCAGGCTTTCATGGCCTACAAACAGCCAGGCGCGGGTGAAGACCTTTTCCAGCTCTTCATCAAAGATCGCCTTGGCCGAGAAGATCTCGCGGCTGATCTTGCCGTGGTCGATGTCGATCAGACTGTCGTAGTTCATCGCGTTTGTTCTGTTGCAGCTTCCACAGGCATGGCGCCCGTCATTCCGCTTTGATGTTGGCCGTCTTGGCCACGGCAGCCCAACGGGAGATGTCGGCACTGATGCGCTTCATCAAGGCCGGGCCATCGGTGTTGCCCGGGTCCATGCCAAGGGCCTGGAGTTTGTCGACGGTGTCTTTCTCGGCCAGGATCTCCCTGACCGCATTGCGCAGCTTGGCCAGCACCGGCTCGGGCGTGCCCTTGGGTGCCATCAGCGCCGTCCAGATCGGCACGTCATAACCGGGCAGGCCCGATTCGGCGGCGGTCGGCAGGTCCGGCAAGGCGGCTGAGCGTTTGGCTGTGGTGACAGCAAGGGCACGCAGCTTGCCGGCCTTGACCTGCGTCATGACGGCTGCGCTGTCGAGCACCGCGACCTCTATTTCACCGCCGATAAGCGCAATCACCGTGGGGCCAGAGCCCCGGTAGTTTATGTGGTTGAACTTGATACCCGCAGTGTTGGCCAGTGATTCAGCGACCAGCTGGAAAGATGAGGTAGCCACGCCGTGGTCCAGCGAACCGCCCTTGTTTTTCTTGGCGTACTCCACCAGCCCCGCCAGGGTGGTGACGGGCAGGGCCGGGTTTATCGTGACGACCAGCGGGAACGAGCCGAGCAGCGCAATCGGCTCGTAGTCCTTGACGGGGTCATAGGCGAGGTTGGTCATCAGCACCGGGTTGACAGTGAGGCCGCCACTGGACGAGACCAGCAAGGTGTAGCCATCGGGCTTGGCCTTGGCGACGATGTCGTTGCCGATGGCCGAGTTGGCGCCAGGCTTGTTGTCCACCACGAAGGACTGCTTGAATTTTTCCCCCAGCTTGATGGACAAGGTGCGAGCGAGGATGTCGTTGGTACCGCCCGGGGGAAAGCCCACCACGATGCGGATGGGCTTGTCGGGGTAGCTGTCTTGCGCAAAGGCCGGGGCGTTGGCGATCAGTACGAGGGCGGCGAGGCCGAGCACGGTCCGACGGGCTTTATTCGTAACGGGGAACTTCATCTTTTCTGTCTCCTGTGGCGGTTGTTCAATGGCTGTCTGATGCAGCCTTGTCCATCTGGTGATAATGGTGTCCATTATATGGATGCGGCTCAAAATCGTGTGGAAAGACCCCAATGGCACAAACCAGCACGGACAAAGACAAGGAAAAACCGGGCGACGGCGTCCGCGCGGTGGGCCGGGCGCTGGACATCCTCTCGGCCTTCAGCGCCGGCGATTACGAACTCACGGTCAGCGAGATCTTGAAGCGCGTGGACCTCAGCCGCCCCACGCTGTATCGCCTGCTCTACACCCTGCAGGAAAAGGGCTTTGTCACCGCCAGCGGGGAGCCGCAGCGCTTCCGGCTCGGGCCGGCGGTGGCCCGCCTGTCGTGGGCCTGGTCGGCCAGCCTGGACATTGCCCAGGTGGCGCAGCCCGTCATGCGCGCCATCTGGCATGAAACAGGTGAGACCGTCTCGCTCTTTGTCCCGCAAGGCACGATGCGGCTGTGCATTGCCGAGATGCAGAGTTCACAGCCGCTCAGCTTCAAACGCGGTGTGGGCTACAGCGAGCGCATCGTCCGCGGCGCCAGCGGCCGGGCCATCCTGGCGTGGACTGACACACCCCCCGAGGCCCTCGCACGGCTGTGCGACGGGCTAGACACCCGGCCCGCGCCACTGGCAGCCGAACTCAAGGCAATCCGCAAGCGCGGCTATGCGCTCAGCCACAACGAGTTGATCAAGGGCGCGATTGCAGTTGCCGTGCCGTTTTTTGACCGGGGCGAACATGTGGCCGGCTCGATCGGCGTGTTCGGGCCTGACGTGAGGCTGGACGCGGCGCGGATCCAGGTAATGGCCAAGGCGCTGGTGGCGCGCGGTCATGAGCTGTCGGCCTTGCTCGGGCAGGAGCCCGTGCGCTGATCGCGTCTACCCTGCCCTGGCGCGGCCGCTGATCAGTCGCGCTTCGAAAGGTAAAAGTGCCTTGTCTTTTACGCACAAACACCTAATAGGGTTTGCCTCTGACGCGCGCCCATAATCGCGGATCCTCATGAAAACCAACGGCGTTCACCTGGCGTGGATTAAGCTGTGACAAAAGCTGGAGACTCTTTCTTATGCCCACCGCCGACCAGGTCACCCAAGACGAAAAACGCGCGGAACTGCGCCGCGCCGCGCTCGAATACCACGAGTTCCCCACCCCCGGAAAAATCGCCATTGCGGCGACCAAGCAGCTTATCAACCAGCATGACCTGTCGCTGGCTTATTCGCCCGGTGTGGCCGCGCCCTGCGAAGAGATCGTCAAGGACCCCAACAACGCCTACAAGTACACAAGCCGCGGCAATCTGGTGGCCGTCATCACCAACGGCACAGCGGTGCTGGGCCTGGGCGACATTGGGCCCCTGGCTTCCAAGCCGGTGATGGAGGGCAAGGCCGTCCTGTTCAAGAAGTTTGCCGGTGTGGACGTCTTTGACATCGAGATCAACGAAAAGGACCCGGCCCGGCTGGTTGAAGTCATTGCCGCGCTGGAGCCCACCTTTGGCGCGATCAACCTGGAAGACATCAAGGCGCCTGACTGCTTTTATGTCGAGCGCGAACTGCGCAAGCGCCTGAAGATTCCGGTGTTCCATGACGACCAGCACGGCACGGCCATCACCGTGGCGGCGGCCATGCTCAACGGCCTGAAGGTGGTGGGCAAGAACATCGGCGACGTGAAGCTGGTGACCTCTGGCGCCGGTGCCGCAGCGCTGGCCTGCCTGACCTTGCTACTTAAAGTCGGGCTCAAGCGCGAAAACGTGTTTGTGACCGACCTGGCAGGCGTAGTCTATGAGGGCCGCACCGAACTGATGGACGAGGACAAGATTTTCTTCGCGCAGAAAACCTCGCAGCGCACGCTGGGCGAAGTGATTGAAGGGGCGGACGTGTTCCTTGGCTTGTCGGCCGGCGGTGTGCTGAAGGCGCCCATGGTCGCGAAAATGGCGGCGCGCCCACTGATCTTTGCGCTGGCCAATCCGAACCCCGAGATCTCGCCCGAAGATGCACAGGCCGTGCGCCCCGATGCGATCATGGCCACCGGCCGCACCGACTACCCGAACCAGGTCAACAACGTCCTGTGCTTCCCCTACATCTTCCGCGGCGCGCTGGATTGCGGCGCCACGACCATCACCGATGAGATGGAAATTGCGGCGGTGCATGCGATTGCTGAACTGGCACAGGCCGAGCAGAGCGAGGTGGTGGCGGCCGCCTATGTGGGGCAAAAGCTGGCCTTTGGCCCTGAGTACCTGATCCCCAAGCCGTTTGATCCGCGCCTGATGATGAAGATCGCGCCAGCCGTGGCCCAGGCCGCCGCTGACAGCGGCGTGGCCCAGCGGCCTATCAAGGACATGGACGCCTACCGGGACAAGCTGCAAAGCTTTGTTTATGCCTCAGGCACGACGATGAAACCGATTTTCATGGCGGCCAAGGCGGCACTGAAAAAACGCGTCGCTTACTGCGAGGGCGAGGAAGAGCGCGTGCTGCGCGCAGCCCAGATCGTGGTGGATGAAGGCGTTGCCCGCCCCACGCTGATCGGGCGCCCGGAGGTCATCGCCCAGCGCATCGAGAAGTTCGGGCTGCGGCTGAAGAGCGACATCGACTACGACATCGTCAATGTCGAGCAGGACCATCGCTACCGCGACTTCTGGCAGACCTACCACCGCATGACGGAGCGCAAGGGCGTCACAGCGCAAATGGCCAAGATCGAGATGCGCAGGCGCCTGTCGCTGATCGGCGCCATGCTGCTGCACAAGGATGAAGTCGACGGCATGATCGTCGGCACCTGGGGCAATACGGCGATGCACTTGCACTACATCGACCAGGTCATTGGCAAGCGCGCTGGCGTCTGCACCTATGCCTGCATGAACGGCCTGTTGCTGCCTGACCGCCAGGTGTTCCTCGTGGACACGCACGTCAACTACGACCCGACGGCCGAACAGCTGGCCGAGATCACCGAAATGGCGGCCGGCGAGATGTTGCGCTTTGGCATCAAGCCCAAAGTGGCCTTGCTGTCCCACTCGAACTTTGGCAGCAGCAACCAGCCCAGCGCAATCAAGATGCGCCAGACGCTGGATCTGCTTCGAACCCAGGCGCCCTGGCTTGAGGTGGACGGGGAGATGCACGGGGATGTGGCACTGGATGGCGCGGCGCGCGCGCAGGTGATGCCCCACAGCACCTTGGCAGGCGACGCCAACCTTCTGGTATTGCCCAATATCGATGCAGCCAATATTTCTTACAACCTGCTCAAGACAGCCGCGGGCGGGAACATCGCCATTGGCCCCGTCCTGCTGGGCGCCGCCAAACCGGTGCACATCCTGACAGCCTCCACCACTGTGCGCCGAATCGTCAACATGACAGCCTTGACGGTGGCTGATGCGAATGCGGCGCGATAAGCCCGGATTAGAAAGCTTGTGCTAACTTTATTCTGGCTATTGCGCAAGTGATGGCCCTACGCGGCTGCTCATTTTTTGAGCAGCCGCTTGCGTTTTCGGGTGAGATGCGTCACACTAGCGGTCTTGAAACTGCGGGTTAACCCGGAGTTTCCAGGCGCTTCTTATAGAAAGTTTTGAGTAGATGGCGCGGTTTGAATTTTCCAAGTTTGTACTCACCAGCTTTCTGCTGGGACTCGTCTTTTCAGGCCCCAGTCTGGTGCAGGCAAAAGGTCCAGGGCACGAAGATTCTCATGCGGCCACGACAACGATCTCATTGGCCGAGCTACCCAGACAGGGACAGGAAACCAGGGAGTTGATCCGCAAAGGCGGCCCGTTCGCCCATGACAGGGATGGCGTCGTATTTGGCAATCGCGAGCGGTTGTTGCCCGCAAAGCAGCGCGGCTACTACCGCGAGTACACCGTTGAGACCCCGGGGTCTCGTACCCGGGGCGCCCGGCGCATCGTATGCGGTGGGCCGCCAAGAATTCCGGACGCCTGCTATTACACAGGCGACCATTACGCAAGTTTTCGAAGGATTGTCGAGTGAATTTATTTAGCCCCGTGACCCGGTTCCACACTCCGGATGCCACTTTGACTATGGAAAGAGACGCGGAGATGGACATGCCGCTTCGTACTACAAGACCCAACATCGTGCAGTCGATCCGCGCCTTCCGCGTGCAAGACCTGCAGGAAGCCGCGCAGGCGCTGGGCCAGCATTTTTTGTATGCCAGCCTTGCCAATGCGCAAAGCAAGCAGGACGTGCTTGATCTCATCGCCCAGCAGTTCACTTTTCCGGCCCACTTCGGCAAGAATTTTGATGCGCTGTATGACTGCATGACCGACCCGCTGCATAAATCGGGCCCGCAGCCCGGCTTTATCGTGGTGCTGGAGCAGATTCCTGCGAACGTCAAATTCGACAAGGAAGCGCGTGAACAGCTGCTCGACATTTTCCGTGACGCGTCGGACTACTGGGGGGATCGCAAGATACCCTTCAGATGTTTCTATTCTTTTCTGTAGCCCGTTCTGCACACACCAGCCAAGCAGAACGGGCGAACGAGGCAACGGGCAGCACTGCCGTATCCGGCATTGAACTGATGACTGAAAGCGGCGAGAAGATGCCCACCGACAAGTTGGTGGATGTGTCGCCACTGGCACTGCGGATGAGCAGTCCATTCAACGCGGGCTATTGGCTAAGTGCTGCATGACCCCCCGAAGCGGCCTGACGGCCGCTTCCCCTCACTGGGGGGCAATGCGCGGACCGGCTAAACCGGATCCACGCATTCCCGAACTGAAGCCCGTCTTTGACGGGCTTTTTTTATGCGTGTACCGCTTGGGCCAACGCCAGGTATTCATGAACCGGCACTTCCTCTGCGCGGCGCTGGACATCAAAGCTGCCCGCGAAGCCTTTTTCCTCCAGCCATTTACCCAGCGTGTGCCGCATCAGCTTGCGGCGCTGGCTGAAGGCCACCTGAACGATGCGGCTGAGCTGGTCTACATCGACCGGCGCCGGCTCAGCCAGGGGCACCATGCGGACCACGGCGCTATCAACGCGCGGGGGCGGGTCAAACGATTCAGGCGGGACGAAGAGCACGTTTTCCATTGCGTAACGCCACTGCAGCATCACGCTCAGGCGGCCATAGTCGCTAGTGGCGGGGCGCGCCACCATGCGGTCGATGACTTCTTTTTGCAGCATGAAGTGCTGGTCTTCAATGATGTCCGCGAACTCCAGCAGATGAAACAGGATCGGGGTGGAGATGTTGTAGGGCAGGTTGCCCACCACCCGGAGCTTGCTACTGTCCGGTTTGACCAGCGTGGCCGCCAGTGCGCGGAAGTCCACCTTCAACACGTCAGACTCAATGACGCTGAGCTGCTGGTGGTGCCGCAGGCGGGCCGCCAGGTCGCGGTCCAGTTCGATCACGGTGAGATGACCCAGGCGTTCAACCAGCGGCTGGGTCAGTGCGGCAAGTCCGGGGCCGATCTCGACCATGGGCTGCCCGGCCTCTGGCGCAATCGCCTGGACGATTGCTTCGATGATGTTGCCATCAGACAGGAAATGCTGGCCGAAGCGCTTGCGTGGGATGTGCTTCACAACAGCTGCTTCACGGTGCGCATCACGGGGGGCTCCGTCACTGCGGCGGCTCGCGAAACTCCACATAGGCCCGGCCACGCACTTCCTGCACCCAGGTCAGGTAGGCTTCGTCGAGCTTCTTCTCGCGCACGAGGCCGCGAGCGATGTCGCGTTGCTCGCGCTGGCTGAGCGTCGTGTCACGCCGCTCAATCAGCTGGATCAGGTGGACGCCAAACCGCGAGGTGATGGGGTCGCTGATCTGGCCGGGGCTCAGCTTGTCCATGGCGTCGTCGAACTCGGGCACGAACTGGCCGGGGTTGGCCCAGCCCAGGTCGCCGCCTTCGCGCGCACTTGCGTCCTGAGAATTTTCACGCGCAAGGGCGGCAAAATCGGCCTGGCCCGCGCCGATGCGTTTTTTGAAATCAGCCAGACGTTCGCGTGCTGAAGACTCACTCAGCTGCGGCCCGGGCCTGAGCAAAATGTGGCGCGCCCGGCTCTGGGTGATGTTCACGCTGGGCATGCCGCCCTGGATTTTTTCAATCACCTTCAGAATGTGAAAGCCCGCACCCGAGCGAACCGGCCCGGCAATGCCGCCCGTCCGCAAGGTCTGGGTCGCCTCAATGAACAAGGGCGGGTAGCGCTCGGCATTGCGCAGTCCCAGCACACCGCCGTTGGCGCGATCGGGCGCGTCGGAGAACTGCCGCGCCAGGGCACCGAAGTCCTCGCCGGCACGGATCCGTCCGGCAAGGCTCTGGGCCTTGGCCTGTGCTGCGTTCACGTCCGCCTCACTCGCACCCTCAGGCACACGCACCAGGATCTGCGAAAGGTTGATCTCCATCGCCGACAGGTCGGTGCTGCCCTGCTGGTCGCGCAGGAACTGGTCAATCTCCGCATCGCTCACCTTCACGCGCGGCTCGACCTCCCGCTCGCGCAGGCGGGTGAGCAGCAGCTGGTTGCGCAGGTCCCCGCGGAACTGGCTGAGCTGGAGCCCATCGAGCACCATGCGCCGGCGCAATTCAGTCACGTCGACCTGGTTTTGCCGCGCCACGTTCAGTTCAGCCTGGTCGATCACGGATTCCTCGATCTTCAGCCCCTGGTCCCTTGCGAGCTGGAGCTGGGCCTTCTCGACGATGAGGCGTTCAAGCACCTGGCGGGCCAGTTCATCGCGCGGCGGCATGGGCGCGCCCTGCTGCGCCATCTGCTGCTCGGCGCGAATCAGGCGGGTGCGGACCTCGTTGTTGGTGATCGGCTCCGAGTTGACCACCGCCACGATGTAATCTGCGGAGCGCTGCGTGTCAGCGGGGCGGGCGCCCGGGCCCAGGCCTGACCCCATCTGGGGGCTGACGCGCAGGCTCTGGGCCTGGGCATCGATCGCTGTGGCGGCGAGTAAGCCCGCCATGCAGGCCAGCAACAGGTAAGCGCGTTTGGTCATAGGTTTTCTCAGTCGTAATTGCTGAAGCGGCTGGGGCTGGTGACCTGCTCGCGCAGGTACTGGTAGCGCGGAATGTTCTGCTTGAGGGTCTGCAACGGGTTGGAGCCCAGGCGCGAGAAGCCGACAAATTCAAGCTGGAACAGGATCTTCTTGTTCGCCGAGGTCGTGCTGCTTTGCAGCCGCTCGACCACCACGCGGCCAATCCAGCATCCTGCATCGTACTCAAAGCCGATGATGCTATCGACCAGCTTCCTGTCGCGCAGGCTGTAGTTCATGCGGCCGACGCTGTACCAGCGCCCTTCACCCAGGCCAACGCCTGCGCCGCGGTCAACCCCCTTGTCGCCCCACAGGTCGTTCACGGGCCACTGCCAGCCGACATCGATCTGCTCGCTGCCGGTGATGACCGTGCTGGTGTCGCGCTGGTAACGGTAGGCGGCGCTGACCACGCGGTAGTTGCCGGGACTGTAGCGCCCGCCAATGGTTGAGCGGATGGAGCGCTGCGTCTTGGGGTTGAACTGGACGGTGGAGTCAAAGGTCCACTTCGGGTCCCAGTTGATGGACGCGCCCGCCAGGAGGTCGCTCAGGCGGTCGGACACCACCGGCGTTCCTGGCAAGGTGACGAGCTGATCCTTGAAGCGCAGGCGCTGGGCAATGCCCACGCGCACTGCTTCCGCACCGGTTTCCGCATTCAGCAAGCGGCTCGTGACGCCCAGCGTCAGCAGGTTGTTGTCGGAGATGCGGTCATTGCCGGCAAACGCGTTCCCGGTATAGATGGTCGCGAAGTTGAAGTCATTGGCGCCCGAGTCGTAGTTGGGCAGCAGCGACTGGTCACGGTAAGGCGTGTAGACATAGAACGCGCGTGGCTCCAGCGTCTGGCGCAAGCTGCGGCCAAACAGGGCCGTATTGCGTTCAAAGACCAGGCCGCTGTCCAAGGTGACGGTGGGCAGGATTCGGCTGGCGGTGGTCGCGCCATTGGCCAGGGGCGCGTCGAACTGGTAGTTCGTCGCATTCAACTGGAATTTTGGTGTGAAGAACCAGCCCGGCGCCTGCCACGGGCGGCTGACCTGCGCCAGCGCGAATGTGCGCTTGGCATTGGGCTGCCCGGTCAGCGCGCGCGCTGCCTGGAATTGCGTGTAGTCGCCGTCCACCGAGAAGTCAAAACCGCCCACGCCAAAGCGAGAATAGCGACCGGTCACCTGCGGCAACCGGTCGTACGGCGGAACAATCGGCGACGCCACATCCTGCAGGGTCTGCCACTTGAGGGCGCGCAGCCCGGTCGAGAAATTCCCCCGCGCCCAGGACAGCTGCGCGTCGCTGGACAGCAGGCGCTGCGTCAGTGACGCGCTGCTGCGGGAGAAGTCGCGCCAGTAGTTGTCGTCACTCACGCGGTTGACGTTCAGGTAGACGCCCAAGCTGGGCACGGCAGCAATCCCGGTTGACAACACCCCGGTGTGCAGCGCGGCCAATCCCCAGCGATTGCGGTTGCGCAGGCGGTCAGACGGCATGAAGTCCAGCCTGTCAGTGCCGCGGTAGTCGCTCTCCAGGTAGCGGAATTCAGTCCCCAGGTTGATGCCACGCTTGCTCATGACGGCGGGGAAGAACGTCGCATCCCGATTGGGTGCGATGTTCCAGTAATACGGCATCGTCAGGTCCAGGCCGTTGACGTTGTCGATGGCAAACGTTGGCGGCAGGAAGCCGGACTTGCGCTTGTCGCTGAGCGGGAAACTCAGCTCGGGAATCAACAGGATGGGCACGTCCATGAAGCGCAACACGGCGCCCTGGGCACGTCCGATTTCCTCATCGTTGTCGATGCTGATGCTGGCGGCGCGAAGGATCCAGTCGGGCATCCAGCTGGGGCCGGGGCGGCGCTGGCATGTCGTGTAGGTCGCGTTGCGGATGATGGCGCGCTTCTCGTCGATGAAGTCGACGCGGTCGGCCTCACCATAGGCATCGTTTTTGAGGAAGCGGTAGCGGGCGTCGTTGAAGAAGCCCTCAAAGGCATCCACCTTCAGGTCCAGCGAGGTGCCGTCATAGATGTTGCCGGACTTGTTCAGGTGGACATTGCCGCGCGCCTTGGCCAGGTCGTCCGGCTGGTAGTACTCGAGCCGGTCCGCCTTGATGACGGTGTCGCCCCGTCGCAGCATGGCGTCACCCTCCACCATGGTTTCAAGGTCCGTGCGGGCGCGCAGACTGCCGCCTGTGACGAACGTCGGCAGCTCCCTCCTGATGACCGAGGGCACTTCCTCGGCCAGCTGGCCACTGCGTTTGAGCGACAGCGGTGCGTCCTCGCTGGCAACTGGGGCCAGCGCCTGGGCATGCGCCGCGCCATGCAGCAATGCGAATGCGACCAGTGCAACCGGCGTCAGGGCAAAGCCGGCGCCACGCGCCTTGTGCTTTTTGTCTTGCATCAGAAAGGGGTTTCCGTCAGGGGCAGTCACAGCGGGAGGTCCAGGGGGCCTGGATTTGTAGAATGGATTATCCATGAGCCACCCCCCGCACTCCCCGTCCGATCCCGCAGCGATCACCCGGTTACCCAGTGATGCTTTCAGCCCGCCCCAGGTGGACTGGCCCGATGCGGCGCGCAAGCAGGCCTTTGAAAGCTGGCTTGCCGGCCTGAGCGGCCCGCAAGGCCTGAAACCCGGCACGCTCAGGCCTGCATCAGCCGATGCGAGTTTCCGGCGCTACCTGCGCATTGACGCCAATGAGGGCAGCCGCATCATCATGGACGCGCCTCCCGAGCGCGAGAACTGTGCGCCATTCGTGAAAGTCGGCGGCCTGATGGCGCAAGCCGGCTTGCTGGTGCCGCAGATCCTGGCCTGGGACGAGCCCCAGGGCTTCATGCTGCTGGACGACCTGGGCACGCAGACCATGATGGAAGTGATCCAGCTGCAAGACGAGCAGGCCAACCACGCCATGTACATGCAGGCGGTAGACGCCCTGATCACCTGGCAGCTGGGCTCCCGCCCGGACGTTCTGCCGCCGTATGACGAAGCCCTGCTGGCCCGCGAGCTGGCGCTCTTTCCCGACTGGTACCTGGCGCAACACCGGGGCGTGACGCTGGAAGGCGAGGCGCGCAAGACGCTGGACCAGGCCTTTGCAAAAATCATTGCGCGCAACCTGGCGCAACCCTGCGT
>JACMQX010000246.1 GCA_014376765.1 Ramlibacter sp. | reverse complement strand
CCAATGCGGTCGGGGTAAGAAACGTTTTGCGCTGGCGGCTAAAAGGCTCTTGGTCTCACCGCATTGGGGTCGGAGCGAAATTTCGTTCAACACCGCGCACTTCGAAGACATCACTGTCCTGAATTTCGATCCGACCCCAAAGCTCCGCCCAGCGCCCCGGAGGTTGTCTTCGTCCGCGAAAATCTGTGTAGCGGGAAGGCGGGGGTGGGTGCCTGCCGCAGTGAGGTAAAGGAGGAGCGCATAGCGCGGGGGACACGAACGAAGGCAGGTACCCGCCCCCGCCTTCCTGCGGGGCAGAAACCATATGAAGTGGCCAGCACACCGCGCGCCAGCGCGGCTATTTGCTCTCAGCGCCGCAGGCGCTGCTATCAAAGAGCAGCGGTGTACCAAAGCCCGCAGAGGAAACAACTCACCGTTTGCACAACAACGGAATACTCGCCAGAAAAGCAGTCACATGCATCTCGATGACGACGTCAACCGGCACCGAAGTCGTGTCCTTGTAGACATGCCGGCGGATGCCCAGGTGGGAGATGTTGCCGTGCAACACCCAGCCCAGTTCCTGCATCAGCGCGGGCTCCTCGGGTGGCTTGACGCCCGCTTCAAATGCGGCTTCCTCGGTGATGATCTGCAGCAGGTTGCGCACCACATCGGCGATGTAAGTCGGCGCAATTTCCACTTCAGCCAGTGACGAGTAAATAAAGAGCCGTAACCACCTGCGCGTCAGAATCGCGTCGTAATACTCGCGATAAAAATTCACCAGCCGCTCGCGCAGGGGCACCTGCCTGTCCCGCAGCCGTGCAAACCACACCGCCTTGAATGGCCCCGCAATCTCCGTCTCATACACCGCCTTGATGAGGTCCGCCTTGCTTGGAAACACGCTGTACAGCAGGCGTTGCGAGACGCCGCAGGCGTCGGCCAAAGCGCGGGTCTGCGCCGTGAGGCCGTTCTCCGAAAAGAACTCAAAAGCTTTCTCCAGAATCTGCGCGCGCCGCTCCCGCGCAGGCATGCGCGCGGTGGGCTTGCGAATGCCAACTGCCGCCTTGGCGTCGTTGCTAGCCTCGCCAACCTGGCTGGCTTTGTCGGCCAAAGTTTTACGGCGGCTGGCCGCGAGGGTGTCTGATTTTGCTTTCATCGCTCAAGGCTCATGGCAAGTGGACACCGCACAGTCATTTGTGGCAATATACATCGTCATCTGACGATATCGCTTTGCGGATCAACCTGCAAGCACGCACCAACCGAATGGGAACATCATGATCTACGAAATGCGGACCTACCAGGTCCAGCCTGGCAAGGCGGGTGAGTTCCTGAAGATGTACGAAGCCAGCGGCCTGCCCATCATCACGCGTTATGCCCGCCTGATTGGTTGCTGGGTCAAAGAGACAGGTGTTCTCAATTCCACTGTGTTCATTTGGGCGTATGACGATTTTGCCCACCGCACCAGCCAGCGCGCGCAGCTGATGCAGGACGCCGGGTGGACGGCTTTCATTCCAAAGATGCTGCCCTACCTGGTGCATCAGGAAAGCGTGTTCATGAACCCCGCTTCATTCTCGCCAGCCAAATAGTCACCAGCCCCGGTATCTGAAGCCAGGAATTTTTTATATCGTCACTTGACGATAAGTTACCGGTTACACAATAATCAATCATCGGTCGGGTTCGGGGCAGTGCCCCTCTTATCTGCGTACCGGTGAGTGCGGGGATGCGCAGGGTGGCACCGCTGTTTTCCCATGGATGGAGCGTGACGATGACTGATACCTTGAGCATGAGCAGCGATGCATCGCGTCGTGATTTTCTGAAGAAGGCCGCCGCTGCGGGGCTGGCCGGTTCCGGGGCGCTGGCGCTGGACGTCTCGGCCCAGACGGCCCCGATCAACTTCTTCGCCTGGTCGGCGGCGGTTGATCTTGTGAAAAGCCACATCACCGCGTTTGAGGCCACGAGCAAGCTCAAGGTCAACTACAACAACTCGCCGTATGCCCAGTACCGCGAGGCCATGGTCACCAAATTCGTGGGCAAGGCGCCGCTCGATGTGTTGTGGGTGTCTGACAGCTGGCTGCCCGAATGGGCCGAAGCCGGCTGGATCGCGCCGATAGACAACCTGCCCCAGCTGACCAAATACAACGCCGAGACAGACGACTTCTGCCTGCAATCCATGAAGTACAAAGGCAAGCAATATGGCTTGACCTACTACAGCGACTACATGGCGTTTTTCTACGACGACCAGGTGCTCAAGAAAGCCGGCTTCAAGGCGCCCCCTGCTACCTGGAGCGAGCTGACAACGCAGTGCCTGGCCATCAAGAAGGCGGGTCTGTCCGAGTACCCGATGATGCTGTCGATGGCCCGCGAAAGCTGGATGATCGAGTTTTTGAGCGCGCTGGTGTTCTCCAACGGTGGGCGCTTCACCGACGACAGTGGCGTCTCGGTCATGGCCGACCCCAAGCGCGGCGCCGCCCAGGCGATGCAGTGGGTGGTGGATGCCGTTACCAAGCACAAGATCATTTCCCCGGCTTGCGTTGAAACCGGCGAGCTGAACGGCCTGAAGGCCTTTGGTGCGGGCAACCATGTGTTTGCATTGCTCAGCCGCTACCGCATCCGCACACTGAACGACCCCAAGCAGTCCGCCATTGCCGGGCGCGTCAAGCAGGCGCTGATGCCCGCTGGCGTTGGCGGCTCACACGCCACCGTGGGCTGGATGCGTTTTTACGGGCTCACCACGCAGGCGGCAGCCGACAAGAACCGCACTGCCAACGCCGCGAAGCTGATCGAATGGTTCGGCGGCAAGGCCGGCAGCCAGTACCAGTTCCAGAAAATGCTGTTTGCTGATCTTGGCTCCGGCTTTGGCGTCAAGGGCCTGTTCAAGGACCCGGACATTCAGGAGAGCTACGCCAAGTACGCAGACATCGCGATGTTCGAGAAGCAGCAGCTGCTGGCCCGCAAAAAGGACGTGATCACGCCCTGGTTTGGCGAGTGGGACGAAGTCAACAACACCGCCTGGCAATCGGCCGTGCTCGGCAAGTCCACTGTCGCAGCGGCTTTGCAGAAGTCGTCTGATTCCTGGAATTCGCTGCGCAAGGGTTGATGACTACCCTCACGCCGGGCACGCTCAAACCAAAACGGCGCTGGTTGCCCCAGCCCAGCAGCGCCTACGACCAGCGCAGCGCGATGCTGTTCCTGGCGCCGATGATGCTGGTGCTGTCCATCGTGGCGGTGTTCCCGGTCATCTACTCGTTCTGGATCAGCCTGCACGACCTGAAGCTCACGCGGCCCAACCGCGTGCCGTTTGTCTGGTTCGAGAACTACGCCAAGGTTTTTTCTGACCCGCTGTTCTGGGAGTCCGTAGCCCGCACCGCAAGCTTCACCGTCATGTCGGTCCTGGCGGTGATGGTGATCGCCACGATGATGGCGATGCTGCTCAATGAAGACTTTCGCGGCCGCCGGGTGCTGTCAGCGATTTTGCTGGTGCCCTGGGCCATTCCCTACGTAGCCAACGGCCTGATGTGGAAGTGGATTTACGACTCAGGGTACGGCGCGCTCAATGGCTTGCTGATGCAGATGGGTTTCATCGACAAGTACATCGTCATGCTGGGTGACACCGACAAAACCATGGGCCTGATCACCAACGCCTTCGTCTGGAAAGAAGTGCCGCTGGCGACGATCTTGCTGCTGGTGACCCTCAAGTCGATCCGGGCTGACTTGTACAGCGCGGCCAAGGTGGACGGTGCGAATGCGTGGCAGCGCTTCATCCACATCACGCTGCCGCAACTGGTGCCCGGCTTTGCGCTGGTGATGATTTATGAATCGATGATGGCGATCCGCCACTTCGACCTGTTTTTCATCCTGACCGAAGGCGGCCCGGCCGAGGCCTCGCATGTGGTGGCCTGGCAGGTGTACGTGGAGACCTTCCGCAAGCTGGCGTTTGGTACTGGCGCTGCGCTGGCCTACATCATGGCGGTGGCGACTTTTCTGCTGGCTTATTTTGTGATCCGCAGCACAAGCAAAAAGCTGTGATCGCCACCTTGCACGCGACCCCGTTCATCCCTACAACGCAAAGAGCCCAGCCATGACCCTCTTGACGCCCGGGCGCCGCACCTTCCTGTTCTTCGGCTCCTTGCTGTTTGCGCTGTATGTGCTTGCGCCGATTGCGTGGCTGGTGTCTTCGTCCATCCAGTCCGAGGCAGAGATCACCTCTGTGCCGCCGCACTGGATTCCCGACCACCCGACGCTTGACAACTTCGCGGCAATCTTCAAGACCCAGAACGAGGTCGTGACCTATGAAAACCGCAAGCAGGGCGACACGGCCACGGGCGGCTTCATTCCATCCACAGCAGCCAATTTGCTGCCTTCCATGCTGAACAGTTTCCTGGTGGCGCTGGCGGTGGTGGTGTTCAACATTCTGGTGGCGGTGCCGGCGGCGTACGCCCTGGCCAAGATCAGATTCATCGGGCGGACTTCGTCGATTTACTTCATGCTCAGCACGCGGGTGATTCCGGACATCGCGCTGGTGGTGCCGTTCTTCCTGTTCGTGCAGAAGCTGGGCCTGATGGACAACCTGTGGTCGCTGATCATCACCTACCTGGCCATTACGGTGCCGTTCAGCATCTTCATCCTCACCGGCTACTTTGAGTCACTTCCCGATGAGCTGGACAAGGCGGCACGGGTGGACGGCTGCTCGCGCCTGCAAACCCTGCTGCTGGTCTACCTGCCCCTGGCAGTGCCTTCGTTGGTAGCCGTGGTGCTGTTCACCTTTCTCACGAGCTGGAATGAGTTTTTGCTGGCGCTGATGTTCACGCAGACGCCGGCGTCCCAGACCATGCCGATTGTGGTGGCCTCGTTCACCTCGGACTTCAACATCAGTTTTTCATTCATCAACGCCGCGGGTGTCATGGCCATCGTGCCCCCCGTGCTGATTGCGATCGTTTTCGAACGCTACATCGTGTCCGGCCTCACGGCCGGTGCCGTCAAGGGCTAGGCCCGTCAAGAGGATCCCATCGTGGCAAGAATCAAGTTCGAAGCTGTCGGCAAAAAATACCCCAACGGCTTCACCGCCCTGGAAAACCTCAACCTGGAGAT
>JACMQX010000245.1 GCA_014376765.1 Ramlibacter sp. | reverse complement strand
GACGATGACCAGTTTCGGGTTGTGCAGGCTGAAGGCGCGCAGTTTCTCGCAGCAGCCACCCAGCGCTACGACGTCATCCTGGTGGATGGTTTCAACTTCAGGGGCCCGGCGATGGAGCTGCAAACCGCTGCTTTTTTTACCAGCTGCCGCGCCGCTTTGGAGCCGGCCGGTGTGCTGGTGGTGAACCTGGACACCGAGGAAACCGGCAACGGCGCCACGGTCGCGCTCATGCGCCAGACCTTTGGCGGCGAGGTGTTCGCCATGCTGGCCGACGGCGGCACCAACCGCATCGTCTTCGCCACGGAGCCGGCCTTACTTGAGGCGGCCCACCAGCAAGCCGCGCAGCGCCTGGCAGCGTTGGCGCCGGTGCATCAGGCCACTCTCAACCGCCGATCAGACACGCGCGAGCGCTGGCCGTTGATTGACGAGCCGCAACCTTGACAATCGGCGGTGGCGATTCGCCTTGCCACACGGCACAATTGCAACTGCCGCCGCCCTGTCCGGCGGCACCCAGTCTGGGTTGCATTAAAACTTTGGAGATAAAAAGCATGTTCAGTCACGTGATGGTGGGGACGAATGACATTGAACGGTCCAGGCGCTTTTATGACGCCGTGCTTGCGGTACTAGGCGTGCCCGCGCCGTTTCACAACATTGCGGGTTCAGGCCACGCGCGCCTCTTTTACCGGCACGCCGGGGTCAGTTTCTGCGTGAGCGAACCGATCAACAACGAGCCTGCCATCTCTGCCAACGGCGCAACGATCGGCTTCAACTGCGTCTCGCCTGAGCAGGTCAAGCAGTTTCACGATGTTGCGCTGGCGCATGGTGGCACTTCGATTGAACAGGAGCCGGGCCTGCGCGAGGGCAAACTCGGTGCCTTGTATCTGGCTTATGTGCGCGACCCGGACGGCAACAAGCTCTGTGGTCTTTATCGGCCAGCCTGAAATTTTTTCAAGGAGAGAAAACCATGAACGAAGACCAGTTTCGCCAACGCGCTTTGGAACTGGGCTACGGCGATTTACAGTCCAAGGACTATGTTCCCAACAATGACGGCGCACTGCACACACATGATTTTTCAGTGATGCTGCTGGTCGTTGAGGGGCAGTTCACGCTTGGCTTTGAAGATGGCTCTACCAGCTTTCAACCCGGCCAACTGTGCGAACTGGCCGCCAACGTCCGGCACACTGAGCGCGCCGGGCCTGTGGGTGCGAAAGTGCTGTTGGCCAAGCGCGCAGGCGTTGCGTTAACCGCAGCTAGCTGAAGTTCCGCCGGGGGCGCAGCATTGCCTGCGTCACCCCAGAGGCTGCATGCACCGGCTATGCCGGCGCCGATGATGAGGTAGTCGGCGGATTTCAAGGCTGATGGGAATTAGCCGCCAGTGTGCCCTTGATGGCTGGCTTTCTGCGAGTGGTCTGAAAGGGGGAAGAAGTGTGAGGGCGGTTACCAGATGTGTTGGACCGTCGGCTTTGCCTTACACCACGCTGGGCTCGCGGCTGACATGGTGCGATTGGTGCCGGTTGCACGATCAGGGCGCAGGCCTGCCGTTTGTGGCACACAGCCTGCCCAGGAGCCTTGCCATGACCCACCTCAAACACGCCGCCTTCGCCTTGCTGGCCCTGCTGTCGGTACCGCAGGCCTTTGCCTGTTACACCGTCTACAACCAGAGCAACCAGATCATCTACAACGCGCGCACGCCGCCGGTGGACATGAGCTACCAGATCCACCAGGTGCTGCCCCGCGTGTACCCGGGCGGGCACATGGTCTTCGGCGATGACCCCAACTGTCCGGTGGTCAGCACGGTGTATGCAGGTGGTGTGGGGCGTAATGACACGGGACTGCAGGCGCGCAGGCTGGCGCCAAAACCTTATCGGAACTGAGCGCCTCAAAAAAAATCCCGGCAAGTCGCCGGGATTTTTCTTGGGGCTGCGGCAAGTGCGGCAGCAACTTGGGGGGCGATCAGCCGCCCTTCTTTGGGCGCTTGCCCGGGTTCTTCTTGCTGCGAGTGGCCTTGCCGCGCTCCAGGCTGACTTTTTGGCCTTTACCAGTGGTAATGGTCATGCCAGGGCCGGGAATCGGCTTGGGGCTGGCTTGACGCTCGGCTTCTGTTCTGGGTTCTTTAGGCATGAAAAGGCTTTCGTGAAATAAAAAAGTTGTCCAACCCCAATTAGGCCACAGCCGGGCAGGGGCACCGCTTCACTTGCTGGCGGGCTTGGCCGGTGCACGGGCGGCGCTGGGCGCGGCGGCCTGGGACGTGGCGGGGGAAGTCGGTGTGCCGTTGGCATCAGTCAGCCCCAGGCGCTTGGCAATGCTCTGATCGAGCGCCTTGATTTTTGGCTCCACCAGCGGCCGGGTTTCCGCCACCAGCTTGACCGTCAGCGCGTTTTGCATGTCGCCCTGCAGCTTCTGGTACTTGGCAAACGCGGCCGACTCCAGAATGGCAATGACTTGCTTGAGTTCATCGTCGGTCAGCTTCTCCTCCAGCACCGCGCCAATGGTGGACGGCGCCAGCTTGATGGCGCGGTCCCGCACCAGGGGAACGGCTTCGTCCACGTATTTCTTGATGTCAGCCTGAATGGCCGCGCCCAGGGCTTCACGCTTGTCGGGCGGGGTACTGGTGCGCAGCACATTGGAGGCGGCCTGCATCATCTGCGCGGCAGGCTGCTCGGCCAGGTTGCGCGCCACGGCTTCAATGCCTGGCTGCTGCAGCACCACGATTTTTGCGGCAAGTTCCTTTTTGGCGGGGGTGGTCTGGGCCTGTGCACCAACCATGCCGGCAAGCAGGGCGGCGGCGGCAGCGATTGCTGGCAGTTTGCGATGGGTCATATGGGTCTCTCGGGAGCGGTGGAATGCGGTGCGATCTTACCCGCATGGGCTACCATCAAAAGGCGGGCAACTCTCAATAACGGCACCGCCAGTGAGGATGAAAAAACATGACTCGTAACAATGAGTGGTCGCTGAAGGTTCTGGCGCTCATCAAGGGCGGCAACAGCGCCGCAGCGATCAACCAGATCAAGGTCGCGCCCAGCGTAAAAGACCTGCAGCACCTGCGCACAGCGCTGGCCGCAGCGCGGCTGCCCGGCACGCAAGGCGTGGCCGAAGTTGTTGCCGACCAGATTGACGCGCTTGCAGCGCCCCGCCTGCACCGCTCGCCATGATCCCCGAAAAATTCCTCAGCCAGCCCCTTGAGGCCATTGTGGACGCGAGCCTCGTACGCTTTCGCGCCCTGCTGCCGCGCGATATCAATTTGTACACCGCCCTGCCGCAACCACCGGCCAGCCTGCGCGTGCGGGCCCGCTCAAACGAGCTGCAGGATGTGGTGCTCAGCCTGTGCATGGTGGCCTGGCAGGCGATGCGCGGTGAGGCGGGCGCAGTCGTGGTTGAACTGGACGAGATCGTGATTGACGAGGTGGTGCTCGACAGCGATGCCGGCAGCCTGCAGGGGGGCCTGCCGCCGCGGCGCCACGCCCGCCTGGTCATCACCAACAACAGCCAGGTCCCGGCGGGCGCCACGCACCGGCTCATGGCTGCACCGCAGCCTGCAGAAGGTGCGCAGCCCGCAACGCGGCGCAGCCTGGCCGAAGCCCGCGAGATCATTCATCAGCACAACGGCAGCATCACGGTGTCGACTGAAGTGGGGGTGGGCACCTCGTTCGAGGTTTATCTGCCGGTCCTGGCCGTGCAGCAGCCGCTGCCGGATGAAGGCGCGGGCGCGGCAGAAAAGGGTGCACGCCGCCACATCATTTATGTAGACGATTACGAGCCCATGCGCGCGCTGGTCGGCGAGACGCTGGCTGACGCAGGCTTCCGGGTCAGCTGCTATGAAGGCGCGCGCGAAGCATTGACCGCCATGCGCGGCGACCCGACGGGCTGCGACGCACTGGTCTCGGACTTCAAACTCTCGGGTTATTCGGGCACGGACCTGATTCGTCAGGCGCGCATGCTGCGGCCCGGCTTGCCCACGGTGTTGATTTCCGGCTACCTGGACGAGTCGCTGCAAAGCAAGGCACGGGAGGTTGGCGCTGACTGGGTGATCAGCAAGACCAGCGACCTGGAAACGCTGGTGGGCGCGCTTCGGGAACTGCTGCTGCGCAGCTGAGTGACAGGTTTCCAGTGTTGAACGCGGCAGTACCTGCCTGGCTCAGCCACCCCAGACGTCCTGCGCCGTTTCTATCACCAGCCGCAGCTTGTTGCGCTGCGCTTCCACCGCAATGTTGTTGCCATGCACCGTACTCGAGAAGCCGCACTGCGGTGACAGCGCGAGCTGCTCAATGGGCGCGTACTTGGCGGCCTCGTCGATGCGGCGTTTGAGCTCGTCCTTGTTTTCCATCTGGCCGAATTTGGTGGTCACAAGGCCCAGCACGACGGTCTTGCCTTTGCCCAGATAGCGCAGGGGCTTGAAGTCGCCGGACCTCGCGTCGTCGTATTCCATGAAGTAGGCGTCCAGGTTCATCTCTTCGAGCAGCGCTTCGGCCACAGGCTCGTAGTTGCCGGCCGCAGCGTGCGTGCTCTTGAAGTTGCCGCGGCACAGGTGCATGGCCAGCAACATGCCTTCGGGCTTTTGCGCCACCACCTTGTTGATGAAAGCGGCATAGCGGTGCGGCAGCTCGTTCGGGTCGTCGCCGCGCTGGCGGGCGGCCTCGCGCATTTTCTCGTCGCACAGGTAGGCCAGGTTGGTGTCGTCCATCTGCACATAGGTGCAGCCGGCCGCGGCAAGCGAGCGCAATTCGTCGCCATAGGCCTTGGCCACGTCGTCATAAAACTCGGGGTCCAGCTCGGGGTAGGCGACCTTGCTGATGCCCGCGCGCCCGCCGCGGAAGTGCAGCATGGTAGGGGAGGGGATGGTGACCTTGGGCGTGTTGCCTGCGCTCACCTGGCTCTTCAAATACTGGAAGTCCGCCAGCTGGATGTCCTTGACGTGGCGCACCTTGTCGACCACGCGCATCACCGGCGGTGCCAGCTCCAGCGTGCCGTCGGGCCGGATGATGGTGACCGGGATGTCGGTCTTCACGCCGCCGATCTGTTCCAGAAAGTCGATGTGGAAATAAGTGCGGCGGAACTCGCCGTCGGTGATGCTTTTGAGGCCCACGTCCTGCTGGAACTTCACGATCTCGGCGATGGCTTTGTCTTCAACCACGCGCAGCTGCTCGGGCGTGATGTCGCCCTTGGCTTTTTGCTCGCGTGCTTCAAGCAGGTACTGCGGGCGCAGGAAGCTGCCAACGTGGTCGTAGTGGGCGGGGAGTTTGACGGTCATGGCTTGTCTCCAGGAGGTAATTTGGGCTGTCCAGCCTATGATGTTAAGGCATGGTTTTGGCCATCTTTGGATACAGAAACCTTGAATTTGCGCGGGTAAGCCTGCTAAATCATTGATATTTAGGAGTCGTTGTATACAATCGGTATCCATGCCTGCAGCCAAATCCACCTTCCCGCTTAATGCCTGGTACGCCGCGGCCTATGACGTGGAGATCGTGCGCAAGCTCATGCCGCGCACCATCTGCAACCAGAAAATCGTGAT
>JACMQX010000244.1 GCA_014376765.1 Ramlibacter sp. | reverse complement strand
GTGGTATTGCAGTGCAATAACTTCGACGTGATCAACATGGGGGTGATGGTGCCCTGTCACGAGATTTTGGCCCGCGCCAAGGTTGAAGGCGCCGACATTGTCGGCCTGTCGGGCCTGATCACGCCCAGCCTGGAAGAGATGCAGTACGTGGCCGGCGAAATGCAGAAAGACGACCACTTCCGCCTGCGCAAGATCCCGCTCATGATCGGCGGCGCCACCACCAGCCGCGTGCACACCGCCGTGAAGATCGCGCCGCATTACGAAGGCCCCGTGGTGTATGTGCCCGATGCCTCACGCAGCGTGAGTGTGGCCCAGAGCCTGCTCAGCGAGCAGGCCGGCAAGTACATTGCCGAGCTCAATGCCGACTACGACAAGGTGCGCTTCCAGCATGCCAACAAGAAGCAGATGCCGATGTGGCCGCTGGCCAAAGCCCGCGCCAACAAGACGCCGGTGGACTGGCAGGCCTTCACGCCCACCCGCCCCAGATTCATCGGCCGCCGCGTGTTCAAGAACTTTGACCTGACCGAGCTGGCCCGCTTCATCGACTGGGGCCCTTTCTTCCAGACCTGGGACCTGGCCGGGCCCTTCCCGCAGATTTTGAAGGACGAGGTGGTCGGCACCGAGGCCGTGCGCGTTTATGCCGACGCGCAGCGCATGCTCAAGCGTTTGATCGAGGGCCGGTGGCTGACGGCCAACGGTGTGGTGGCGCTGTACCCGGCCAACACGGTGAACCAGGACGACATCGAGTTCTACGCCGACGAGAGCCGCAGCGAAGTGGCCATGACCTGGCACGGCCTGCGGCAGCAAACCGAAAAGCAGATGATTGATGGCGTGATGCGCCCCAGCCGTTGCCTGGCCGACTTCGTCGCGCCCAAAGGCGTCGCGCAAGACTACGCAGGCCTGTTCGCAGTCACCACCGGCATAGGTGCCGAGAAAAAGGACAAGTACTTCATGGACGACCATGACGACTACTCGTCCATCATGCTCAAGGCCATTGCCGACCGGTTGGCTGAAGCCTTTGCTGAATGCCTGCACCGGCGGGTGCGCACCGACCTGTGGGGCTACGCACCGGACGAGAACTTCAGCATCGAGGAATTGATCGCCGAAAAGTACCAGGGCATCCGCCCGGCTCCTGGTTACCCTGCCTGCCCGGACCACAGCGTCAAGCGCGAGATGTTCGAGCTGCTGCAGTGTGAGGACATTGGCATGGGCCTGACGGAAAGCATGGCGATGACGCCGGCGGCCAGCGTCAGCGGCTTCTACATTGGGCAGCCGGAAAGCGTGTACTTCAACGTCGGCAAGGTGAGCGACGACCAGGTGCAGGACCTGGCCCAACGCAAAGGGGCCAGCGTCGCTGACTTGCAGCGACTGCTGGCCCCCAATCTCTGAAAATTGCTGGAAGCACCGCACGACAGCGCGGCCAGCAGTTTCCAGCGCCGAAGGCCCTGCCATTTGGAGTATCGTCGCGCCCATGCCAGACGCCATCCTCTCCATCACGGGTTTGTCCAAAACCTATGCCAAGGGCTTTCGCGCCCTCAACAACATCAACCTGGAAATTCAACGCGGCGAAATCTTCGCCTTGCTCGGGCCCAACGGCGCAGGCAAGACCACCCTGATCAGCATCATCTGCGGCATCGTCAATGCCAGCGTTGGCAAAGTCAGCGTGGACGGCCACGACAACGTCGCCAACTACCGCGCTGCCCGCTCGCTCATCGGCCTTGTGCCGCAAGAGCTCACCACCGACGCTTTTGAAACCGTGTGGAACACCGTCTCCTTCAGCCGCGGCCTGTTCGGCAAACCAGCCAACCCGGCGCACATTGAAAAAGTGCTCAAAGACCTCTCGCTGTGGGACAAGAAGGACAACATGATCCGCACGCTCTCGGGCGGCATGAAGCGGCGCATGATGATCGCCAAGGCGCTGTCGCATGAGCCCCGCGTGCTGTTTCTGGACGAGCCAACGGCAGGCGTTGACGTCGAGCTGCGCCGCAGCATGTGGGGTCTTGTGCGCACCCTGCGCGAGACCGGCGTCACCGTCATCCTCACCACCCACTACATTGACGAGGCCGAAGAAATGGCCGATCGCATCGGCGTGATCAGCAAGGGCGAGATCATCCTGGTGGAAGGCAAGGTGGAGCTGATGCGCAAGCTGGGCCGCAAGCAACTCACCATGCAACTGCTGCACCCGCTGCAGGCACTGCCCCCGGCGCTTTCGGCCTACGCGCTGGAACTGTCTGGCGGCGGCAATGCCCTCACCTACACCTACGACGCGCAGCAGGAGCAGACCGGCATCGCCGCCCTGCTCGACGACCTTGACCGCGCAGGCGTCCACTTCAAGGATCTCCAGACCAGCCAGAGCTCGCTGGAAGATATTTTCGTGAGCCTGGTGAAGGACAAAGCAGCATGACGAACTTCAACGCCATCCGCGCCATCTACCGCTTTGAAATGGCGCGCACCTGGCGCACGCTGATCCAGAGCATCGTCTCGCCCGTGGTCTCCACCTCGCTGTACTTCGTGGTGTTCGGCTCGGCCATCGGCTCACGCATCCAGGAGATCGACGGCGTGAGCTACGGCGCCTTCATCGTGCCCGGCCTCGTGATGTTGTCGTTGCTCACGCAGAGCATCTCGAATGCCTCGTTCGGCATTTACTTCCCGAAGTTCACCGGCACCATCTACGAGCTGCTGTCGGCGCCGGTGTCGCCGGTGGAAATAGTCGTGGCCTATGTCGGCGCGGCGGCCAGCAAGTCCATCGTGCTGGGGCTGGTGATCCTGGCAACCGCCGCGCTGTTTGTGCCCATGCACATCCTGCACCCGGGGTTCATGCTGGTCTTTTTGGTGCTCACCGCGCTGACCTTCAGCCTGCTGGGCTTCATCATCGGCATCTGGGCTGACGGCTTTGAGAAGCTGCAGTTTGTGCCCACGCTGATCATCACGCCGCTCACTTTTCTCGGGGGCAGTTTCTACTCCATCAGCATGCTGCCGCCGTTCTGGCAGACGGTGACCCTGTTCAACCCGGT
>JACMQX010000243.1 GCA_014376765.1 Ramlibacter sp. | reverse complement strand
GGTGGCTCGGCGCTACTTGTAGCTTCGCGCGTCTTCTATGACTTTTCCGTCGTTTGGCAGGCTGCCGGGGGCGACCAGCTTTACTTCCGCACGCAGCTTGGTGACGTCACGGATAGCCTCGCCGATCTTGAGCTCCAGGCCCTGCGACAGTGCTGTCGCTTCAACTTGAAGTGTCATGCTGTCGTTGGCCATCTCGCCCGTAACCACCAGGCGCGCCTTCACCACTTCCGGAAAGCGCCTGGCAATGTCCGCCACTTGCGCGGGGTGCACAAACATGCCCCGGATCTTGGTGGTCTGGTCGGCGCGGCCCATCCAGCCCTTGATGCGCGTGTTGGTGCGGCCTGTGGGGCAGTGGCCGGGGAGGATGGCCGAGAGGTCGCCGGTGCCAAAACGCACCAACGGGTAGTCTGTGTTGAAGGTGGTGACCACGACCTCGCCGACTTCACCTTCAGGCACCGGGTCGCCAGTGCCGGGGCGCACGATTTCGACGATTACGCCTTCATCGAGCACCAGGCCTTCGCGCGAGGCGGTCTCATACGCCACCATGCCCAGGTCCGCTGTGCCGTAGCTCTGCCAGGCGGCCACGCCGCGCGCGGCAAACCAGTCGCGCAGGGAAGGCGGGCAGGCTTCACCGCCGACCGATGCCTTGGTCAGGGAACTGAGGTCAACGCCGGTCTCTGCCGCTTTTTCCAGAATGATTTTCAGGAAGCTCGGCGTGCCGGAGTAGGCCTGCGGCCGAAGCTCGGCCATGGCCTGCACCTGCAACTCGGTCTGGCCGGTGCCAGCGGGAAACACGGTGCATCCCAGGGCCTGGGCAGCCGTCTCCATCATGGAGCCGGCGGGTGTGAAGTGGTAGCTGAAGGTGTTGTGCACCAGGTCGCCTGCGCGAAAGCCTGCGGCAAAAAGGCCGCGCGCCATGCGCCAGTAATCAGCGCGCGCGCCTTCGGGTTCATAGATCGGCCCGGGGCTGGCAAACACACGCGGCATGCCTGCGCCGAAACGCACGGCGCTGAAGCCGCCAAAGACATCGGTGAAACGCTGCGCCTTCTGGCGCTCGAGCAACTCGTGTTTGCGAATGACGGGCAGCTTGGCGAGCGCCGCCCGGCTGGTCACTGACGCAGGGTCAACATCCTTCAGCGATTCAGCAAACGCCGCAGCATTGCTTCGAGCATGGGCGATCTGGCCCGGCAGTGCGGCCATGAAAGCTGCTTCGCGCTCTGCGGGATCGCGTGTTTCAAGCGCGTCGAAAAATTCACTCATGCCAACCACCTTTTGCGACGCTTGTACGACTTGACATCCTTGAAGCTTTTGCGCTCCCCACCACCCATGCCGAGGTAGAACTCTTTCACATCCTCATTGGTGGCAAGGTCTGCCGCCGGCCCGTCCATCACCACGCGGCCGCTTTCCATGATGTAGCCGTAGTCTGCATAGCGCAGCGCCATGTTGGTGTTCTGCTCGGCCAGGAGAAAGGTGACCTTCTCGCGCACGTTCAGGTCCTTGACGATCTCAAACACCTCTTCAACGATCTGCGGCGCCAGGCCCATGGACGGCTCGTCCAGCAGCACCATGCTGGGGTTGGCCATCAGCGCACGGCCGATAGCGCACATCTGCTGCTCTCCGCCCGAGGTGTAGGCCGCCTGCGAGGTGCGCCGTTCCTTCAGCCGTGGAAAGTAGGTGTACACCTTTTCGAGATTGGCCGCGATCTCAGCCTTGTTCTTGCGTGTATAAGCGCCAGTGAGCAGGTTCTCTTCGATAGTCAGATGGGCAAAGCAGTGGCGGCCTTCCATGACCTGCACCACGCCGCGTTGCACCAGGTCGGAGGGCGACAGGTTTTCAATGCGCTCGCCGCGCAATTCGATCGAGCCCTTGGTCACCTCGCCACGCTCGCCCTTGAGCAAATTGGAAACGGCACGCAGCGTCGTGGTCTTCCCCGCGCCGTTGCCGCCCAGGATGGCCACGATGCCTCCCTCGGGCACCGTCAGGGACACGCCCTTGAGGACCAGGATCACGTGGTTGTAAATGACCTCAATGCCATTGACGTTAAGGACGATGTTGGGTGTGGTCATGGGTGGTGTAGTCAGCCAGTAAGTTAGCCATTTGAAAGGCCTCAGGCCTTTCAAATGGCGGCTCGATAGAGCCGCCCTGAATTACGACTGACAGTCCGCCGCGTCGCGCCTGGTCATTTTCTTGTCGGCCATGTACTTCTCGGCTCCTGCCTTCACCATTGGCTTGATGATCTGCTCATCGGCCTGCATGAAGTCGGAGACGAAGTTCCACTTGCTGCCGTCCCAGGTCTGAACACGTGCCCACGACGAGCCCATGTGGTCGTTGCACGAGGTGCTGATCGGGCGCATCACGCCCGAGAAGCCCAGCGCGTCAAGGCGTTTCTGGTCCAGCGCGAGGTTCTCCAGGCCCCAGCGGACCTGCTCACCCGTCATGACCTTGCCCTTGCCAAAGCGCTCCTGCGCGCGGCGCACAGCTTCGATGCTGAGCATCTGGATGATCACGCCGCGGGTGTACAGCACCTGGCCGACTTCATCTTTCGGGCCCGTACCCTGGCCCTTGGCGTGCACAAACTTCAGGATGTCCTGGATCGCCTTTGGCTGCGTGCCCGAGCTGTTCAGGTTGAGCGCGTTGTAGCCCTTGGCACCTTCGCCCACGTCCTTGACGTCCGGCTCCGCGCCGGCCCACCACACGCCGTACATCTTGTCGCGCGGGTAGCCGGTGGCTTGCGCTTCCTTCAGGGCGGTGGAATTCATCACGCCCCAGCCCCACAGCATCACGAAGTCGGGCTTGCTCTGGCGCACTTGCAGCCAGGCGGCCTTTTGCTCGACGCCGGGTGCGGTCACGGGGATGAGCTGCAGCTCAAAACCATTCATGCGGGCGCGTTCCTGCAACAGGGCGATCGGCTCCTTGCCGAATGGTGAGTCGTGGTAGACGAGGGCAATCTTCTTGCCCTTCAATTTATCCATGCCGCCTTCCTTCTTGCCGATGTATTGCACCAGGATGTCGGCGGCCGTCCAGTAGCTGCCCATCAGGGGGAAGTTCCATTTGAAGGCGTTACCGTCCTGCGAGACCGACAGGCCGTAGCCCAGCGTGATGAGCGGCACCTTGTCGTTGGCGACCTTCTCGGTCAGCGCAAAGGTGATGCCCGTGGCTTGCGGGTCAAACAGCGCGACGCCTGGGCGGCCCTTCAGGCGCTCATAGCATTCGACGCCGCGGTCGGTCGCGTAACCCGTTTCGCACTCTTCAAAAGTGAGCTTCACACCGTTGATGCCGCCGTCGCGCGCATTGATCATCTTGATGTAGTCCTGCTTGCCGTTGGCCCAGGGCGTGCCGTTGGGGGCATAGGGTCCGGTGCGGTAGGACAGCAGCGGGAAAAACTGCTCTTTTGCCTGCGCAAACGCGCTGGTGGACACCAGCGATGTGCCTAGCGCCGCGAGGGCGGCAACGGCAAGGACCAGGTTGCGAAGTTTCATGTTGTGTCTCCTTGGGTTGAAGGTTGAAGCGCTGAAAAAACAAATCGTCAGTGAGGAAAGGGCCAAAGCCGCAGCTTCTGTTTGCCAATGGCCCAGAGCCTGGCAAGACCATGCGGCTCAACAATCAGGAACCACACAATCAACCCGCCAAAAATCATCAGCTCGGTATGCGAGATCACGGTGGTGGAGATCGTCATGCCAAACAGGCCGGCGACCAGGGGCAGGAACTGGTTGAGCGCGATCGGCAACACCACGATGAAGCCCGCGCCAAAAAACGCACCGCTGATCGAGCCCAACCCGCCAATGATCACCATGAACAACAGCCGGAACGACAGGTCCACCGAGAAAGCCGCCGGTTCCCATGCGCCCAGGTAAATAAAGGCCCACAGGCCACCTGCCACGCCGATGATGAAGGAGCTCACTGCAAACGCGCTGAGCTTGGCGTACATCGGGCGGATGCCGATCACGGCGGCAGCGACGTCCATGTCGCGGATCGCCATCCACTCGCGGCCAATGGCGCTCCGCACCAAATTCTTGGCCAGCAGCGCGAGCACCGCCAGGATGGACAGGCAGAAGATGTATTTGCTCACCGCGCTGTCGATGGGCAGGCCCATCACCTGCAGGTTGTTCACCGAGACCGAGCCCGATGAGGAGTCGTTGGTAAACCATTTGATGCGCAGGAACATCCAGTCGCTGAAGAACTGGGCCGCCAGCGTGGCCACCGCCAGGTACAGGCCCTTGACGCGCAGGCTGGGCAGGCCGAACAAGATGCCGAAGGCTGTGGCGCAAAGGCCGCCCAGAATCAGCGCCGGGATCAGCGGCATGTTCGGGATGCGCACAAAGAAGTTGTAGGCACCATACGCGCCCACCGCCATGAAAGCGCCCGAGCCCAGCGAGATCTGGCCGCAGTAACCCACCAGGATGTTCACCCCCAACGCGGCGAGCGACATGATGAGAAACGGGATGATGATGGCGCGGAACAAATAGTCGCTGGCCAGCAGCGGCACGGCGATGAAGGCAAAGGCCAGCAACAGGGCGATGAGGATGCGGTCCTGCGAGATCGGGAAAATCTGCTGGTCAGCCCGGTAGCTGGTTTTGAACTGGCCGTTTTCGCGGTAGAGCATATTGAAAGTTCTTTCTTCTCTTACACGCGGTCGATGATCTTCTCGCCGAACAAACCCTGCGGCCTGATCAGCAAAAAGCCCAACGCCAATACATACGCAAACCAGATCTCGATGCCCCCGCCCACATAAGGCCCGAGGAACACTTCCGACAACTTCTCGCCGACACCAATGATCAGCCCGCCGATGATCGCGCCTGGCACTGAAGTGAGGCCGCCCAGAATCACCACCGGCAAGGCGCGCAGGGCCACTGTAGCCAGCGAAAACTGCACGCCCAGCTTGCTGCCCCAGATCATTCCGGCGACGAGCGCCACGACTCCCGCCACACACCAGACGATGAACCAGATGCGGTTGAGTGGGATGCCGATCGACTGCGCAGCCTGGTGGTCGTCTGCCACCGCCCGCAGGGCGCGGCCTGTAGACGTCTTCTGGAAGAACAGGCTGAGCGCGGCCACCAGTGCCGCCGCAATCAGCGCGGCGTACAAGTCTTCCTTGTTGATGAGGATGCCGCCCTGGAAGAGTTTGTCCAGGATGAAGATCGGGTCCTTGGGCATGCCAATGTCGATCTTGTAGATGTCATTGCCAAACAGCGACTGGCCCAGGCCTTCGAGGAAGTAGGCAATACCCAACGTTGCCATCAGCAGCGTGGCGGCCTCCTGGTTCACCAGGTGGCGCAACACCAGGCGCTCAATCAGCCAGGCCACCAGAAACATGATGGCGCCGGCCACCGCAAAGGCCAGCAGGTCGCTGAGGATCTTGTTGTCCAGGCCGGTGAACTTCGGGATCCATTCAGAAAAGCGCGCCATGGCCAGCGCGGCGAACAGCACCATCGCGCCTTGCGCAAAGTTGAACACGCCCGAGGCCTTGAAGATCAGCACGAAGCCGAGTCCAACCAGGGAATAGAGCATCCCGGCCATCAGACCGCCCAACAATGTCTCTAAGAAAAATGCCATCTTGTGTTCTGCTCAGTGTGAAGTGCCAAGGTAGGCCTTGATCACTTCCGGGTTGTTGCGCACTTCATCGGGCGTGCCGTCGCCGATCTTCTTGCCGTAGTCCAGCACGACGACGCGGTCAGAGATGTCCATCACCACGCCCATGTCGTGCTCGATCAGCACCACAGTCGTTCCGAACTCGTCGTTTACGTCCAGCACGAAGCGGCACATGTCCTGCTTTTCTTCCACGTTCATGCCGGCCATGGGTTCGTCCAGCAGCAGCACCTGCGGCTCCATCGCCAGGGCCCGGCCCAGGTCCACGCGCTTTTGCAGGCCGTAGGGCAACTGGCCCACGGGTGTCTTGCGGTAGGGCTGGATCTGCAGGAAGTCGATGATGTGCTCGACGAATTCGCGTTGCTTGATCTCTTCGCGTTCAGCCGGCCCGATGCGCAGCGCCTGCATGAAGATGTTGCTTTTGATGCGCAGGTTGCGCCCGGTCATGATGTTGTCCAGCACGCTCATGCCCTTGAACAGGGCCAGGTTCTGAAAGGTGCGGGCAACGCCCATTTCTGCCACCTCGCGGCTGTTCATGTGGTCAAAGGTCTTGCCGCGGAAACTGATCGTGCCGTGCTGCGGCGTGTACACGCCGTTGATGCAGTTGAGCATGGAGCTCTTGCCCGCGCCGTTGGGCCCGATGATGGCGCGGATCTCATGCTCTTTCACATTGAAGGAAATGTCGGTCAGCGCCTTGACGCCGCCGAAGGCCAGGGAGATGTTGTGGACGTCGAGAATAACGTCGCCAATTTTTTTAGCCATGTTGTTCTTATGCTGCGGCCTTGACCGGCGTGAAGGTCTTGGCGTCAGAGATATTCAAGGTGGCGCTCACGCTGCCGGTGCGCCCGTCCTCGAACTTCACCTGCGTCTCAATGAACTGCTGCGTCTTGCCGTCGTACAGGGCGTCCACAAGCAGCGCGTACTTGTCGGCGATGTAACCGCGTCGGACTTTGTTGGTGCGCGTCAGCTCGCCATCGTCAGCATCCAGCTCCTTGTGCAATACAAGGAAGCGGCTGACTTGTGACCCCGCGAGCAAGGCATCCACAGACAAGTCGGCGTTGACCTTCTCCACGCATTCCTTGATGAGCTGGTAGACCTCGGGCTTTTGCGCCAGGTCGGTGTAGCCGGCATAGGGCAGGTTACGCCGCTCGGCCCAGTTGCCCACGGCGTCAAAGTCGATGTTGATGAGCACACAGACCTTCTCGCGCCTGTCGCCATAGGCAACCACTTCCTTGATGTACGGAAAGAACTTGAGTTTGTTTTCAACATACTTGGGTGCGAACATCGCGCCGTCATTCGCGCCGCCCATGAGGCGGCCCACGTCTTTCACCCGGTCGATGATCTTCAGGTGGCCGTGCGCATCAATAAAGCCTGCGTCGCTGGTGTGGTACCAGCCGTCAGCCGTGAGCACCTCGGCCGTGGCGGCGGGGTTCTTGTAGTACTCCTTGAGCAGGCCGGGCGACTTGACGAGGATCTCGCCGTTGTCGGCAACCTTGATTTCCACACCCGCAATCGGGATGCCAACTGTGTCAGCCCTGGCCTCGTGGTCGGGCTGGAGGCAAACGAACACGGCCGTCTCGGTTGAGCCGTACAGCTGCTTGATGTTGATGCCAATGGAGCGGTAGAACGTGAACAGGTCGGGCCCGATGGCCTCGCCCGCTGTGTAGGCCACGCGCACCCGGCTCATCCCCAGGTTGTTGCGCAGCGGGCCATAAACCAGCATGTTGCCCAGCGCGTACTTGAAGCGGTCCAGCGGGCCAACAGGCTTGCCATCCATCAGATCGGGACCGACTTTCTTGGCCACTTCCATGAAGCTGTGGAACATGGCGCGCTTGATGCGGCCGGCGTCTTCCATGCGGATCATCACGCTGGTGAGCAAGCCTACAAACACGCGCGGCGGCGCGAAGTAGTAGGTGGGGCCGACTTCCTTCAGGTCGATGGTCACTGTGGCGGCGGACTCGGGGCAGTTCACCACGTAACCGCAAGCCAGCCACTGCGCATAACTGAAGATGTTCTGGCCGACCCAGGCGGGGGGCAGGTAGGCCAGCACTTCCTCGCTGCTGGTGAGCTTGTCAAACTCCGCGCCGGCGCGTGCGCGGTCCAGCAAGGTGTTGTGGGTGTGAACCACGCCCTTGGGGTTGCCCGTGGTGCCGGAGGTAAAGAACATCGCAGCCACGTCGCCGGGTTGGGTCTTCTCGATCTCGGCCTTGATGAAGCCGGGGTTGGCGGCGCTCAGCACCTTGCCGGCTTCAATCAGCGATTCGATGGACGAGAGACCGGGCTCTTCGTAGTTGCGCAGGCCGCGCGGGTCTTCATAAAAAATACAGATGAGCTGTGGGCACTGTGCGCGGATCTCCAGCAGCTTGTCGACCTGCTCCTGGTCCTCGCCAAAGGCAAATCGCACATCGGCGTTGTTGATGGGGAACACGCATTCACCGCCTACCGCGTCTTGGTACAGCGGCACCGGAATGGCACCCAGCGCCTGCGCCGCCAGCATCGTGGCGTACAGGCGGGGGCGGTTGGCGCCAATGACGACCATGTGCTCACCACGCCGCAGGCCCGCCTGGTGCATGCCGCAAGCCACCTGCTCGACCAGCGCCGCCATGCCGGCCCAGCTGTGGGCCTGCCAGATGCCGTATTCCTTCTCGCGCATGGCGGGCGCATCGGGGCGCTCGGCGGCATGCTTCATCAACAGTTTCGGGAACGTGGTCTGCATCGTTGCCTTGTCTCTCTTGAGGCTTGGAGGTTTGGGTATCGCTCAGCCGGACTGTAGGCCCGCATTTGACGTTTTTTTGTCGTTTGGACGACAATCTAGGGGTGACTCCTCCCCGGACTTTCCCGTATGGCCTCTGATGTACCCCTGCACCAGCGAAGGCGCGCGCCCTTGCCGGGCGAGCTGGAGGGCATTCCCTGGCTGGCGCTGTTAGATGCGACCGAACGCGAGCGCGCGGTGGCCAAACTGCAGTGGGTGGACGCCTTGCCGGGGGACTATGTCTGCCGTGTCGGCCGGCCGGTGACCTACTGGTTCGGCGTGGTGGAGGGTCTGCTCAAGATGAGCAGCGACAACGCCCAGGGCCAGACCATGACCTTCACCGGCGTGCCGCCAGGCGGCTGGTTTGGCGAAGGCACCGCGCTCAAGCGCGAGACCTACCGCTACAACATCCAGGCTCTGCGCAAGAGCGTGGTCGCGGGCATTTCGGTGGACACCTTCCACTGGCTGCTGGACCACTCCATCGGGTTCAACCGCTTCATCATGAACCAGCTCAACGAGCGGCTGGGCCAGTTCATTGCCGCGCGCGAGATCGACCGCATGAATGACACTGATGTGCGTGTGGCCCGCAGCCTGGCGGCGCTGTTCAACCCGGTGCTGTACCCGGGCGTGGGCGAGGTATTGCGCATCACGCAACAGGAGCTGGCCTACCTGGTGGGGCTGTCGCGCCAGCGGGTGAATGAGGCGCTGACTTCGCTTGAGGCGCAGGAGTTGATCCGCGTGGAATACGGTGGCGTGCGGGTGCTGGATTTGACAGCGCTGCGGTCGCAAACACATCTTTGACCCGACATCGGTCATCCTGCATTTCAAGACCCCAAAGTTTCGTCTGCTGAGGCCAGATGCGGCCAGGCAACTCG
>JACMQX010000242.1 GCA_014376765.1 Ramlibacter sp. | reverse complement strand
GCTCAATTGCAGGGCAAATAGAGTTTTGGGCAAGGGTCGGACGCGCGGCGCTGGACAATCCTGATTTGCCGGTGACTTTCGTAGCCGAGTCTTTGGCCTCAATGGCTGAGCCGCGTGATCAGGCCGAACCGTTCGTTCGTCGGAGTCGTAAGGGGTGACTTGGTCACCGCAGCAAACGCGTCGGTTTGCAAGGCAATACAAGAAGCTCCACGACAACACCGCCAAAGACGTTGATTACGCTGTTGAGGATGTCACTCGTAACCCGCAGATCGGTGAACGCAAGAAAGGCGACTTGGCTGCATTACGGGTGCACAAATTTCACAGCGGAGGATTGCTTCACCTGCTGGGCTACACGCTCGACGAAGGTGTCAGGTTGATATACCTCGAAGCTGTGGCCCCCCATGAAAACTTCTATCGTGATTTGAAGCGGTGACCGTTTTAGCTGGGTGTGACAGGGGGCAGGTGGCGGACCTCAACACCGGTAACTACTGCGGCCTGGAGCGAACCACCGGTCGTCACTGCGAGCGTAGCGCGGCAGTCCATGCATTCAGAAGCCGTGGATTGCTTCACTGCGTTCGCAATGACGGAATCTATCCGCAATGACGGGCGTTCGTCGCTAGGACGGGCAGGTTCATGGCGAGGCGGTTTGGGTTGTGCCACGCGTCGCCGACTGTAGGCAATCTCTTCAGTCTGCCGCCAACAACCGTGCCAAGGCGGCGCGCAACGAAGACAGGCTGGCCTCAATCACACCCCAGACGATGCGATCATCCACGCTGGCATACCAGTGAATCAGCACATTGCGAAAAGCAACGATACGGGGGAGTTCTGCGATGGTGTCTTGCCAGCAGTGAAACGCGCAACCCGCTCGGCTGTTACACGCTGCGGAAAATACGGGTTGGCAAGACTGCTATCGGTGATCAGGTCCATCGGGCGGCCAAAGAGTAACGCCAGCCCGGCCTTCAGCTCAAAGTAGGCTGCTGCATAGGTGGTTGGAGGCGCGTTGTCAAGCTCGACCAAAAAATCCAGATCGCTGCGCAAGGGATCAAAATCAGCCCGCACGACGGAACCAAAAGCATCCAACCTGCGCGCACCAGCATGGCGGCACAAGTCAGCCACTTCTTTCTGTTTTTGATCCAATACTGGGTTCATGGGTGACTCCGCACGCTAACTGACTGGCCGTGAGTTTTCTTCCCAAGGATTGACTACTGGGATCGATAGATCGTCAAAATGCCGCACGTTGCGCGTGGCAAGCGTGGCCCGCCTTGCAAGGGAAATGCCAGCAATGAAGGTGTCACGGATGTTCACGGTGCGGCCGCGGGCCTTGCGGTCAGCCGCCAGATGGGCCGCCTCGGTTGCGGCGTTCTCATCGAACAGCAGCACGCGATTTTGCAGATTGTCTTGCAGGAGCTTCTCGAAGTTTTCTTGCAGTAAGTTTTTTCGCTGGCCGGGTGCCAGCAGCGCCAGACCGTATCGGGCTTCAAACAGGGTAATGCTGTTGAGCCAGATGGATTTGGCGGGTTGGTCGTCCAGCCAAGCCACGAACCGCGGGTCGGTCTGTTGCTGCATCAGGGCCGACAAGACGTTTGTGCCGAGCATGATCATGCGTCCAGGCCCATAGGTTCGATGGTTTGTCCGTGCAGTTCAGGCAAGGGCTAGGTCAGGCCTGCGCCGGCAAAGCGCTCGGCGATGCGCGAGCCGAGTCTTGGTTGAGTGTGCCCGACTTCGCTGACCGCACGATGCAGGATCTGTCGAACTTCCTCTTCCATGCTCCAGCCATGCAGGGTGGCGCGTGCTTTCAGGCCAGCTTTGACGTCGTCGTCGAGGTTCCGAACAACAACTTTCGCCATGACACACCTCCAACGTTTCATAAAACGTAAATGATATCGCGATATCTTAAATTCATCAGGCAGCCTGAACCATTGCCGTTACTGCGTACGCCCTGCCAGACCCAGAGGATCAAGGTCGACGCGGGTTCGGTGACACCTGCCAGCGGGCCAGGCAGAGCAGGGTGGTGGTGACCATATAGCGGCCCACGCTGAACCAGGAATAAAAAATGCGGGAGCGCCCGACCTGGCGCGTGTTCATGCTGACCGGCACTTCCACGATGCGCAGTCCGGCCTTGCGCAGCAGCAGCAACACGCCGACGTCTTGGTAGTCGAGCAGGGTGGCTTCGTCGGCGGCGAGGATGTCGATGGCCGGGCGGTTGTAGTAACGAAAGCCCGAGGTCAGGTCGCGCAGCTCAAAGCCGGCGATGGCGCGAAACCAGCGCCAGGCGATCTGGCGCAGGCGGCTGGCGCGCTCGGGGTGCGCGCCGATTACCACGTCGGCGCGGACGCTGCCGGCGACCAGACTGGGGATCTCCTGCACTTCATGCTGGCCGTCGGCGTCCATGGTGATGACGGCGCCAAATCCCTGCGCCCAGGCATGACGCACGCCCAGTTGCATGCCGCCCCAGGCGCCCAGCGGCAGCACCGGTCGCGCCACCGTGGCACCGGCGCGGCGGGCGATGTTGCCGGTGTCGTCGGTGCTGTGGTCGTCGATGACGAAGATGTTGGACCAGCCGGCGGCGATAAGGGCGCTGACCACCTGGCCAATGGTGGCGGCCTCATTGCGCGCCGGAATCACGATCAGGGTGGACGCGTGCTTGGGGGACTGGATCTGTGGGAGGGATTCGTTCAGGGCCACGCGGTATTGTGCCGCCAGGGCCCGGGCACAGGCGACGATGGAAAAGCACTCGTGCAAGGCCTGCCGACCTTGCGCGCCCCATTGTTTCAGCAGCTGTGGCTGGTGGGCCAGTGGTTCAAGCGCTTCGCGCCAGGCATCGGCGTCACCCGGCGGCAAGTGGCTCAGGCCGGCGCTGCTGCTCTCCACCACCCAGGACATGCCGGAGCCGGGCAGGTCGCTGACCAAGCACGGTTTGCCATGCGCCATGGCTTCTAGCAGCACCATGCCAAAGGCTTCGGTGCGTTCGATGGAGGCAAGGCAAAACGCGTCGCAGCTGTCGAGTAACTGGTGTTTGTCGTTTTCGCTGATTTCGCCGAGCAGTTGCACGTTGGGGATGGCGCCGGGGGCTGTGCTGGCGTTTACCAGAGCTTGCAGTTGGGCCATGCTCTCGCCCTGGCCGGCAATGATTAGCTGCAACTGTGGGGCGCCGCTGACGGCGCGAATGAGTGTTTCAAAACCTTTGTAGTGCGCCAGCCGGCCAATCGACAGGAGCTTGAGGCGCCCGGGCAGCCAGCGGGGCTGGGGGGTCGAGCCGGTCAAAGGGGGCAAACCAGGCGTGATGCCCAGCGGCACCACCGCGCATTTGTGCCGCCAGCGCCTCAGTGGTTCGCTGGCCTGCAGGTAGGGTTGCGAGGTGACGATGATGCGTTCGGCTTTGTCCAGCACGGCTTGCTCGAACGGCCGGTACAGGGTGTAGGCTAGGCGCAGGGCCATGCGCTCGTCGGAGACAATCACGTCCGAATGCCAATGCACCACCCAGGGGATCTGGCGCGCGCTGGCGAGGGTGAGCGCCCAGAACGCCGAGTTGTTGGGCAGGTGCAGGTGCAGCACGTCGGGCTGGATGTCGCGGATGGCGCGCACCAAAGCCGCCCGAAAGCCCAGGGCGATCGGGGCGTAAATGAGTTGCGCCTGCACCGGCACGCGCCGCAGCCAGGGCGGGTCGTCGGGCAGCACCTGGCCGTGCACGATCGCGTGGCTGTCCAGACCCTGGGCGCGCTGGGTGTGCACCAGGTCGGCCAGAAAAGACTCCATGCCGCCCCGGTGGGGCGGGAAGAATTTACCGATATGAAGAATACGCTGCGTCATTGGGGATGGATGCTAACTGACTTGGTTGGCCGGGGGGCTTGCCAGACAGGGAAGGATTGCCACGCTGCGCGCGCAATGACGACCTGCGCACCCTCTTTGGGGATCAGCGGTACGATTGCACCGTTTGCGCTGACGTGCTGGAGCACCTGAAGGCGCCGCAGCACATCCTGGCGCAATGCAAAACCCTGCTCAAGCCCGGCGGACGCCTGCTCACGTCGGTGCCCAATGCCGGCTACTGCGGAATGGTGGCCGAGCTGATTCAAGGCGATTTTCGTTACCGCCCCGAAGGGTTGCTTGACAACACCCATCTTCGTTTTTTCACCCGCACCTCCCTGCAACGGTTTTTTGATGAGAATGGCTGGGCTACGCAGTCCATCCAGACCACTCGGCGCAGTCTGCTGGCGTCCGAATTCAAGGTGGCGTTCGACAGCTTGCCACCCGCCGTGGCGCGTTACCTGCTGGCCGCACCCGATGCGCTGAGCTACCAGTTCATCTCGGTGTTGCAGCCTGCTGACGCGGCGAATCCGCCGGCTGTCCGCCCATCGGCTAACGGCCAGGCGCAAACCGAAACCACCGGCCCCTCCAGCGCGCTTTTCTCCGCTCAGCTTTATCGGAGCACCATCGGCGAGTACAAAGAAGCCGACAAGCTGGCGACGCCCGGGCGCATCGGCGACCCTCGGCAAATTCTTGCGTTTGACATACCGCCCAGCCCACTGCCCTACACCCATCTCCGCTTTGACCCCGCCGACCGCCCCGGTTTTTTCCGGCTGCACTACCTGCGCATCCTGCGGCCAAACGGACAGCCGCTTTGGCAATGGCAGGCCGGGCAAGACCCCCTGGCCACACTGGCCGACGCCCCGCAGCAACAATTGATGGTTTCTTCGCCGTGGGAGACGTCGGCCGGCGCGCTGCTGTTGCTGCATGGGGATGACCCTTGGCTGGAACTTCCGCTGGCACCCGACGTACTGCAGGAAATTGCCCAGAACGGCGCCCGGCTGGAGGTTGGTGCCGGCTGGCCCATGTCGGCCGACTATCTGCAGGCCAGCGGGGCGGTCACCACGCTGCAGGCGAGTCACCAGCAGTCCCTCGCGCTACTGAACCATGATGTGGCCCACCTGCATCAGCAGCTTGAGCAGAGCGAGCGCAGCCGGATTCAACTGCAGGGCGAGTTCGACACGACCCGGGTCACCCTGCGTGCGGAGGTTGGCACGCTCAGCTGCTCGATTCGAGAGTCGCAAGCTGAAAAGCTGCAGCTGCTCTGCGCGCTGCACGCCGAGCAGCGGGAGCGCAACGTGCTTTTGGCCCAGTTCAACCAGATCGCCCAGCACCTGCAGGGTATTGAGCAATCGACGGTGTTCCGTGCCACGCGACCCCTAGTTAACCTGAAGATCCGGTTGGATCGCCTGCTGGGCCGCTCCACCAAGCCCAACGCCTTGCTGTCACTCAGCCCCGCAGCCCAGCCCGTGCCCATCTCCCCGCACGCGGTTGACATCATCGTGCCGGTCTATCGGGGGCTGGATGACACCCGTCTGTGCCTTGAATCGGTCCTGGCCGCGCCCGGTCAGACGGCCTGGCGGCTCATTGTCATCAACGGCTGCAGTCCCGAGCCCGAAGTTACTGAGTGGCTGCGCGCCTTTGCGCTGCGCGATCCGCGCATTCAACTGCTGGAAAACGCCGAGAACCTTGGCTTTGTTGCCACCGTCAACTTCTGCATGGCGCTCAGCCAGGACAACGACGTGCTGCTGCTCAACAGCGACGCGGAAGTCGCCAACGACTGGCTAGACCGCATGCAGCATGCCGCCTACAGCGGCCTGCGCGTGGCCAGCGTGACGCCATTCTCCAACAACGCCACCATCTGCAGCTACCCCCGTTTCTGCCAGGGCAATGAGTTGCCGAGCGGCTACGACACGGCCAGCCTGGACCGATTGTTTGCCAAGCATCTAGCCGGCCAGACCATTGAAGTGCCCGCCGCTATCGGCTTTTGCATGTACATCCGGCGCCAGTGTCTGTGGGAAATAGGTCTGTTTGACGTGGACAACTTCGGCAAGGGCTATGGCGAAGAAAACGACTTCTGCACTCGTGCCCAGCAGGCTGGCTGGACCCATCTGCACGCGCTCGACACGTTTGTGCGCCACGCCGGCGGCATCAGCTTTGGCGACTCCAAAAACGCGCGTGAGCTGCAGGCTATGGAGACCCTGCGCCGCCTTCACCCGCGTTACGAGAGCGATGCGCACACCTTTGTGCAGCGTGACCCGGCGCGCCAGGCCCGCCTCGTGGTCGATCTGGCCCGTATTACGGCCAGCGGACGCCCGGTTGTCCTCAATGTCATGCACAACCGCGAAGGCGGCACCCTGCGCCACATCCAGGACCTGGCCCAGCAGCTGGGCGGTCAGGCCACCTTCTTGCGCCTGTCACCGGCGCCCGGTGGCGTCGAGTTGCGACTTGAAGGCTCGCATGAGGCGTTCGCCCTGCGCTTTGCGTTGCCACACCAACAGCAGCAGTTGCTGCAAACCCTGCGCCAACTCCAGGTCGGTCATATTCACTACCATCACCTGCTCGGTCACGCGCCCGAAATCACCGAGTTGCCGGACCAGCAGGGCGTGACGCATGACTTCACCGCGCACGATTACTACAGCTACTGCCTGCTGGCGCCCAACCCGGAGTGGGTCAAAACGCTGCCCAACGGCAAGTTACCGGACCGCACCGATTTCACCCACTATGGCAACGATCTGGATGGGCGTGTGAAGGTCTGGAATGCTGCCTGCAGCGCCAGCACCCAATTG
>JACMQX010000034.1 GCA_014376765.1 Ramlibacter sp. | reverse complement strand
GTTTGTTGATAGCGTTTTCCGGACTCCCATCGCGTTTTGAGTCATTTTGAGGAGTCCTAGATGGGCAACAAACTTTACGTGGGCAACCTGCCCTATTCCTTCAGCGACAGCGACATGCAACAGGCCTTCGGCCAGTTCGGTTCAGTCTCCAGCGCCAAAGTCATGATGGAGCGCGACACTGGTCGTTCAAAAGGTTTCGGCTTTGTCGAAATGGGCAACGACGCAGAAGCACAAGCGGCTATCAAAGGCATGAACGGTCAGTCGATCGGCGGCCGTGACCTCGTCGTCAATGAAGCTCGTCCCATGGAAGCTCGTCCTCCCCGTAGCGGCGGCGGCGGCGGTGGTTACGGTGGTGGCGGCGGCGGTGGTGGTTACGGTGGCGGTGGCGGCGGCGGTAGCCGTAGCGGCGGCGGCGGTGGTTACGGCGGCGGCGGTGGTGGTGGTGGCCGCGGCGGTTACTAAACGAAAGCAGTCTGCAGAGCGGCCCTCAGCCACTCAGTAGCATAAAGGGCCCTCGGGCCCTTTTTCTTTGCCTGTGCGCTTCTGCTGTTTCGGAGGCAAAAATGCTCTTGCATTGTTCACTATTATGTGACCCGTAATTTTCAGCTGAGGGGTCAAAAAGTCCTCACTTGATTTACGGTGAACACGCCACTACTCGTTTCTATCCAGTTTGTTGAACGCGTTTTTGGGACTCATCGCTTCGTCAATACGTTCATTTGAGCAGCCCCTTATGGGCAACAAACTATACGTCGGCAACCTGCCTTATTCGGTGCGTGACGAAGATCTGGAACAGGCTTTCGGTCAATTTGGCGTTGTCACCAGTGCCAGAGTCATGATGGAGCGAAACACCGGACGCTCCAAGGGCTTCGGCTTCGTTGAAATGGGGAACGATGCTGAAAGCACAGGCGGCCATCAAGGGCATGAATAATCAGCCTTTGGGTGGCCGCAGCGTTGTTGTCAACGAAGCCCGTCCGGTGGAAGCGCGACCTCTACGCAGCGGTAGCTTCGGCGGCGGTACGGGAGGTGGCGGCTACGGCGGAGGCGGTGCCAGCAGCTAAATAACCACCGCAAGTATCAAAAAAGGGCCCTTTGGCGCCTTTTGCTTTTTGTATTGGCCCTATTGCGGCTTGCGATGCTTTCTGGGCCGCCCCGCCAATGCCTTGTCAAACAAGGCGTTGGGCAACAGCCGCAACAGCTTTGCCACGACGCCCATCTGCCACGGGATGACCCGGTAGCTCGCTCCCGCGGCGATGGCCCGGTAGGCTTGGTCCGCAAAGTCTTCAGGCTGCATGAGGAAGGGCATTGAGTAACGGTTTTGCCGCGTCAAAGGCGTGTCGATATAGCCTGGACACAGGGTCACAACTTTCACCCCGGAGGCCCGCAACTCACCGCGCAAGCTCTCGCAGTAACTGATGACGGCCGCCTTGCTGGCGCAGTAGGCGCCGTGCCCAGGAAGTCCACGGATTCCAGCGACGCTGCCAATGCCGACCAGCGCACCTGAGCCACGTTGGCTCATCGCTTCAACAAAGGGGTGAAAAGTAGCGGCCATGCCGACGTTATTCGTGGCAAAGGTCTGCGCGATCACTTCGATATCTGTCAGTTCAGCAGTATCTACACCGATGCTGATACCTGCGTTGGCAATTACCACGTCCGGAATGCCTTGTGCTGCAAGACAGGCCTGGCCGGCGGTTACGATGCTGACCGTGCTGGAGACGTCTGCGCTGTAGATTCGCAACCGCGCCGGGTCGATCGACCTGCGTAGCGCCCAGGTCTCAATCTCTGCGGTCCGCCGTGCGACCAAAGCCAAAGCGTACCCCGCTTCGTGATAACGCCAGGCCAACGCCTGGCCAATGCCGCTGGATGCGCCTGTGATGAAAACCAGCTTTTGCGTCATGTATTGAGGCTCAAGGCGAATTGATCATTTGACCGCCCGGGGCGCCAAGTACCCCTTGACCCGGCCGCGCAGGTTCATCACACGATCCAGGTTGTCGTAGTCCAGCGAATCGCCCTTGAACTCGTCGCTGCCGCGCGTCATGACCACCGGCAGGTGCGACTTGATGCGCTCTGTGTCCAGAAACGCATGCAGGAATTCGCCGCGTATTTCAAAGCGCGGGAGTGGGTTGCCGGCCCGGTCGACGGCGGCTTCACGCACAACGATCGCGTGGCCATACAACTGGACCTCCGAGCCGCCGCTGTTGGGAAGCGCACGATCCGCCGTTGCAGTCGTGAGTCTGCCGTCCACCGTGAAGGAGCGGATGCGCGCCTTGTCGATCTCCAGCGTGTCGGTGTCAGGGTAGTGTCGTCCCTCAATGCCAATCACCTCGCTCTTGAGCTTGCCCGCCGCGTCGAACGTCTTGACTTCAAACCTGCGCATGAAATAGTCGGGATCGTGCCGAACCGCTCTGGCTGCCTCCGGCGAGCTGAATATCGGCGTATTGCTGGCCAGCCAATACGTACCCAGCGCCAGGATGCCCATGAGAATGATCGGCAGATAGACCGACACTTTCTCCCAAGCCCGGAGCAGTCGAGCGTTTACACGCACCTTGCGACTCCACGGCCAATCATGTGATCGCCTCGTTGAACAAGCTGCCGTACTGGCTAGAGGCGACAAGCAGCAGGTCACAAAACTCGCGCGCTGCACCTTCGCCCCCACGAGCTGTGGTCACATGGTGCGCAAGGCCCCTGACCTCTACATGCGCATTCACAGGTGCGCAGGAAAAGGCACAGCGGCGCATCACCGGCAGGTCGGGCCAGTCATCGCCCATGGCTGCGGCTTCATGCCATTGAAGGCCAAGCGCCTTGAGCGTTGCCTCAGCTGCAGGGGCCTTGTCCTCCGTTCCGTAGTGAACATGGGTGATGCCCAGTGCTTTCAACCGGCTGCGCAGCGGCAATGAGTCACGTCCCGTGATGACGGCCGGCGTGATACCGGCTTTTTGCAGCAACTTGAGTCCGTGCCCATCCAGCGTGTGGAATCGCTTGATGGTTTCACCGGCTTCGGTGAAATAGATGCCGCCATCGGTGAGCACCCCATCCACATCAAAAAACGCAACGCGTACGCCTTGGGCCTTGAGCAACAGTTCAGGCGGAAAGGTCAGTGCAGGTGCCAGCATGGCTGTCAGATGACCTTGGCACGTAGCAGGTCGTTGGTATTGAGCGCCCCGACAAGCTTGCCCGCAGCATCGACCACCAGCACGCTGGTGATGCGGTGCTGCTCCATCAACTCGGCAGCCTCAACCGCCAGCGCGCCTTGCTGGATGGTGCGGGGTTTAGGCCGCATCACATCCTGCGCGGTCATGGCCCGCAGATCCACGCCTTTCTCAATGAGCCTGCGAAGGTCGCCATCAGTAAAGATGCCAAGCGCCTGACCCGCCTCATCGACGATTGCCGAGGCGCCCAGCCCCTTGGCACTCATCTCGCGCATCAGCTCCGTAAAGGGCGTGTGCGGGCTCACGCGGGGAACGGCATCGCCTGTTCGCATGACGTCGCCAAGATGGGTGAGCAGCTTTCGGCCCAGGGAGCCACCCGGATGCGACCGGGCAAAGTCTTCTTCACGAAAGCCACGCGCATCCAGCAAAGCCACAGCCAGTGCATCACCCAAGGCCAGTTGCGCCGTCGTGCTGGCAGTCGGCGCCAGGTTCAGCGGGCAGGCCTCTTTCTCGACGCCGCTGTCCAGCGTTTCATTGGCGTGCCTGGCCAGGGTGGATGTGAGCCCTCCAGTGATGGCAATCAAGGGGACGCCCTGCCGCTTGAGCACTGGCAGGATCGACGTCAGCTCTTCACTCTCGCCGCTATTGGAGATGGCCAGTACAAGGTCCATCGCCTTGATCATGCCCAGGTCGCCGTGGCTGGCTTCGGCCGGATGAACAAACATGGCCGGCGTGCCTGTGGATGAAAGCGTTGCCGCGATCTTGCGCCCGATGTGCCCGCTCTTGCCCATGCCCATGACCACAACACGCCCACGAACCCCCAGCATCATCTGGACAGCGCGCGCAAATCCGTCGTTGGTGCGCGCCTTCAAACCCAGGACAGCCGCAGCCTCGATGTCGAATGTCTCCTGGGCCAGGCGCACGGCCTGAGCAGCGTCAAATGTCATCTGGTCATTCTATCGGCGTGGATCGCAGTTGAGCTGGAGGGACAGCCCATAGGGAGCCGGGGCACACAGCTTGCTACGATGAGTGCATGACGTCGCTTGCGCTCACATTGCTCTACCTGCTTGCCGCAGTGATCGGTGTGGTGGCCTGCCGCTCGTTGAAGCTGCCGCCCATGCTGGGGTACCTGGCGGTCGGCGTTGTGATTGGCCCCAACGCGCTGGCGCTCGCGCAGAATTCGGAGGGCATCAAGCACCTTGGCGAATTCGGCGTCGTGTTCCTGATGTTCGTCATTGGCCTGGAGTTCAACCTGCCCAAACTGCGGGCCATGCGGCGGCACGTGTTTGGCCTCGGGCTGCTGCAGGTCGCGCTGACCATGCTGATTGGTACGGTCGGCTCTCTGATGCTGGGTGTGATGGCCCCAGGCCTGTGGCAGATGAACTGGCAGACCTCAGTGGCGCTGACGGGGGTACTCACCATGAGCAGCACTGCGATCGTCGTGAAGCTCATGTCGGAGCGGCTGGAGATGGAGTCCGAACATGGCAAGCGCGTGATGGGCGTGCTGCTGTTTCAGGATCTGGCCGTCGTCCCCTTGCTGGTGCTGATCCCTGCTTTGGGGACGTCCGGACCCGATCTGTTTGCTGCGCTGACCGTTGCAGGCGTCAAGGCTGCCATATTGATCACCGTGCTCCTCGTTGGCGGACAGCGGGTGATGCGCTGGTGGTTGACCATCGTTGCACGGCGCAAAAGCGAAGAACTCTTCGTGCTGAACCTGCTTCTGATCACGCTGGGCCTGGCCTGGCTGACGGAGCTTGCGGGTCTGAGCTTGGCGCTAGGCGCTTTCATTGCGGGTATGTTGATTTCCGAAACCGAATACAAGCACCAGGTGGAAACCGACATACGTCCATTCCACGACGTATTGCTGGGCCTGTTCTTCATCACCATCGGCATGCTGCTGGACTGGCGGCTGGTTTTGGCGAACTGGCCGCTGGTGCTGTTGCTGGTCACGGCGCCGGTGCTGTTCAAGCTGGTGCTGATCGCGGGTCTGGCCAAAGCGCTGGGCGCCACCGCAGGTGTGTCGCTGCGCACCGGCCTTTACCTGGCCCAGGCCGGCGAGTTCGGTTTTGTGCTGCTCACTCTCAGCACCGAAAACGCACTGGTGCCCCCTGCGTTGCTCAATCCTGTGCTGGCCAGCATGGTGCTGTCAATGCTCGCCACCCCTTTCATGATCATGTACAGCAACCGCATCGTCATGAAACTGGTGTCCACCGAGTGGCTTCAGCAATCCCTGCAAATGACGACCATTGCCCGCAAGTCCATCAACGCCAACAAGCATGTGATTATTTGCGGCTACGGCCGGTGCGGCCAGAACCTGGCACGCATGCTGGATGCTGAAGCCATTCCCTATATGGCTCTGGACCTGGACCCCGACCGGGTTCGAAAGGCCGCCGCCGCGGGCGACTCCGTGGTCTATGGCGACGCAGCCCGGCTGCAGGCGCTGATGGCAGCGGGTCTGGCCCGTGCCAGCGCCGTGGTGGTCACTTACCTGGACGTACCCGGCGCTCTGAAAGTTCTGGCGAATACGAAAGCCCATGCACCCCAGGTGCCGGTGATCGTTCGCACCCAGGACGACCATGACCTTGAGAAACTGCGTGCAGCCGGTGCAACCGAGGTCGTGCCTGAAGCCATAGAAGGCTCGCTGATGCTGGCCAGCCATGCCCTCGCGCTGGTCGGTGTGCCAATGCGCCGCGTGATACGCATCGTGCAGGACCAGCGCGACGCGCGCTACGACCTCCTGCGCGGGTTCTTTCATGGCGCAGATGATGATTCGGTCAATGAACTGGACTATGACCGACTGTCCACCTTGAGTTTGCCGACAGGCTCCAAGGCGATCGGCAAGCCGCTGGCTCACTTTGCATTGCACGCGTTAGGAGTGCGGGTGGCCAGTTTGCGCCGCAGCGGCGGCAAGGCGGCAGCCCTGGATGAAAACTCTGTGCTGCAAGAGGGGGACACACTGGTGTTTTCAGGCCAGCCTGCTTCGTTGGCTCTGGCTGAGGAAAAGCTGCTCAAGGGTTAAGCCAGGCCTGCAGCGCAGTCCAACGTCAGGTGAACTGGCCCACAAGGATCGCCTCGCGCACGCGGATGGCAAGGACCGAGGCCCTTGGTCATGTCCAGCGCAGGACGCGGCTGCTTTTGTGACATGGCGTCAGGCACTCCCAGCTCAACGCCCGGGCGGCACCCGGCTTTGACGCCAAAACTGTGGCACTAGGCGGCTGACCCGAAAAAAATGGGCCTTCACCAACGACGGACGCCGGGTGTTGAGTCGGGCGGGCCGCTTCAGTTCAATTCGCCGTACTGGGTGCCACTGAGAGCAGGCGCGCGAACATCCGGATCGGGCATCTCGGTGTCTTCGTAACCCGTCAGCAGCGTGTAACTGCGTGGACCGTGATGGCGCGCATGGGCAGCATCAGGCTTTGCCGTCAAGGGCGTGGCGGCCGCGACTGAAGCTGCCGCGGGCAGCCCGGCAGCCAGCGCGCGTTTGAATGCCGCAACTTCGTCTGCCTGAATGGGCTCAAAACGAGCCGCCGGCGCCGCTCGATGGCTGGCTGCCACCAAAGGTGCAGGTTGTGATTCAAGTGGCGCGGGTCCTGATATTCGCGCAGACGGGACACCTACAGCGACGTGCTCATTCATGCGCCAGTACACCGCGGTCACGATGATGTCGTAACGGGCCTTGGCATTCTGCGCGATCATGGCTTCAATCTCGGCCAGGCGGTGCGTCTCTCCACCAAACTCACTGGCCAGATCCATCATCACCAGGAACTGGCGGCCACGCTGGTCCAGCGACAGCACCTTGAATTTATAGCTTTGAGACAACACGCCGGCACGCACCATCGACTCGCGAACCACCCCGTACAGGAGCTCGCGGCGGGCCATCCGTTCAGTCTTGCGATTTGCCGCATGTTCCGTGCCGCTGGGCTGCGGCTTGACCTGTCCGTTTTTCGGCGTATTGACTGGGCGGGTCGCTTCCATTCGCGACAAACCCGAGCTTTCCTGGGTAACGGTGCGAACAGGCTTTTTGGGTGAGAACCAGCTTAGCAATGACATGGTGCTGCTACCAAGTAGTAAAGGCGGCGAGAGGAAGAATGCCCTGGCGTCGCATCCAACACAGTTTATAAGCCGCCAAGCAAAATTACACCTGCCGTTTAGCGGAATTGAGGAGCCGCTGGCGTTTGGTCAAACCAATTGCGTGAATTATTAGCATGATGAAACCGTGCATGAGTCGCACCAGGCGCAAAGCGGTCAGACGCGCCAGCAAGTGCCCGCTCAAGTCACTGCTATGCGCTTTGGCTTGTTGACCAGGCGGCGGGCGAGGACTGTCCCGAGCCCCATGGATATTTCCAGGGCGAGACCGGGTTGCCTGTTGGCCAATTCCGTGAATCGAAGTGGCGTCATGCACCAGACTTTGGCCGCGCTTGCGGCCTGCACCGTGGCCGTACGGGGCAAGTGCGAGAAAAAGCTGCCTTCTCCTACTGCGGAGCCAGGCCCGACGATGGCCAGGCGGACGCGGCCTTTGTCATCTTCATAGTGAACACTCAGCGTGCCGCTTTCCAGCAGATACAGTGTGCGGTCCAATGAACCCTGCTCAATAAGAATTTGTCCCTGTGCCAAAGCAAAGGGCTGAAGGTAGCTGGCCACAATGTCCCATTGCACAGGCGTCAGCGCGAGGTTGAGCCGATCTGTGGAATGGTTATGCGCAATCGCTTGAACCAGTCCATTGATGTCAAAGCGCACGTTAAGTGGGAGAGGAGCGTTCATATGTGAACAACGGTAGCTGCGCAATGCACTCCGCACAAGCACAGTTAACTTCCGGTTACCCGTGATACATGAATGACCTGCCGCGTAACCATGTGTTCGCTACTTGCCAATGCAAAAGCTGGAAAAGATTTCCCCCAGCAAATCGTCGCTGGAAAACTCTCCGGTAATCTCGT
>JACMQX010000241.1 GCA_014376765.1 Ramlibacter sp. | reverse complement strand
TGTCGAGTTCATCCGCATGGACACGCCGAAGGCAACACAAATGCCATCGGTCAACTGACAGATGAACCTTCAAGCACATCAAGCTACTGGCAGCCGCGCTGCTGCTCGCCGCATCCACTGCTGGCCACGCCACCACCTATCCCTACTCCTGGTACTACGACGGCAGGGGCCCGTTTTTCTCCACGCCGGCTGAAGTCTGCATCTGGGCGCGCAGCGATTACCCGCCTGATAGCTACCCTGCGCTCACCCTGGGGCTGGGCAGTGATGGCAACTGTCGCGACAGGTACGGGGATGGGACCGTCTACATCAGGCCGTACCGGGTGCCCATCCCGTATTCCATTGCGCTGCAAGGCCCAGGCGGTACCAAGGCCCTGCCGGCCGAGCCTGTACTTGCGTTGAGCGCACGCGTTACCGAGGCCGGTGCTCCCGTGGCCAATGCCAACGTCACTGTGTGGATGGAGGGAGGAGGCGTCTCGGGCACAACAGACGCTTCCGGCAACTTCGACTTCAACTACACCCCGCCGTTCCAGTCGGGCGTCGTGGAGAACGTGGCGGCAAGCTGCGACCAGTGCGAGAACGTTGCTGCCAAGACGATCGTCGTGGACCCAGTGAACCGCCCCGTATTTGAACTGACCCCCAGAGGTTGGACAAACTTCAGAGGGTCAGTACAAATACGGTGCGGTTCAGTTTGGGCTTATCCGTCTACTCGGCAGTGAGACGGCGGGGGCATTGAGTTTTTTGCCAGAAGGTGACTTGCCCAGGCAGATGGAACCTGTGCTCAGGGAAATTACGGCGGGTGAATTACAGGAACGCATTGACGCGCGCAACGAGATCCCGTTCAGTGTTTGGGACGGCAAAGTACGCATGTCGGTAGCGGGGTACCAGGATAAATTGCTGATCCTTGCGCTGGGCGAAAAGATCTGCCTTGCCGATGGCACGCTGTCGTCCACGCATATCCTCAAGCCTGAAGCCATCAATCGCGCCATGCCGCACATGGTCGCGAACGAGCACTATTGCATGAGGCTCATGAGCCGCGTGACCGCTCGCCATTTCAAGCGCGACATGGTTGCCCCCGTTGAAATAAGGCGTGTGCCTTCCCCGGTCCTGCTCATCCGCAGGTTCGACCGGGAGGGAAGGGCCGCACAGACCAAGCGGCTGCACATCATCGACGGCTGTCAAGCGGTGGACTTGCCCGTTTCGCTCAAGTACGAGCGCAACATGGGCTCAGGTGCAGACGTTCAGCATATTCGCGACGGCATGAGTTTTGAGAAGGTCATGTCGATCCGCGTGTGGCTGCAAAAGCCAGCCGAACAATTGCGCCATCTCGTTGCGTGGGCTGTCAGTACGCTTTTGCTGGGAAACAGCGACGCGCACGGAAAAACATTTCTTTTTTCACGAGCCGCTCCGGGCTGTCAGTCGCGCCCCTGTACGACCTTGTCAGCGTTGCGCAGTACGACGGCAATGCGTACGAACACGACCTCGCAATGGCATTTGGAGACGTTTTCACCCTCAAGGAAATCGGCGCTTTTGCCCTTGCAGATTTTTGTATGCGGTGTGGCATTCCACGCGCTTACTTCGCCCGTGAGCTCACTGGGTTATGCACAGCCGCTTTGACTGAAGCACGATCACAGGCCCTGGACCCTGTCTACGAGGGGAGTGAACTTGAATTCGTGAATGGCATTGCGTCATTTGTTGAGGACCGCGCAAGAGCCCTGCTTTCCATGGCGCCTGACATTGCAAAGTTGAGAAAAGACAATTTCTGACGCCCGCTGCGGAGGACCTCAACTGCCCACCGCGTCGTGTGCAGTCGGCCAAGCCCTCACTTCTGCCGCACATTCCCCAGTTTCCGATACACCGTCGCCCGGCTGATCCCCAGCGCCCGCGCCGCCTGCATCACATTCCCCTTCGCCTCATCCACCGCCTTGCGGATCAGCGCCACTTCCATGTCCTTCAGGGGTAGCCGGCCCGCCGGCGCGCGTCTGCCGGCCCCCGCGTCCGCTTCATGCCCAGGCGTCTGCGCCAGAGTTTGCAAACGCAAGCCCGACCACAGCGGAACTTCCATCGGTGCCGCATCCCCCAGGGCCTGTCGCGCCGCGGCGTCAAACAGCATTTCCCAAGGCATCGCAAACAGTTCGCTGCAGTGCACCGCTGCATGTCCGCTGCCAGCAGCAATGGGTGCAGTGAGCTGGGTCAGCATCTGCCGCGCCGTCTGATTCGCGCCCGTCACCCAGCCATCAGCGTCAAGGCACAGCAGCCCGTCCGTCTCATCCCCCAAGGCCCGCCCCGGCCAGTTCAGCCTGACCAGCAGTTTGTGCGGCCGGGTCAGCGTCAGCGCGTTCTCTATGCTGCGGGCCGACTGCGTGACCAGGTGCTTGAGCTCGGGCCGCTCGATGGCCTCGATGCCCGTCAGGTCCAGCATGCCCACGCAGCGCCCGTCCGGCCCGAACAGTGGCGCACCGGCGCAGCTGTAGACGCTGTTGTCGTTGAAAAAGTGCTCGCCCCGGTGCAGCCACACCGGCTGCAGGTCGGTCAGCGCCGCGCCGATGGCGCTGGTGCCGATGCTGCACTCCGACAGGTCCACGCCCACGCGCGTGATCAGGTGGGCCCGCCGGTCGCTGCGGTCGATGGGGCCGTTCACGTCAATCACGATGCCCTGCGCGTCCGTGAGGATCGCGAAGTAGCGGGTGTTTGCAATCGCGCGGCCCAGCCGGTCGAGCACGGGGCGGGCGGCTGCCACCAGGGTGTGGTTTGCTTCTTCGGTGCGGCGCACGGCCTGCTGGGGGATCACGTCAAACGCCAGGCGATGCTCGGGCCGCTGGCCGTTGGCAAGGCACCGCCGCCAGGAGCGCTCTAGCCAGCTGTTGTCATACCAGGCGTCAATCAGCGTGCCGGTCATGGGCTGGCTGTCCTGCATCACGGCCTGCCGTGCGCGGGCAATCAGTTCGAGCCGTCTGTCATTGCTGGAGGGTGCGGCGGATGGCGTAGGGTGGCTGATGGGTGGCATGGGCGTGTTTCCATGGTGGGCCGCAGGTTTGGCCCCATTGTTCCATTTTGAGAATTTCGCGTAGTGTGGCGACCTGATCAGGGTTTAGCCTAGGGCCGGCGGGGCGGGGCGGTTCAACAATTCGCCGGTCAGTGTGTCGGCCCGTGCATCGCCAGCACGTCCATTTTTACTGAGCGGCCGGCAACGGCCTGCGCTGCCCCGCTATCAACTCGAAAACCCGGAGACCCGCCCCATGCAAGTCAAATTCAACATCAACGGCAAAGCCGCCACCCTCGACGTTGCGCCCAATACGCTGTTGGTGCAGGCCATCCGCGAGAACCTGCACCTGACCGGGACCCACGTGGGCTGCGACACCGCCCAGTGCGGCGCCTGCACGGTGCTGCTCAATGGCCGGGCCGTCAAGTCCTGCAACACGCTGGCTGTGCAGCACGACGGCGCCGAGATCACCACCATCGAGGGCCTGGCCGAGGCCGACGGCACCATGCACCCGATGCAGGCGGCCTTCAAGGAGTGCCACGGCCTGCAGTGCGGCTTCTGCACCACCGGCATGGTGATGAGCGCAGTGGACCTGTGCAAGACCCACCCCGGCGCAAGCGAGACCGAAATCCGCGAGCTGCTGGAGGGCAACATCTGCCGCTGCACCGGCTACCAGAACATCGTCAAGGCCGTGCAGCAGGGTGCTGCCGCCATGGCTTCCTGATCAGACGGCAAACAGACCACAAGTTCAAAGTTCAAGGCTCAGCCTCAAGGAGATACATCATGGGTGCATCAGATTTCGCAAACCTCCCGCACATTGGCGAATCGCTCAAACGCAAGGAAGACTACCGCTTCCTCACCGGCGGCGGCAATTACACCGACGACATCAACCTCGCCAACCAGACCTACGCCGTGTTCGTTCGCTCGCCGCATGCGCATGCCAACCTCAAGGGCGTGGACGTGAGCAAGGCCGAGGCCATGCCCGGCGTGGTCAAAGTGTTCACCGGCAAGGACGTTGAAGGAAAAATGGGCGGGCTGCCCTGCGGCTGGCTCATCACGAGCACCGACGGCCAGCCGATGAAAGAGCCGCCTCACCCCATCCTTGCCCAGGGCAAGGTGCGCTATGTGGGCGACCATGTAGCCATGGTCGTAGCCGACACGCTGGAGCATGCGAAGAACGCGGCCGAGGCAGTGGAGGTGGACTACGACGTGCTCTCCGCTGTGGTCCGTGTTTCAGACGCCGCCAAGGCCACCGCTTTGCATGAAGCTGCGCCCGACAACCATTGCTACAAGTGGGCGATTGGCGACAAGGGCCAGGTTGAGGCCGCGTTTGCCAATGCAGCGCACATCACGAAGATGGACCTGATCAACAACCGCCTCATCCCCAACGCCATGGAGCCGCGTGCCGCGATTGGTTCTTACAGCCGCGCCAATGACGAGTACGTGCTGTATGTGTCCAACCAGAACCCGCACGTGGAGCGCCTCTTGATGACGGCGTTTGTGCTGGGCCTGCCCGAGCACAAGGTGCGCGTGATTGCGCCCGATGTGGGCGGCGGCTTTGGCTCCAAGATCTTTTTGTACGCCGAAGACGTGTGCCTGACCTGGGCGGCCAAGCAGCTCAACTGCAGCATCAAGTGGACGGCCGACCGCAGCGAGGCTTTCCTGTCTGACGCGCACGGCCGCGACCATGTGAGCCATGCCGAAATGGCCATGGACAAGGACGGCAAGTTCCTCGCGATGCGGGTGCACACCGACGCCAACATGGGCGCCTACCTGTCGACCTTCTCCACGGCTGTGCCAACCATCCTGTACGCCACGCTGCTGGCCGGCCAGTACACCTGCCCGCAGATTTATGTGGAGGTGGACGCCTGGTTCACCAACACCGCGCCGGTGGACGCTTACCGCGGCGCCGGCCGGCCCGAGGCGACTTACCTGCTGGAGCGGCTGGTGTCGCGTTGCGGGTGGGACATGGGCTTCTCGCAAGATGAAATCCGCAAACGCAATTTCATCACCAGCTGGCCTTACCAGACGCCCGTCGCTTTGCAATACGACGTGGGCGACTACCGCGGCTGCATGGACAAGGCCGAGCTGCTGGCCGACGTCGCGGGCTTTCCCGCACGCAAGGCGGCCAGCGCGGCCAAGGGCCTCAAGCGCGGCATTGGCTACAGCAGCTACATCGAGGCTTGCGGCATTGCGCCCAGCAACATCGCAGGGGCCCTCGGTGCGCGCGCGGGCTTGTTTGAATGCGGCGAAGTGCGGGTGCACCCCACGGGCAGCGTGACGGTGTTCACCGGCTCGCACAGCCACGGGCAGGGGCATGAGACCACTTTTGCGCAGGTGGTTGCTGCGCGTCTTGGGATTGCTGTGGAAGCGGTGGACATCGTGCACGGCGACACCGGGCGCGTGCCGTTTGGCATGGGCACTTATGGTTCGCGCTCCATCAGCGTGGGCGGCGCGGCCATCATGAAGGCGCTGGACAAGATTGAAACCAAGGCCAAGAAGATTGCGGCGCACTTGATGGAGGCGAGCGACGCTGACGTGGAGTTTGCCGGTGGCGAATTCACCGTCAAGGGCACGGACAAGAAAGTCACCTTTGGCCAGGTCGCGCTTACCGCGTATGTGCCGCACAACTACCCGCTGGACAAGCTGGAGCCGGGCCTGAACGAGACGGCTTTCTACGACCCGACCAACTTCACCTTCCCCGCTGGCACCTACATCTGCGAGGTGGAAGTGGACCCGCAAACCGGCACCACACGCGTGGAGAAGTTCACCGCGGTGGACGACTTCGGCACCATCATCAACCCGATGATTGTGGAAGGCCAGGTCATGGGCGGCCTGGTGCAGGGCATTGGCCAGGCGCTGATGGAAAACTGCGTGTACGACACGGAAACAGGGCAGCTGCTCACCGGCAGTTTCATGGACTACGCCATGCCGCGCGCCGATGATTTCCCGGATTTCAAGATCGGCACGATCTGCACGCCGTGCACCCACAACCCGCTGGGCACCAAGGGCTGCGGTGAGGCGGGCGCGATTGGCTCGCCACCGGCTGTGATCAACGCCGTGCTTGATGCGCTGAAGGATCTCGGCGTTACCGAGTTCGATATGCCCGCATCGCCCTCGCGCGTGTGGGAAGCCATTCAATCCGCGAGCAAACAATAACTACGAAGGAGCGAACCATGTACGCATTTACCTATGAACGCCCCCCCACCGCAGCCGACGCAGTCAAGCTGGCTGCCGGCGGCGGCAAAGTCCTGGCCGGCGGCCAGACGCTGCTGGCCTCGATGAAGCTGCGCCTGTCGGACCCCGGCAAGCTGGTAGACCTGGCCGGCATCAAGGACCTGAGCGGTGTGAAGAAAGAGGGCAACGCCCTCGTGATCGGCGCCATGACGCGCCATGCCGATGTAGCCACCAATGCCGACGTGCTGTCCAGCATCCCGGCGCTGGCCGATCTGGCCGCGCACATTGGCGACCGGCAGGTCCGTGCCATGGGCACGCTGGGCGGCTCTGTGGCCAACAACGACCCTTCGGCCTGCTACCCCACCGCCTTGCTGGCACTGGGTGCGACCATTCACACCACCCAGCGCAAGATCACCGCCGGGGATTTCTTCCAGGGCATGTTTACCACGGCATTGAAGGAAGACGAGCTGATTACGGCGGTGAGCTTCCCCATCCCCAAGAAGGCCGCCTACATGAAGTTCAAGCAGCCGGCCTCGCGCTTTGCCTTGATCGGCGTGTTTGTCGCGCAGACCGACAGCGGTGTACGCGTGGCCGTGACGGGTGGCGGCAACGGCGTGTTCCGCCACAAGGGGCTGGAAGATGCTTTGGCCAAAAGCTTCACCCCGGCCGCTGCGGCTGCGGTGACGGTGGACGCATCAGACCTGAGCAGTGACATTCATGCCTCGGCTGCGTACCGGGCCAACCTGATCAATGTGCAGACGCAGAGGGCTGTGGCAAAGGCACTGGGTTGAACAGCACTTTGAATACCGCAGCAGCTTTTACCAGCATCGACGAGTTGGTAGTGGCGCTGCAAGGCGCCGGTTATTTTGCGGACCGGCGGCTGGCAACGGCCGTCTTCCTCGCGCTCAAGCTGCAGCGCCCGCTTCTGCTTGAAGGCGAGCCTGGTGTGGGCAAGACGGAGCTGGCCAAGGCCTTGTCCACTGTGCTCAAGCGCCAGTTGCTGCGCCTGCAGTGCTATGACGGCCTGGAGCAGCGTGAGGCACTGTATGAGTGGAATTACGCGGCCCAGCTGCTGCACATGCGCGCCGCTGAGCTGAACGGCAAGGGCGCGGGAGACGAAGTGGAGCGCGAGGTCTACCAGGACCGTTACCTGATCCGCCGCCCTCTGCTGCAAGCCCTGCAAACCCCTGAGCCCGGCGCGGTGCTGCTGATCGACGAGGTAGACAGGGCCGACGAGCCTTTCGAAGCCTTCCTGCTCGAATACCTGGGCGAGTATCAGGTGAGCATCCCCGAGATCGGCACGGTCCGCGCTGTGGCCATGCCGGTGACCATTCTCACCAGCAACCGCACCCGCGAATTGAATGACGCGGTGAAGCGCCGTTGCCTGTACCACTGGCTCGACTACCCGGACCGCGAGCGTGAACTGGCCATCGTGCAGGCGCAGGTGCCGCAGGCCAGTGAGGCGCTTGCTGCCCAGGTGGCGCACTTCGTCGGGCGGCTGCGCAGCCAGCCTTTTGCCAACGCCTTTCAGCGCGCACCCGGCATTGCCGAGAGTGTGGACTGGGCCAAGGCGCTGGTGGCGCTGGACACGCTGGTGGTGGACCCGGAGGTGGTGTCAGACACCGCAGGCATTTTGTTCAAGCAGCGTGAAGATGTTGCTGCGCTGACCCGGGACATGGCGGTGGACTTGCTCAAGCCTGAACCCGAGGCGGTTTGAGCCATGAACCTCGGTGACGCGAGGACCGGGAAATTCGCGGGCAACATCACCGGCTTCGGCCGCGCCCTGCGCCGGGCCGGTGTGCGCATGGACAGCGCCCGTATCTCACTGGCGCAGCAAGCGGCCATGCTGGTGGGCGTGGGTAACAAGCCCGACCTCAGCGCCGCGCTCGAATCGGTACTGATCAGCCGCGAGCAGGACCGC
>JACMQX010000033.1 GCA_014376765.1 Ramlibacter sp. | reverse complement strand
TTCTTGGGCACGAGGGCGAGGATTTTCTTGACGTCATGGATGAAGCCCATGTCGAGCATGCGGTCGGCTTCGTCCAGCACCAGGATCTGCACGGTGGACAAATCCAGCATGCCTTGCTGCTGCAAATCGAGCAGGCGGCCGGGGGTGGCCACCAGCACGTCAACACCCTTTTTAAGCTTGCTGATCTGCGGGTTCATGCCCACGCCGCCAAAAATGACGGTCGAGGTGAGGTCAAGGTATTTGCCGTACGTCTGTACGGACTCTTCAACCTGCGCGGCGAGTTCGCGCGTAGGCGTCAACACCAGCATGCGGATGCCGATGCCGCCAAACTTGTTCTTCGGCCGCTCACTGTGCGAGAGGCGGTGGATGGAGGGCAGCACAAACGCGGCCGTCTTGCCGGTGCCGGTCTGGGCGCCGCCGAGCAGGTCGTGACCTTCAAGGACGGCGGGGATGGCTTGCGCCTGGATGGGGGTGGGGGTGTCGTAGCCCTGCTCGTGCACGGCTTTAAGAATGGCGGGAGCCAGGTTCAGTTCATCAAAGTTCATAAGGAGGCGCTTGTTCCCAAGCGCTGGGGGTCATCGGCCAGTCCTGGCGTCTTGCGACGCCGGGCCAGTCATAGGCAGATAGGCTTCAAGGTGGGAGCTGATGGAAGCGGTGCGTTGGATGCACCTTGCTTCACATGCATCTCAGGTGCTCAACGGCATCAGAGGTGCTTCAACATTCCCCGGCAGAGTGCCGAAGTTGCAGGTACTGGAGCCGGCAACAGCCTGTATTGTCTCATGACTCTTGCCGAGCGCCGATAATCAGGCTTTCCCGTTACAGCACTGCACTCACAAATGGCTCAATACGTCTTCACCATGAACCGCGTCGGCAAGATCGTGCCGCCCAAACGTCACATTCTCAAGGACATTTCCCTCAGCTTTTTCCCCGGCGCCAAGATTGGCGTGCTGGGCCTGAACGGCTCGGGCAAATCCACGTTGCTCAAGATCATGGCGGGCGTTGACACCGAGTACGAGGGTGAGGCCACGCCCATGCCGGGCCTGAATATCGGCTACCTGCCGCAGGAGCCCAAGCTCAACCCCGAGCACACTGTGCGCGAGAGCATTGAAGAAGGCATGGGCGCCATCAACGACGCCAAGAAGCGCCTGGACGAGATCTACGCCGCCTATGCCGAGCCGGACGCCGACTTCGACAAGCTGGCCGCTGAACAGGCCGAGATGGAGGCCGTGATCGCCGCCGCCGGCACGGATTCAGAGCACCAGATCGAGATCGCCGCAGATGCCCTGCGCCTGCCGCCCTGGGAGGCAAAGATCGGCGTGCTGTCCGGCGGTGAGAAGCGCCGCGTGGCGCTGTGCCGGCTGCTGCTGTCCCGCCCCGACATGCTGCTGCTGGACGAGCCCACCAACCACCTGGACGCCGAGTCGGTGGAATGGCTGGAGCAGTTCCTGGCGCGCTTTTCCGGCACCGTGATGGCCATTACCCATGACCGCTACTTCCTGGACAACGCCGCCGAATGGATTCTTGAACTGGACCGTGGCTCCGGTATCCCCTGGAAGGGCAACTACAGCACCTGGCTGGAGCAAAAGGGCGACCGCCTGGCCCAGGAGCAAAAGGGCGAAGAAGCCCGCGCCAAGGCATTGAAGAAAGAACTCGAATGGGTACGCCAGAATCCCAAGGGGCGCCAAGCCAAGAGCAAGGCCCGCATCACCCGCTTTGAGGAACTGTCCAGCCACGAATACCAGCAGCGCAACGAGACCAAGGAAATTTTCATCCCGGTGGGTGAGCGCCTGGGCACCAGCGTGATCGAATTCAAGGGCGTGAGCAAGGGCTTTGGCGACCGACTGCTGATCGACAACCTGAGCTTCGTCGTGCCGGCTGGCGCCATCGTCGGCATCATCGGCCCCAACGGCGCGGGCAAGTCCACGCTGTTTCGCATGATCGCCGGCAGGGAAACGCCGGACAGCGGCACCGTTGAAATCGGGCAGACCGTGCAGATGGCGTTTGTCGAGCAAACCCGCGACGAACTCACGGGCAACAAGACCGTGTGGGAAGAAATCTCCGGCGGCAACGACATGCTGCAGATCGGCAAGTTCGTGGTGCCCAGCCGGGCCTATGCGGGCCGCTTCAACTTCAACGGCGGCGACCAGCAAAAGCAGGTGGGCACCCTGTCGGGCGGTGAACGCGGCCGGCTGCACCTGGCCAAGACCCTGATTGCCGGCGGCAATGTGTTGCTGCTGGACGAACCGTCCAACGATCTGGACGTGGAAACCCTGCGCGCGCTCGAAGATGCCTTGCTTGAATTCCCGGGCTCCGTTATGGTCATTAGCCATGACCGTTGGTTCCTGGACCGTATTGCCACCCACATCCTCGCTTGCGAGGGGGACTCGCAGTGGGTCTTTTTTGACGGCAACTACCAGGAGTACGAAGCCGACAAAAAGCGCCGCCTCGGTGAAGAGGGTGCCAAACCCAAGCGAGTTCGTTTCAAACCGCTGCATTAAGCGGCCCGCAAGGGTTTGCCGGGCCTGTTCCTACCATGATTAAAACCACGTCGCTCAAGCGCCGTATGGGGGTCTCGGATGACCCCGGTGCGCTGCGGCCCTCCCTGGCCCAGTGCCTTGAGGCCGTGATCGATCAGTCTGACCACCTGATCGATGAAGTGCTTACCGGCCTGGACATGGCGGTGGTCAAGGCGCGTACTGCCGGTGCCCGGGGAGGCGCTGACAATCCGGCCACGGCCCAGGGCGTCGAGCTGCTGCTGCGCCAACGGCTGGCGGTGCGCCGGTCTTTTGTCGCGCATCTGCGGGAAGCAGTTTTTGGTGGCGGCGGCCCGGCCTCGCAGCACAGCACTGAGCTCATGAGTTTTGAGAGCCTGCAGCTGATTGAGGAAGAGCAGCTGGACGAGAACATCGAGGTCGCCCGCGCTTTGCAGGAGATCGCCATCTCGGTGGACGATGCGCTGCCCCCGCTTGATGCGCTCATGAGCACACTGCTGGGCTGGATCACCGTGCAGTCCCAGATCAATCCGCTGCGCCCACAGCTTTTTGTGCGGGCGCTGCGCTTGACCATGGCTGAGTACATCGAGGATGGCGAGGTCCGCGGCGCGGTGATCGGCCCTGCGGCCGGACGGCTGGGCGTGGGCTTGCAAAAACTCTACCGGGAAATCTCCGACTGGCTGCGCTCATTTGGCGTTGAGCCGGCAGGCATCACCTCATCGGCCATCGCGCCCGGCGCGATCACCAAGCCGGGCGCTCAGATGAGCTCGGTGGCCCGCACGCTGCTCACGCTGGACCGTCTGCGCAAGCTGCTGGCCGGCGAGCTGGACGAACACGGCCAGTTTGCGCCGCGCAATCCGCAGGACTTCCTGCATACCGTGCCCGCTTCGCTGGAAACCTTGCAGGACTTGAAGCAGGTCGACGCCATGGTCAAGCGCCTGAGCAAAAAGGCCGCCAAAAGTGCAGAGGGTGACGCGGCGGCGCGCAAGGGCCGCAAGGTGGCCCAGACCAGCAAGCAGCTGGGCAAGGAACTGGGCGAAGAAGTCGCCCGCATGATGCTGGACAACCTGGTCGAAGACGAGCGGCTGCTGCCGCGCGTGCGCGACCTGCTTCAGGCGCTGGAGCCCGTCTTGCTGCCCCTGACCAAGACCGATGCGCGGTTCTTCAGCGACCGCCTGCATCCGGCCCGTCAGTTCCTTGACCGGATGACGCACCGCAGCCTGGGTTACACCAGCGAGCAGGACGAGGGATTCCCGAAGTTTCTCAAGTCGGTCGAAGACGCCATCACGGCGCTGACGGAACACGCCGGCGCTGCGGGAGACAGCGCCCCGTTTGGCATGGCCCTGCAGCGGCTGGAAGACATCTGGACGCGTGAAGACAAAGCCCAGCGCAAGCGCCGCGAAGAAGCAGCCAAGGCGCTGATGCATGCCGAGCAGCGCAACATGCTGGCGCAGCGCCTGTCGCAGGAGTTTCGCGACAAGGCGGTGGGCAAGGAGGTGCCGCAGATGGTGATCGACTTCCTTGGCGGCGCCTGGGCCCAGGCCGTCGCCGAGTTGCAGCTCTCGCACCCGGACGGCACACCCGACCCCTACGGCTTCCTCAGCCTGGTGGACGAACTCATCTGGAGCGTGCAGCCCGGAGTGGCGCGGCGCAACCGCACGCGGCTGGTTGAAATGGTGCCGCGCATGCTGGGGCAACTGCGCCAGGGACTGCAGCTGATTGACTTCCCGCCTGAGCGCATAAGCCTGCTGTTTGACGAGCTCATCTCGCTGCATGAGAAGGCGCTGGAAGGCATTCGCATCAAGCCGCCTGCGCTGGAAGACCTGCCCGACCCGCGCCTGAGTAGCGTGAATTCGGAAATGCAGGTGTCGCCCGAAGAGGTGCAGGACTCGGAGTTCTGGCTCGCCGACCATGAGGCCGATGAGGCAGGCTACCTGGCCGAGGAAGCTGTCATGCCCCTGGACCTGGGCTCGCAGGCCCAGGCGGGGCAGGAGCAATCGTCCGCGGCGCCTGCCTCGGTCAGCGAACTCAACACCGGGGCATGGATCGAGCTGATGCTTGACGGCGTCTGGATCCGCGCCCAGCTCACCTGGGCCAGCCCCCACCGCACGCTGTTCATGTTCACCTCGCGCGGGGGGCTGGCGCATTCCATGTCCCGCCGCACAATGGAGCGGCTGAGGGCGCAGGGAATGATCAAGGTCGTATCAGACGGTCACGTGGTGGACAACGCGCTTGACGCCGTTGCCCAAATGGCTTTGCGCAACACGCTCGACAAGAACGGCTGACAAGGGCACCATCGGGTGCAATGCACACGCCAACTCCAGACTTCAACACTTCACTTTTCAGCGCCTGCATTTTAGAAGCGGCGGCCGGCGGCAACCACTTGATGGAAGCCCTTGTGGCAAGCACCCGGCAAGCCTTGCAGGACCACGCAGCCATGTCACGCGACAGCGTGGCGCAGGCCGCCTTCAGGGAGTCGCTGCGGCTGCTTAACAAACACGAAGCCAGCCTGTGCAGCCAGTATCCGGCAGCCTTGGTGGCTGCCTTCAACGGCGGCTCGCCTGGTGGTGCAAAAATAGGTGCGGGCAGCGGCTCCTCCTCCATCAGCTTTGACGAGCTTGAACTGATGGACGACTCCCAGGTCCAGGAAAGCGTTGAACTGGCCCGGGCCCAACAGGCGGCCCAGTTGGCAACCGAGGCGCCGCTGGCTCCTTTTAACGCACTGATCTGCTCTGCGCAGGGCCTCAAGACCGTGCAGCCTGACCGCAACCCGCTCAGGCCGGAAGTCTTTGTACGCACCCTGCATACGCTGCTCAAGCAGTCCGGCGCGCCTGCCGCTGACCGGATGCGCTGGCTGCAATACATGGGCGCGGCGCTGGGCCATGAACTGGCAGATCTTTATGTGAGCATGACGATCCGCCTGCGTGAAGCCGGCGTCGTGGCTGCCGGCTACGTGGTGACGCAGGGCACAGGAGCAGGCGGCTCGCTGGGGCAGGCTGCGGCGCAGGCTGCAACCGCAAGAGCTTTCGCAGCGGGTGCCGCACAGGCGCCCGTGCGTGCGCAGGAGGCTTTATATGTACCTGCAACTGCGGGTTCGAGTGCCGCCGGCAGTGCCACGGCAAGCCAGGGCACGGCAGAAGGCAGCGCAGCAGCGGCTGCCGCGAGCAGCCGCGAACAAGTGATCCTGACCGTCAACCAGCTGCGCCGCCTTTTGTCAGGTGAGCTTGATGAAGCGCGGTCGCGCGTGGCCAGTGAAGCAAGTGGGGCCGGCGGCACAAACACCAAAGCGGGATTTGAGGCTTCACTGCGCGTGGACTCCCAGCACACCGTGCCGGCCGCGTTTGAAGCGCTCCAGGAGATGAAACAGGTCGACCATGTGATGCGCCGTCTGCAGGCGCAGACCAAGGCCTCGCCGCTGCCGGCGGTACCTGCTGGCACGGAAACCTCGCTGGCGGGCCTGCGCCAGCAACTGCGTGCCAACGCGCGTGGCCTGGGCCAGCAGCTGGGGCTGGAGGTGGTCAACCTGATGGTCGAGAACATTGCAGGCGACAAGCGCCTGCTGGCGCCGGTGCAGCAGGTGGTTCGCGAGCTGGAACCGGCCCTGCTGCGGCTGGCGTTGATTGACCCGCGTTTTTTCAGCGACAAGATGCATCCGGCGCGCCGCCTTCTTGAGCAGATGACGCAGCGCAGCCTGGCCTGGCAGGACGCGTCCGCACCGGCCTTTCAGGCTTTCATGGAGCCGCTTACCCAGGCCGTGCAGGCGTTGGCGAACATGCCGATCGAGAGCGTCGAGCCGTTTGACTTTGCCCTGAAAACATTGACCCATGCCTGGAGCGATCAGCACCGGGAAAAACGGCACCGCGAAACAGCGGTGAAATCGCTGCTGCAGGCCGAGCAGCGCAACATCCTGGCCGACAAGATTTCGCGCGAGATCCGCGCCCGTGAAGACGGGCAGATGGCGCCGCACGACATCCTGCTTTTCCTGCTCGGCCCCTGGGCCCAGGTGATGGCGCAGGCGCGCCTTGCCGACCGCGCCGGCATGGCCGATCCGGGCGGCTATGGCGCCGTCATCAACGACCTGATCTGGAGCGGCCAGCCCGAGTTGGCGCGCAACAGCATCCCGCGGCTCACGCGCATCATCCCCGGCCTGCTGTCGACCTTGCGCGAAGGGCTGGCCAGCATTGACTACCCGCAAAACGAACTGTCCCGGTTTTTCAATGAACTGATGGAGCTCCACCAACAGGCCTTGCGCCCGGCCGGCGCATCCGGGTTGACTCAGCTTTCCACGCCGGTCTCCACCCGTGCCGAGCTGGAAGCGAAGTTCGCCGAACGCCCGCAGGAAGAACCCTGGCTGGCCCCGGCCGAGGCCAAGGACTCGGGCTTCATGGATACCGGCATGCTGGACGAATCGCTGGAAGCGGCGCTGGACCATAACGGCCAGAAGCCGGACTTCGCGCCGACCCAGCCCGGCTTCGGTGATACAGGGCCGACCTCCGGCTGGCGCCAGACTGCAGCCCCCACCGCGACGCCTGAAGACCTGATCCCCGCCGGCTCATGGGTGGAGTTTGTGGTGGGCAACCGCGCCACCCGCACCCAGCTCACCTGGGCCAGCCCGCACGGTACTTTGTTCATGTTCACCAATGCTGAAGGTGCAACGCACTCGATGACGCGCCGGTCGATGGACAAGCTGCTTTCCGAGGGCGGATTGCGCATTATTTCTGACCACGCGGTGGTGGATGAGGCGCTTGATGCAGTGGCTGAGGCGGCTATGCGAAATAGTCTGGATATTGCCTTGTAGTTTTTCTCGTCTTGTTTTTGGCTCTGCGAGACTTCGCTTCCTCCCCCCTTTTTTTTATCCCCCCCCCGCCCCCTTTTCGCCAAAAGCAAACGTATCGCCACCCATGCGGAGTAAAAAAACTTCAGGCCCGCGCCAGCCGCTTGCGCACCAGGTTGATGTTGTTGCGCAGCGCATACAACTCATCGGTGTAGGACAGCGGCACCGCAATGCGCGCAGTGTGCCTCTCCAGCTCATCGAGCTCCAGCAACAGACGGTCTGAATTTTCAGGGTTGTCGTCAGCACGGCCTTCTATGTCCCGCAACTGCGCGTACCAGCGGAACACCCGCGAACGGATGCGGAACTGGTACAGCGGCGGCACGATGCGGCTGAGCGGCAGCATGACCGCGATGATGATGCCCAAAGACAGCCACATGCGCTCCACCAGGTTGGACAGCCAGAACGGCAGGTAGCGCTGCAACAGCGGTGGGCCGCTGCGGATGGCGCGCTCGGCCTCCTTGGCGATCGGAAATTCAGTGTTCTTGGTGTTGGGAAAATCCCCGGCCCGGCTGAACCAGCCCGAAACGCCATGCATGTTGATAGCCGCCTGCGCAAACAGCTGCACCAGCGCCGGGTGCGTCTTCTCGCGGGTGAGCAGCGAGGTGGTGGAGGCCACCAGCCGCACGTCCTGCGGCGGAATGTCGCCGGCCAGGTCCACCACGCCGCGCGGCAGCGTCACCGGCGAGAGAAAGGCAAAACGGCGCGAGTAGGCCTCGCTCTGGGCAAAGTCCATCAGCTTCACGCCAGGGGTCTGCAGCAGCATCTGCACCATCAATGATTCAGGGGCCGAGGCAAACACCACACCGTCGAGCTCGCCGCCCAGAAAGGCCACGGTCGCGGGTGTTTGCTCCAGGCGCGAAAGCGTCATGGTTTTGGGATCGATCCGGTTCACGTCAAACAGCCGGTCCATCAGGTTGGGCACGCCGCTGCCCGGCGTGCCAACATTCAGCCGCAGCCCGGCCAGTTGCGTCAGCGAGCTGAGCGTGCCGTTGGGGCTGACTTTTTTGGCCGCGCTCTCCTGGTAGAACAACCACACCGGCTCCAGAAACAGGCTGCCCAGCGACTGCAGGCTGCTGTCGTCTTCAGTGGCGAGGTCGCCGCTGCCGCCCTGCACAAAGCCGATGTCGGCCTTGCCCTCGCGCAGCAACTGCAGGTTGGCCGATGAGCCTTCACTTTGCAGCAGCACCACCTCGATGCCATTGACCGCCAGCGCCTTTTTGTAGCGCTTGCCAAATTCGTCATAGGCGCTTTGCGCCGGGCCCGTGGCGAGCACCACGCGCTTGGGCGGATTGGGGTCCAGCCACCAGTAGGTCAGGGCCAGCAGCACGATGGCAAGCAGGACAAACGGGCCGGCGGCGACGAACAGGTCGCGGATGGACAGCAGGGTGTGGCGAATGGCTTGGGGCATGTGGGGCATTGTCATGGATGGGTATTCAGGCAAGGTCGATTGCAGCAGGCAGGGTCAGTGTGCCCGATGGAGTGTGTTGTACCGTGAGCCCGCGCGCCGCGAGCGCAGCGTTGACCACAGCGCGTGCCGTGGCCTCGGCGGCCATGGTGCACAACACCATCATTCCGGGTGACTTGCCCGCACGGCCTGTGCCCAGGGCAAAAATCGTGTCGCCGTCCAGCATGGTGTGCACGGGGTTGATGCTGCGCGCCAGGCCGTCGTGCCCCATCTGCGCCAGACGCTGGGCCTGCACCTTGGTGATGAGGGCGTCAGTGGCGATCACGCCGATGGTGGTGTTGGTGCCGGCCAGCAGGGGCTTGAGCAGGTCGCCCCGCAAGATCGCCTTGCGGGAATCGAGCAGCTTCCTGCCATTGGCAGTGCGCGCGCCGGCGACGACTTGCCCCGTGTCCGGGTCGACCACATCACCCAGTGCGTTGCAGGCCACCAGCGCACCCACCGTGACGCCACCCACAGTCACGGACGCCGTACCGATACCGCCCTTCATGGCGCGTTCGATGCCGAAGAGCTTGCCCACCGCAGCGCCGCTGCCCGCGCCCACATTGCCTTGCGCCGGGGCCTTAGTGGAGGCGGCGGCGCAGGCACGCCAGCCCGACTGGGCGTCGGGGCGAATGGAAGCGTCGCCGACCATCAGGTCGAACAGCACAGCCCCTGGAACGAGGGGCACGCGGGCCACCTTGACATCCAGGCCCACGCCCTGAGCTTCCAGCCATTGCATCGCGCCCGAGGCGGCGTCCAGGCCCCAGGCGCTGCCGCCGGCCAGCATGATGGCGTGGACTTTCTGGACCAGGTTTCCGGGTGCGAGCAGGTCGGTCTCGCGCGTGCCCGGCGCCGCGCCGCGCACGTCAACGCCGGCAACGGCGCCATCGCGCGCGATGATCACGGTGCAGCCGGTGGGGCGACGCGTGTCGGTGTCATGGCCTACTTCGATGCCGGCCACATCGGTAATGGAGCCAGCCCGGCGGCGGGGGGCGGAAAAAGTCAAGGCGCAACCTGCAACTGCGTGAGCACCATGACATTGCCCGACACGGCGGCCACGAAGCGGATCTTGTCCCCCGCCTTCACGCCCTTGAACAGCTTCGGATTTTTCACATTGAAGTCCTCTGCACCGGCACTGATTTTTACCTTGGTACCGCCAGAGATCTTGTTGCTGTTGATTTCGTCATGGTCGATGGTGATGAACTTCTGCGCGCGGTCGACCTTGACGACAGTACCGCGCACCCAGTCGGTTTGCGCCCAAGCGGTGGCCCCGCTCACAAGCAGGGTGCAGGCCAGCAGGAAACGTAATTTTTTCATGACCGTGATGCTCCTTTTACGCTGCATTGTGCGCGAGTCTGCAGGGCAGGGCCGCGCGCTTGCCGACACGCGGCCCCCTTGGGGTTCCTGCCGGTGCGCAGCGGCGCGGCCAATGCTAGCCTCTGGCTGGATGAACCCACCGCACGCCCGGCCCGCCCCCTTGCCAGATTCACGCGAGGCCGTGATCCGCCTGCTGGTGACGCTCGCGCTGATGACCGTGGGTGCCAGCGGCATGTACATCGTGCCCGTGGTGCTCCCGGCCGTGCAGGCCGAGTTTGGCGTGGCCCGCGCCGACGCCTCGCTGCCCTACGCCATGCTCATGATCGGCCTGGGGCTGGGCGGCGTCTTCATGGGCCGGTTGGCGGACCGCTTTGGCGTCACGGTGCCGCTCATTCTTGG
>JACMQX010000240.1 GCA_014376765.1 Ramlibacter sp. | reverse complement strand
GTGCTGCTCAAGTGCGCGGAAAAAGCCTTCGGCAAGGGCCGGATTCCGTACCCGCTGCTGATGATCGACACCGGCCACAACTTCCACGAAGTGACTGACTTCCGCGACTTCCGCGCCAATGAGCTGGGCGCCGAGCTGATCGTTCGCAGCGTCGAGGATTCCATGAAACGCGGCACGGTGCGCCTCGCGCACGAAGGGGAGTCGCGCAATGTGCACCAGTCGGTCACGCTGCTGGAAGCCATCGAGGAGTTCCGCTTTGACGCCCTGATCGGCGGCGCCCGCCGCGACGAGGAGAAGGCGCGCGCCAAGGAGCGTATTTTTTCGCACCGCGACAGCTTCGGCCAGTGGCAGCCCAAGGCCCAACGGCCCGAACTGTGGACGCTGTTCAACACCCGGCTGCAACCGGGCGAGCACTTCCGCGTCTTCCCGATCTCGAACTGGACGGAACTGGATGTATGGCAATACATCGAACGCGAGCAGATCGCCCTGCCCGCGCTTTACTACACCCACAAGCGCGATGTGGTGGAGCGCAAGGGCCTGCTGGTGCCGGTGACCGACCTGACGCCCGCTCGCGACGGCGAACAGGTTCAAAGCCGCGACGTGCGCTTTCGCACGGTGGGCGACATCACCTGCACCTGCCCGGTGGACAGCCTGGCCGCCACTGCCGGAGAGATCGTGATTGAAACGCTGGCTGCCGACGTGAGCGAGCGCGGCGCCACGCGGATGGACGACAAGACGTCCGACGCCTCCATGGAAAAGCGCAAAAAGGACGGGTATTTCTGATGAGCACTGCAACGCTTGACAACACCGCGACGGCCACGGCTGACACCCAGACTGCGCTGCGCTTCATCACCTGCGGCAGCGTGGACGATGGCAAGAGCACGCTCATCGGCCGGCTGCTGGTTGACAGCAAATCAGTGCTGCTGGACCAGCTGGCCGGCGTGCAGCGCGGCGGCGAGACTGATCTGGCCCTCTTGACCGACGGCCTGAGCGCCGAGCGGGAACAGGGCATCACGATTGACGTGGCCTACCGCTACTTCGCCACCGCCAACCGCAAGTTCATCATCGGCGACGCGCCGGGCCACGAGCAGTACACCCGCAACATGGTGACGGCCGCTTCCAGCGCTGACGCGGCGGTAGTGCTGGTAGATGCCACCAAGCTGGCCTGGGCCACGGGCGCGAGCGATGCGCTCAGCCACGACCTGCTGGCACAAACGCGACGCCACACCTTGCTGGTTAATTTGCTGCGCGTGCCGGGCATCGTGTTTGCGGTGAACAAGCTGGACGCGGTGACGGAGGCGGCGGGGGCTTTTGAGCGCATCAGCGCCGCCTTGTCGTCGTTCGCAGCGGCAGCCGGTGTACGCGTGACGGCCATCGTGCCTGTATCTGCGCTCAAGGGCTGGAACGTGGTGGAGCGCGCCGAGACGCACAACCCCGGTTGGTGCGGCTACAAGGGCCCCAGCCTGCTGGAGATTCTTGAGAGCCTGCCGGTCACCGGTGCCGAGACGACCAAGCCTTTTGCCTTTCCGGTGCAGTGGGTCGAAAAATTTGCTTCATCGGCAGACACCAGCCAGGGCCGCCGCGTGTTCTGGGGCCGCGTGGCCTCGGGCGGCGTGCAACCCGGCCAGGGCGTGACCGTGCTGCCCAGCGGCCAGACCGCCAGGGTCGCGCAGGTGCTGGACCATGCACGTCACCCTAAAAGTGTGCTGGCTGGCCACAGCGCAGGCATCGTGCTGGACCGCGAGGTCGACGTCTCCCGCGGCGACTGGCTGCTGGCAACAGACACCTTCAAGCTCTCGCGAGAGATCTCCGCGACCGTCGCATGGATGGACGATGAACCCCTGGTCGCAGGCCGCACCTACTGGGCGCTGCACGGGCACCGCTGGATCAAGGCCAGGGTCAAGCGCATCGTTCACCGGCTCGACATCAACACGCTGGCTGAAGAGCCGGCGACCCAGCTGGAGCCCAATGCCATCGGCCACATCGAGCTGGCCTTGCAGGAGGCTGTGGCAACGCTGCCCTACGTGCAGGCCCGCATTCTCGGCTCCATGGTGCTGGTGGACACAGCCTCGCATAAAACCTCGGGCGCGGTACTGATTCGCTGACCAGCGGCCGGTGCGCTGCGGGAAACCCATAAAATCAGGGCCTGCCTTGACCGCCTTCATCAAAAAGACTCCTCATGACTCACGTCGTCACCGAATCCTGTATCAAATGCAAATACACCGACTGCGTCGATGTATGCCCGGTGGATTGCTTCCGCGAAGGTCCCAACATGCTGGTCATCGACCCCGATGAGTGCATCGACTGCGCGGTCTGCATCCCCGAGTGCCCGGTGAATGCGATTTACGCTGAAGAAGACGTGCCCGCCGACCAGATGGCCTTCATCAAGCTGAACGTCGAGTTGAGCCAGCAGGCGGGCTGGGCCAGCATCACCAAGCGCAAGGCCGCGCCGGCTGATGCCGATGACTGGAAAGACAAGACGGGCAAGATTGCCCTGCTTGCCCGCTAGGGATCCCTTCAAACGTACCGGAGCCACGACCTACGTGATCCACACTCCAGCGGCCCGGCAGGGCCCGATCGAAACCGATGCGGTCATCGTGGGTGCCGGGCCGGTGGGCCTGTTTCAGGTCTTTCAACTGGGGCTGCTGGAGATCAATGCGCATGTCATTGATTCGCTCCCCCACCCCGGTGGCCAGTGCGCGGAACTGTACCCCGACAAGCCGATCTACGACATTCCTGCCCTGCCGCTGTGTACCGGGCGGGAGCTGACGGACAGGCTGCTCAAGCAGATCGAGCCGTTCGGCGCGACCTTTCACTTAGGCCAGGAAGTAACTGAAGTGCGCAAGCTGGAAGACGGGCGCTTTCATGTCATGACCTCCAGTGGCCTGCGGTTTCTGACCCGGACAATTTTCATTGCCGCCGGCGTTGGTGCTTTCCAGCCCAAGCAGCTGCGCATTGAGGGCCTGGACAAGTTTCTCGGCCGCCAGTTTTTCTACAGTGCTGACTCAGCGGGCGATGTCACCGGCAAGCACATCGTCATTTATGGCGGTGGCGACGCGGCGCTTGAATGCGCGATCAATCTGCTGGGCGCCAGCAACACGACGGTTGACGCGCACGCTGGCAAGCCCGCAAGCGTGGTCCTGATCCACCGCCGCGATGTCTTTCAGGCTGAGCCTGCCCTCGTCGCAACCCTCAAGGCACTGTGCGATGCCCGCGCGATGCAGTTCACCGTTGGCCAGATCACGGGTTACGAGGAGAGCGGCGGAATTCTCACTGGCGTTGAGGTGACGGTGCCAGATGGCACGCTGCGTCGGGTGCCTCTTGACATGCTGCTGGTGTTTCTTGGCCTGTCCCCCAAACTCGGTCCGATTGCCGACTGGGGCCTTGCGCTGGAACGCAAGCAGCTCACGGTGGACACGGAGACGTTTTCCACCAGCATGCCGGGCATCTTCGCGGTGGGCGACATCAACACCTACCCAGGCAAGAAGAAGCTGATCCTGTGCGGCTTTCATGAATGCGTGCTGGCCGCTTTTGGCGCAGCGCCGCTTGTTTTTCCGGACAAGAAGATCCAGCTTCAGTACACGACCACGTCGCCCAGGCTGCACAAGCTGTTGCTAGAATCAGTCCACCTTCACAACCAGTGAAGGCCGCTAGGGGTGTTGCCAATGTGCTCTTGCACGGCGGCGACTGAGAAAGTCCCTTTGAACCTGATTGAGGTAATCCTCGCGCAGGGAAGCAAGCTATTCGGCGGCATCCGTTTTATCTCAGCGATGCGTAACGCCACAGCAAGCCGACCTGTCATTTCGTTTCAAGGAAAACGTCATGGCATTTTTCAAGTTGACGGCGCTCGCCGCTGTCGTTTTTGCCTCTGCCGCCTCCGCGCAGCAAGGCCCCACCCTCAAGCCCGTCACGGTTACCGACAGGGCAGCCACGCCCCAGGCGGACGTGACTGGCTTTGGGGACGTACCCGCGCGTGAAGTGCCGATGTCCACCACCGTGGTCACGCAGGACCAGTTGCAGGCGGCGGGCATCAAGCGGCTGTCTGACATCACCCGCATCGACCCCGCCGCCACGGACAGCTACAACGCGGCGGGTTATTGGGACTTTCTGACCATTCGCGGCTATACGTTGAGCAACCGCTACAACTACCGGCGCGAAGGCTTGCCCATCAGCGCCGAGACTTCCATCCCTCTGGAGAACAAGGAGCGGGTTGAACTGCTCAAAGGCACGAGCGGAATTCAAGCCGGCACCAGCGCACCGGGGGGCCTGGTCAACTATGTCGTCAAGCGGCCAACAGAACAGGACTTGCGTGTCGCCCGCGTGGAATTCAGCGATCGCGGCAGCATGCTGCTGGCCACTGACCTGGGTGGGCGTTTTGGCAATGACAAGGCATTCGGTTACCGCCTGAATGTGGCGCATGAAGAGCTACGCCCCCAGGTCAACGCGGCGAAGGGCTCGCGCGATCTGGTGAGCCTGGCAGCCGACTGGCGGCTCGGCCGCGACTCGGTGCTGCAAGGCGAGTTCGAGTGGTCGCGCAAGTCGCAGCCGAGCCAGGCGGCCTTCAGCCTGCTGGGCAATGTGCTGCCGCCACCCACCGACCCGCGCATCAACCTCAACAACCAGCCGTGGTCTCAGCCCGTGTTGTTCGAAGGGCTGACCGGCACCCTGCGGTTTGACCAGGCCATTGACCGGAACTGGCGCTGGACGGCCCAGCTGGGCCTGCAACACCTGAAGACCGACGACCGCGAGGCCTTCCCCTTCGGCTGCGGCGCCGAAGGCAACTACGACCGCTACTGCTCCAACGGCACCTACGACCTGTACGACTACCGCAGTGAGGGCGAGAAGCGCCGCTACCACTCCGGCAAGCTGGCGCTGCAGGGCAACTTCACCACCGGCACGGTGCGCCACGACCTGACGGTGGGCCTGCTGCGCAGCATCGGCTTTGAGCGTTACAACCAGCAGGCGTTCAACTATGCAGGCCCGGGCAATGTGGCCGGCACCCTGGTAACTCCCCCCAGCCCCGCCTTGTTCGACGTGCTTGGCGCGCGCGACGAGCGGTCTACTGAACTCTTTGCCTACGACACCCTGAGCTGGAACGCATGGCGCGGATGGCTGGGCCTGCGCAACACGCGCATTGAACGCAGCAGCGTGCAGACCGACGGGACGGGTGCCACGAACTATGCGCAATCCTTCACCACGCCATGGGTGGGTCTGTCGTACCTGTGGGGCGACAAGGTGCTGTATGCCAGTGCGGGCCAGGGCGTTGAATCTTTCATCACGCCGAACAAGGCAAGCTACACGAATGCAGGACAGGCACTGCTGCCGGTCAAGAGCAAGCAGCTTGAAGCCGGCCTGCGTGGCGGCGACGCCAGGTTCGACTGGAAACTAGCCTGGTTCGCAGCACGCCGCCCCGCCGTGACGGACGACGGCGTCAACTACCAAGTCGACGGCACAGCGCGCCACCAAGGCATTGAAGGGCAGTTCCACGTCACGCAAGGCCCCTGGCGTGCGGGCGCTGGCGCCATGCTGCTCAAGGCCCGGCGTGAGGGCAGCGCGCTCAACCCGCTCGTCAATGGCTTGCGGCCCACCAACGTTCCTGCCACCACGCTGCGGGCCGATCTGGCCTGGCAGGTCAGCGGCGTGCCCGGCCTTGAACTGGACGCGCGAGTCGTTCGCGAAGGCGGCCGCGCCGTGCTGAGCGACAACACGCTGATGCTGCCCGCGTGGACGCGCCTTGATGCCGGCATGACGTGGCGCACAAAGAGCAATGTGGGTGACCTCGCCTTCCGGCTGGCGGTGGACAACCTGGCCGATAAGCGCTACTGGCGCGAATCGCCCACGCAGTTTGGCCACTACTACCTGTACCCCGGCGCACCACGCACGTTCCGGGTCTCGCTTCAGACTTCGCTGTGAAGTCGGCCTGAAAAATCACGCTATAATTTAAGGCTTGTTCCTCGATAGCTCAGTCGGTAGAGCGCCGGACTGTTAATCCGTAGGTCCCTGGTTCGAGCCCAGGTCGAGGAGCCATGACAAGCCTTATGGGCACTAGAAAGCCTGCTACTTAATTGCTAGCAGGCCTTTCTTTTTGTGGCGCAAAAGTGTAATTCCTGTGTAATTGCGCAGCAGAAATGCTCTGCCCTTCTGCCTTCCACCCTGCTTGCAGGACATACCGTGCTTTGTATCTGGTTGATCGGTAAGGTTTCTTTATGACTGCAAATAGACTGATTGCGGTCCTTCACGAGTCGTCGAACACTGGCTGGTTTCGACGACAAAGCGGAATTCCATGAGTCCGAACTGACTGCCCTGAAGCCGACATTGACAATCGCTTGTGGTCAGTGCCGGCGGCCAGCGGAAAGTAGCGCCCGTTGCAGTTGATCGCCCACAGTTTTCGGGAAGTTCAATTTCAAAGTTTCTTGTCCGGGCGGAAATGTATGAGAGTCGCTACATCCCGTGCGTAGTTGTTGGTAAGCGCTTTATCCGGCGATTACGCTGTGTCTAGGATCACAATGTCAACTGCAACATCCACTATGCCTGCCGCTTTCCTGAATTGGCGGGCAGGGATTTGTGCCAAACGAGCAGTACACACAACAGTCACCCGGTAGCGGTTTGAGTACTGCGTGGCATCCATTGCATTCGTAAAACCATTGACAGGCATCAGTGGGCATAGTTTCAATTTTTGAAAAACCACACTCAGGACAAGTCAGCGTTGAATTCAGCGTAACGGTAGTCAATTGGCGTCCCCCGCGACCGTGGATGGATAACCAGCGTTCTTGGTGGATTCGGTCAGCGCGCCCACATTGGTTCTGGCATCGTCAAATCTCACGATGGCCTGCCGTTGGTCAAAGTTCACATTGGCCTGAATGACACCGGGCACTTGCGACAAAACCTTTTTCACGGTAAGCGGGCACACCGGGCAGTCCATAGACGGGATCGCCAAGGTAACCGTCTTGGGTGCGGCGGTGGCGACCAAGGAAGAACACGCGAGGATGATGGCGATGCCAGAAGTAGAAATCAGATTTTTCATGGGGGAGTTCCTTCAATAAAACCAGGGAGCCATCAGCGGGAAGAGCAGCACCACGAGAACGAGCGCACAGACCGCTACAAACAACACTTGGTAAGCGAGCCTGACCTGTGGCAGGGCACACACTTCATTTGGTAAACACAGGGCAACAGGACGCCATAGGTCCTTACCTGCAAAGAACAAGGCTACTAATGCCGCGCCAATAAATATCGGCTGATAGGGCTCCAGAACGGTCAGCTTGCTGATCCACGCGCCCGAAAACCCCAAAGTTATCAAGACCAGTGGACCCAGGCAACAAGTGGACGCCAGCAGGGCTGCAAGTCCCCCGGCCAGTAGTGCGCGCAGGCCAGTTTTGTCGGTACTTTTTTCGGTTTGAATGGCATTCATGCGTCAAGCTTATCTTCGTACTCAAGTACGGAGTCAAGCACCATGAACACATCTTTTG
>JACMQX010000032.1 GCA_014376765.1 Ramlibacter sp. | reverse complement strand
GGGATTCATCAAGCTCTGCGGCCACGCCAGCGAAAGCCGCACCATGCATTACCTGCTGCAGCTGAAACAGCAGGACCCGCGTCCGCCCGGTCTGCCTGATACCGGCAAGCGCTACACGCTCAAGGGCACCAAGTACGTCGGCTACAGCGCGACCTGGCCGGCCTTGGGGGCTTTTGTCGCCAACCGGCTGCGGGGCCGCCGCACGCCCTTGCAGCGGGTCAATGTGTGGACTGCATTTGGCGAACTGCACACCACCGTGGAAGACGCAGCCGGCCAGGTAGTAGGCGAGGGCGTGCTGCAGCTGGACATGCTGGACATGACCAAAATGCATGCGCCGCAGCTCGCCATGCAACGAGACACGCCCAACGCGCTGCTGGGCCTCGCGGCCTACCCGCTGTGGTTTGCGCGCCTTGTCGTCAAGACCCGGCTGTGGGACTTTCGGCTGCCAGACTATCCACGCTACATGCCGGTGGAACTTGCAGGAAACGACCACACGCCGGTGCCGCCTGCCAGCGTTGAGCCGCCCACCTTGTGGCCCGAGTTCCCGCCGCTGCGCATTTACAGCGCTGCAGCGGGTGAGGGGAAGGCGGGCAAGGAGGCCGGCAACAAGGCGCCCGTCCTCGTGCCTGCCTGCGAGCCGGCTGAACTGAAGGTACGCCGCTCGGCAAAGGACTTATCGCTCATTCCCCTCAAGCTCGTGCGCTACCGGCAAACGAGGCTGCAATGGGGCGACACGAAAGACGGACTCAGGCAGTTCAAGACATTGATCATGCTGAACGGCTTTGCCCAGTCCACCCTGGGCTTTGTGCCGCAGGAACATGAGCGCAAACCCGGCCGGCCCGATGACGAGCCGGGCCTGGCCGAGTTTTTCTACGAGCAGGGCTTTGATGTGTGGTTGTTCGACTACCGCACCAGTTCCCTCCTTGATGCGTCCAAACTGCCGTGCAGCATGGACGACATTGCTGCCTACGACATCCCTGCAGCGGTGGACCATGTGCTGCAAAGCCTGGCGGAAGAAAGCGGCATGCCCGCCCGGCAGATCCAGATCTATGGCTTTGCGCATTGCGTGGGCGCCGCGTCGCTCGCGATGTCCTTATTGGGCGGCCACCTCAAGCATCCAGAGGTGAAGGCGCTGCCCGGCCAGCCCGCGCAGCCCGAGCAGGACAAGCTCGCGGGCGTGACGCTGTCGCAAATGCAGGCTTTTCTGGTGGGCGGCAAGACCTCGCAGATGCGGCTGCAGGTGGGCGGCATGCTGCGCGACACGCTGGGGATCGAGTACCTGCGCCTTTCAGGTGCGGAGCGTGAGCCCAACGCGCTGGAGTCGGTGCTGGACCGCCTGTTCGCCAGCTTGCCGGTGGACCCTGGCGAGGAGTGTCCCCATGAGCACGACCGGGTCTTGCCGCGGCCTGGAATCTGCACCTGCAAGCGCATGAGCGGCACCATCTCGCGGCTGCTCAAGCACGACCGCATCAAGGAGGCCACGCACGACCGGCTGCCGGTGTACTTTGGCCGTGCCAACACCAGCCTGCTGGTGCATGGCGGGCGCTGTGTCGAGAATGAACGCCTGGTCAACGCCGACGGCCAGAACGTCTATGTGACGGATGCCAACATCATCAAACACCTGCGCATGCCAGTGGCCGTGCTGCACGGGCGGCACAACGCGCTGTTTGATGTTGAATCTGCGGTGCGGACCTGGCAGCAACTGCGCCGCGTCAACCCTGACCTCCAGACAACCTACGTGAAGATCATCGCGAAGGACTATGCGCATTTCGACTGCACGATCGGCTACGGGCTGGACATGCAAAAGCAGATCCTGCGGCCGTTGCGCGGGTTTTATAACCGGGCGTGGCGCTTTCATGAGGCGGCGGCTCCGGCTCCGACCGCTGCCGCGCCACCCAGTGCTGATGCGTCCACACACTGGGTGACCCGTTCCTTTGCCAAGCGCGCACTTGCAGGGCCGTTGGTCGGGTGGAGCCGCATTGAAGAGCGAGACACCAGGACCTACCGCAAGTTGAAACTGTGGATCGAGGTGGACGAGACGGAAGCCGACCTCTGTCACGGCGCCATCATCGACGTCATCGGTGGTGACCGTGCGCAGCGCTGCCCGGTATTGCGCGTGCCCCTGGCATGCCTCCCAGACAGGCCGGATGTGGCGCTGCTGCAAGACACGCCGCTGCAAGGTAACGAGCCCTGGATCACGATCGCGGTGGCCGACCTCGAACTGGACATCACCGGTGGCTGGACAAAAGACCTGGAGGTGCGGATGTACAGCCTGCACTACATGCTTGAGCGCCGGCCTGGCAAGCCCGCTGCTCCCACAGCCAAGGTGCCGGCGCCAGCAGACACCATCCCGTCCCCTTTGGAGCCGGGTGAGTTTGCCCGCCGGGCCGTGGATGGCAGCGTACCTTTGAGTCTCATCGGCCCCATCAACAAACTGTTCGCAAGAAATATGCTCACCAGCGGGATGTTCGAATTTGGGCTGAGTATGCGGCTCAAGCCGGTACGCTCCAGCCTTGGCGAAGTGCCTGGGCAAAGGGAGTCTTTGCGGCACTTTCATGAAGAGGAGCCGCCGCCAAACGGCCCGGTTTCCGAAAAGTATGCGGACCAACTATGGAAGACTTTGATCGCCAACATCCACGAGCGGCGCAATGCCGCCATGCGCGCCGACCCGGGCACGCTGTCGCGTAAATTCCGCCAGCTCGCGCTGCCCCGCGCCAATGACCCGGGCGTGGCGCGTCTGTCGGCGAAGACCATTGCGGGTTTACAGGGGCAGGACGCCATGCGCTTCATGGCGTCCTGCTGCCGCCACCCTGGGCTGGCGTTTGAAGACGTGCGCGCTGATGCGAGCCTGCGCCGAATGAAGGCCCTCGTGGATGACAGCAATAAAACGCCGGCAAATGGCACGGTCATGCCCGCATTCAGCGTGATGCTGGGCGACCAGATTTACGCCGACGCGACAGCCGGCGTCATGGACAGCCCGTCACCGATCGAGAAAATTGCCCTGCGCCATCGCAAGGCCTTTGGCACCGCCGCATTTGCCGAACTCACCTCGTCGCTGCCCACTTACATGGTGATGGACGACCATGAAATTGGCGACAACTGGTCGCGTGACCTGTTGAACGCAGCGGTAGGTCCGGAAGCTGAAGCGCGCGAGGAAGAAGCCGCGCGGCTGTTCTACACCGCACGCGCTTCATTCGCGGCCTACCAGTGGTCCCACGGCCCGCGAAACAGCCAGGCGCCAGGCTTCAACTACCAATTCAACGAGGGCCGCTACCCGTTCTTTGTGCTGGACACGCGCAGCTTCCGCGAGCGCTTCGCCAAACAGCCGGTGCTGTGCCTGCCCGCCCAGGTGGATGAACTCAAGGCCTGGCTGCGCGCGCAGCCGGATGACGCAAGGCCCAAGTTCGTGCTGTCGGGCAGCGTGCTTGCACCCGGCCTGGGGCAGGCTGGTAGCGGCGTTGAAGGCCTGCCAGACCGCATGGCAGAAACCTGGCAGCTGGACCTGCGCCTGCGCCACGAGCTGCTGGACTTCATCGCGCAGTTCCGCATCCGCAACGTGGTGTTTGTCTCGGGCGACTACCACTGCTGCGCAACGGCGCAGCTGGAGGTGGGCACCGTCACCGCCTATGCCATCGTCACGCCACCGGCGTACGCACCTCTGCCTTTTGCCAATAGCAGGCCCGCAGATTTGCTGCCGCAGGAAAACTTCGTTTTGCCAAGCGGCGCGGCGGTGAAGATCACGGCGCAGACGGGCGGAGGCAATGGCTTTTCCGACATCGAGGCGAAGGCCATGGAAGGCGGGCGCTGGCGGCTGGCGGTGACGCAACATCAGACGGATTCGGGCGCACGCAATGCAGCGTGGGTTGCAAGCACCATTTCGTTTGATTTGGGGTGACAGGCTCAAGCCACCGCCGGCAAGCCAGCAAGCAGTTTGTCCAGCGTCACCGGGTACTCCCGCACCCGTATGCCGGTTGCGTTGTACACCGCATTGGCCACCGCGGCGGCCACACCGCAGATGCCCAGTTCACCCACACCCTTGGCCTTCAGGGGTGAAGACGCCGGGTCCGTCTCGTCCATGAAGATCACGTCCTGGTGCGGCAGGTCTGCATGCACCGGCACCTCGTAGCCGGCAAGGTCGTGGTTGACGAAGAAGCCGTGGCGCTTGTCGATGTGCAGCTCTTCCATCAGCGCGGCCCCTACGCCCATCGCCATCGCACCAATCACCTGGCTGCGTGCCGTCTTGGGGTTGAGGATGCGACCTGCCGCGCACACGGCCAGCATGCGCCGCACGCGGATTTCGCCGGTGTCTGCATCGACGCCCACCTCAACGAAGTGCCCGCCGAAAGTGGACTGCTGCATCTTCTTGGCCAGGTCGCCAAACTCGATCTTGTCTTCCACCACCAGGCCCTTGACGCCAGCCACCTCCGCCAGCGACATCGACTTGCCACCCGCGCTCACCATGCCATCGGCAAAGGTCGCATCGCTGCTGAGGCCCGCCTTCTTTGTGACCGCCTCGCGCATCTTCATGCAGGCCGCATACACGCCCGACGACGCACTGTTGCCGCCCCACTGCCCGCCTGAGCCGGCTGATACCGGGAAGCTGGAGTCGCCCAGCCTCACGAACACCTTGTTCAAAGCCACACCCATCGTCTCGGCCGCAGTCTGCGCAATGATGGTGTAGGAGCCGGTGCCGATGTCGGTCATGTCGGTTTCCACGGTCACCAACCCGTTGTTGTCCAGCCGGATGCGCGCTCCGGACTTCATGGTGGTGTTGTTTCTGAAGGCCACCGCCATGCCCATGCCCACCAGCCAGCGGCCATCCCGCACTTGCGCGGGCTGGGCCTTGCGGCCGGCCCAGCCGAAGCGTTCTGCACCCAGACGCAGGCACTCCACCAAGCGGCGTTGCGAGAACGGGCGCTCTGGCTTTTCCGGGTCGACCTGCGTGTCGTTGATGATGCGGAACTGCACCGGGTCCATGGCCAGCTTCTCGGCCATTTCATCCATCGCGATCTCCAGCGCCATCAGGCCCGATGCCTCGCCCGGCGCGCGCATGGCGTTGCCTTCGGGCAGGTCCAGTTCGGCCAGCTTCATCGCGGTCATCCGGTTCGGCGCGGCGTACAGCAGCCGCGTCTGGTTCACTGCGGTTTCGGGTTTGCCATCCGGCAAATCGCCTGACCAGCTTTCATGGCCGATGGCAGTGAGCTTGCCGTCCCGCCCCGCGGCCAGGCGGATGCGCTGGATGGTGGCAGGCCGGTGCGTGGTGTTGTTGAACACCAGCGGGCGCTGCAATGCAATCTTCACGGGGCGGTGCGCTGCGCGCGCGCCTAAAGCAGCGAGCAGTGTGTCAGACCGCAGGAACAACTTGCCGCCAAAGCCGCCGCCGATGAAAGGGGAGATGAGGCGCACATTGGCCTTGGGAATACCAAGCGTCTTGGCCAGGTCTGTCACTGTCCAGGCGATCATCTGGTTGGAAGTCCATACCGTCAGCTGGTTGCCCTTCCACTGGGCTGTGGATGCGTGCGGCTCCATCATTGCGTGGGACTGGTCGGGTGTGGTGTAGGTCGCGTCCAGCTGCACCGGGGCGGCGGCAAAGGCATTGTCAAAGTTGCCGACGTGGGTCTCGGACGGGTCGGAGTCTTTTTCCTGCTTGGGCAGTTTGGCATTGCCCTTTTCTGCCAACAACTCGAACTTGCCCGGTGCCCTCGCGTACTCGATTTTCACCAGCTGCGCGGCGGCCCGCGCCTGCTCGAAGGTGTTGGCCACGACGACTGCAACCGCCTGGTGGTAGTGATCGATCTGCGGGCCGCCCAGCAGCCGTGCGGTGTTGAGCTTGCCCTTGCCCAGCTTGCCCGCATTGCGCGCAGTGACGATGGCGATCACGCCCGGCGACTTGCGCGCGGCGCTCAAGTCCATTGAGGCGATTCGCCCCTTGGCAATGCCTGCGCCGACGATGTAGCCGTAAGCGGCGTTGGGCGCTTCGTCATGCCGCTCGTAGGCGTAGGGCGCTGTGCCTGTGGTTTTGAGCGGGCCCTCAATCCGGTCGACCGGCTGGCCGACGATCTTGAGTTGGTCGATGGGGTTGGTGGTGGCGGGGGTGTCGAATTTCATGATGTTGCGTTCCGGGCTTGAAGCAGCGCGGCAGCGAGCGTGCGCTCGGCCAGGGGCAGTTTGTAGGCGTTGTCAGGTGCCGGCTGTGCGCCGGCCAGCAGGCGGGTCGTGACGGCTTTGGCGCCCTGCGGCAAGGCGGCCTCGGCAGACTCCATGCGCCACGGCTTGTGAGCCACACCGCCCAACGCGACACGGCCGGTGCCGTCGCGCTGCACGATGACTGCGACGGACACCAGGGCAAAGGCATAAGACGCGCGATCGCGCACCTTGCGGTAAATGTGCACGCCGCCAATCGGGCGCGGCAGCGTTACCGAGGTGATGAGTTCACCGCGCTTCAGGTTGGTGTCGATGTGCGGCGTGTCGCCGGGCAGGCGGTGAAACTCGGCAATCGGGATCACGCGCTGCGTGCCGTCGGGCAGCACAGTTTCCACCTGCGCGTCGAGCACGCGCATGGCCACGGCCATGTCGCCCGGAAGGGTGGCGATGCAGGCACTGCTGGCGCCCACCACGGCCAGCTGCCGCGCCACGCCGCCAATCGCGCTGCAGCCGGTGCCAGGCTGGCGCTTGTTGCAGGGCTGGTCGGTGTCGTAGAAGTAGGGGCAACGGGTGCGCTGCAAAAGGTTGCCTGAAGTGGTGGCCTTGTTGCGCAACTGGCCCGAGGCGCCCGACAGCAACGCGCGCGACAGGACCCCATAGTCGCGCCGCACCCGTTCATCAGACGCCAGGTCGCTGTTGCGCACGATGGCGCCAATGCGCAGGCCGCCTTCTGCGGTGGGCGTGATCTTGTCCAGGCCCAGGGCGTTTATATCGATCAGGTGCGTGGGCGCTTCAATCTGCAGCTTCATCAGGTCCAGCAGGTTGGTGCCGCCGGCAATGAATTTGGCGCCGGGGTTTTGTGCGGCGGACGCGGCGGCCTGCGCAGCACTTTGGGCGCGTTCATAGGTGAAGGGAATCATGCCTTGGCCCCCGCGACTTCGGTGATCGCCTCGGCGATGTTGGAGTACGCGCCGCAGCGGCAGATGTTGCCGCTCATGCGCTCGCGCAGTTCGGTGGGCGACAGCAGCGGCCGGGCGTTGAGGTCTGCGCTCACATGGCTGGGAACACCGCGCTTGATTTCGTCCAGCATGCCAACGACCGTGCAGATCTGACCCGGTGTGCAGTAGCCGCACTGGTAGCCGTCGTACTTGACAAATGCAGCCTGCAGCGGGTGCATGCTGCCAGGCTTGCCCAGCCCCTCGATGGTGGTGACTTGCGCGCCCTCATGCATGACAGCCAGCGTCAGGCAGGAGTTGATGCGCCGCCCGTCGACCATCACCGTGCAGGCACCGCACTGCCCGTGGTCGCAGCCTTTCTTGGTGCCGGTGAGGTGCAGATGTTCACGCAGGGTGTCCAGCAAGGTGGTGCGGTTGTCCAGCGTCAGGGCGTGCGATGTACCGTTGACGGTGAGCGAGACGCGGCCGGTTGGAACGCCGGCGGCATCGGCTGGGGCAAGCGGTGGCTGGGGTGCTGCAGATACAGCAGAGGGGGTTGCGGCGGTGGCGGCCGAAACGGCACCCGCCAACAACAATTCGCGCCGCGCGATCGGCGTGTCCAGAAGACTATCCATCATGTACCTTGTGTGGGAGCGGGGGGCTGCAACATGGCCCGCGCAGCACGCAATGTTGCCTGGCCAGAGTGTGGGTTCTGTGCGCAAGCGCGCACAGTGCGGCCGTTGTTTCAGGCGCTGACACTTTGGCCCGCAAAGGAGCAGCTGTCTGACAGGCAGTTCCTACAAATCAGCCTTGAGCCACAATCAAGCCGCAAGCAGCAGACCTTGAAGGGCCCAAGTGAACGTCATCGACCAGATCAAAACTTTCAACGCCGGCCGTGACCCTGAGCGCCTGCTGCTCAAGTACAAGAAAATGCGCGCCAGCCCGTTCGGCTTCCTGCGCGCCACCTGCCACCTGTTTTATGACCGCCTGCCTGCCGGCGGCGTATTCAAGTCGGCTCCGCCCGTTTGGATCTGCGGCGACCTGCATCCTGAAAATTTTGGCAGCTACAAGGGCGGCAACCGTCTGGCCTACTTTGACCTGAATGACTTTGATGAATCGGCGCTCGCGCCCGCGTCGTGGGACCTGGTGCGCATGCTGGCCGGCCTGCAGGTGGGCGCGCCAAGCCTCGGCTTGCGCAAGGAGCAGGCCCTGGGTCTGTGCCGGATCTTTCTGAAGAGTTATGCGCAGGCGCTGGCCAGCGGCAAGGCCATGTGGATTGAAAGCGAGACCTCCAGCGGCATCATTCAGGAGTTGTTGCTGAGCCTGCGTGAGCGCGAGCGCGGGGAGTTTCTTGACACCCGCACCACGCTCAAACGCAGGCGGCGCGT
>JACMQX010000239.1 GCA_014376765.1 Ramlibacter sp. | reverse complement strand
TACGAGGCCCCCACTGCCGGCAACAGTGCGACTTGCAAAAGCTGCGCGCACTGCCCGTGGATGGCGATGAATAGCCTGGCTGGCCTGGCCCATGTGCTGGAAACAGGTGCGAATGAAGTGCAGGTGGACCCGGCACTGGGCGTGCGGGCCCGCTTGCCGATCGACCGGATGCTGGCCTTCACCGCCGCGCAAAAAGCAGGGCAGGCCGCGGGAACGCTGGTGCCGAACATCGGCGCTGCCTGAGCATTTGCCGGGCGGCGTCATTCAAACGTCTTGACGCTGTGGGGGGGCAGGAACGCCGGGGAGTACCTGCGTACCAAGAGGGGTTGTTCAACTTGGAAATTAACCCCCATGCCAGAAGTCAAATTCCACTCTCCCAAACCCTTGCCGCGCCCGGCCTACCTCACAGCCAATCGACCCCGGCCGGCCGTGGCGGCAAACGTTGCTGCGTCTCACTTGAGCGGTCGTGCACGTCACGAGGCGGAGCATCCGCCCCTGTCTGCGCGCACGACTGCACAGGCGGTACCCGAGGTGGTGATTCATCCCGTGGAGCCACTGGCCACGCCCCTGGGTGTCTGGCTGGGTAACCAGCGCAATCCGGCCACACGGTTGCGCCTTCAGGTCGGGTCCGACGGGCAATCGCTGAATGTTCTCAAGATCGATATCGGCATTCATGGCAGCACTGAATTCAACGTGAAGACCTCGTTCAAAGTCAAATCAACGCAGGGCAACATTCTGAATGCGTTGGCTCAGGACTTCGACCTGGAATCTGAGAACGCGAATGATTTGCTGCATGAACTGGCCGACCGGACGGATGTGCCCCAGATGTTGCGCTGGATCGGCGCGAACGAGGACGTCGAAGTCCATGCCAACGCCAGGCCGCCTACGCGTCAAGGAAAAAAGGAGGCCGCCTTGCGCGAGCCGTTCGTGCGTGCGCTCAAGGTTCAGGCGCGGCGGGTCCAGGTCGAAGCCCGCAAGCACGAGTCGCCTGACCTGTACATGTCCGAAGAGGCTGTGCACGCAGCCACGATCGATCCCCAGCTGGAACGCGTCCGGAAGGATCTTTTGGGCTTGAGCGTGTTGGGCGAGTAGTTCACCAGGTGCGGCCGAAGCAGTGCAGCAGAAGAAGTGCCGCCGAAACGGTGCTGTTGAAACTGTGCTGCCGACTCAGCGCAGCGGAGTCAGCCCAGCTGCAATCAGTTCGGTGGCACCAGCGTGGTCGGCACGGCCACAGGCGCCATCTCGGGATAGTCCCGGCTGAAATGCAGCCCCCGGCTCTCATGCCGGGCCTGCGCCGAGCGCACGATCAACTCGGCCACCTGCACCAGGTTGCGCAACTCCAGCAAGTCCCTTGACACGTGGAAGTTTGTATAGAACTCGTGGATCTCGCTTTGCAGCAAGGCAATGCGGTGCAACGCCCGGTCCAGCCGCTTGTTGGTACGCACAATGCCCACGTAGTCCCACATGAAGCGGCGAAGTTCGTCCCAGTTGTGCGAGATGACGACCGACTCGTCTGCATCCGTCACGCGGCTTGCGTCCCAGGCCGGCACTGCAGGTGGCCGGTCCAGCCGGGTAGCGATGATGTCGGTCGCAGCCGAGCGGGCAAACACCATGCATTCGACCAGCGAATTGCTGGCCAACCGGTTGGCGCCATGCAGGCCGGTATAGGCCGTCTCGCCAATTGCGTGCAGGCCCATCAGATCGGTGCGGCCTGACAGGTCGGTGTGGATGCCGCCGCAGGTGTAGTGCGCGGCCGGCACCACCGGGATCGGCTGTTTGGTGATGTCGATCCCCAGCTCCAGGCACTTGGCGTAGATGTTGGGGAAGTGTTCCTTGATGAAGGTCTCGGGCTGGTGCGAGATGTCCAGCAGAACGCAGTCCAGGCCGTGCTTTTTCATCTCGAAGTCAATCGCGCGGGCGACGATGTCCCGGGGTGCCAGTTCGGCGCGCGCGTCATGCCCTGGCATGAAGCGCGTGCCGTCGGGCAAAAGCAGCTTGCCGCCTTCGCCCCGCACGGCTTCGGTAATGAGGAAGGACTTGACGTGCGGGTGGTACAGGCAGGTCGGGTGAAACTGGATGAACTCCATGTTGGTCACGCGGCAACCCGCGCGCCATGCGGCCGCGATGCCATCGCCGGTGGCCGTGTCGGGGTTGGTCGTGTAGAGGTACACCTTGCCCGCGCCGCCGGTGGCCAGGATGGTGTGGGGTGCCAGGAAGGTCAGCACCTCGTCCGTCGTCTCGTCCAGTGCATACAGGCCCAGGCACCGGTTGACGGGCATGCCGCGCTTCTTGCCGGTGATCAGGTCCACCAGCGTGTGGTGTTCCAGCAGCGTGATGTTGGGCGTCTTGCGGACCTGCTCGATCATCGTGCGCTGCACGGCCGCACCGGTGGCATCCGTCACATGGACGATGCGGCGCGCGCTGTGGCCGCCTTCACGCGTCAGGTGCAGGTGGCCGTCTTCCTGCGAGAAGGGGACACCCATGTCGCGCAGCCAGGCAATAGTCTCAGGTGCGTGCTCCACGACGAAGCGCGTGGCGGCCGGGTCTGACAGGCCGGCGCCTGCCACCAGGGTGTCGTCCACATGGGAGTCAAAGGTGTCCCCTTCGCCGAGCACCGCGGCAATACCGCCTTGCGCCCAGTTGCTGGAGCCGTCGCTCATGCCGCGCTTGGTCAGTACAGCCACGCGGTGGGTCGGGGCGAGGTGGAGCGCGGCGGACAAACCAGCCAAGCCGCTCCCGACAATCAGAACATCGAATTCCTGGGGCGCCTGAATATTGCTCATGTTGAGAACCTGTATGAATGAGACAAATCAGGTTGGCGAGTAAGCCAGCCTGACGTAGATGGGGGCGAAGGCTTCCGCCTGCGTGACTTCGACCAGCGTTTCCTTGGCCAGCTCCAGCAGCGCGATGAAGGTGACGATCAGTACCGGGATGCCCCTGGCCGGATCAAACAAGTGCTCGAACTCCACAAAGCGCCGGCCCTGCAACTGGCGCAGCACGATGCTCATGTGCTCGCGCACCGAGAGTTCTTCACGCGTGATGGTGTGGTGCTGGATCAGCTTGGCGCGCTTGACGATGTCGGCCCAGGCCTCCTGCAGGTCCACGACGTTCACGTCCGGAAAGCGCGGCTGCATCGACTGCTCGATGTAGACCTGTCCGCGCAACACATCGCGCCCGATCTGCGGCACCGCATTCAGGCGGGCGTCGGCCACTTTCATCTGCTCGTATTCCAGCAGGCGGCGAACCAGTTCTGCGCGCGGGTCCTCGGCCTCCTGGCCTTCAGCCACCTTCTTGGGCGGCAGCAGCATGCGGGACTTGATCTCGATCAGCATCGCCGCCATCAGCAGGTATTCGGCCGCCAGCTCCAGGTTGCGGCTGCGGATTTCTTCGACATACACCAGATACTGGCGCGTGACGCCGGCCATGGGGATGTCCAGGATGTTGAAGTTCTGCTTGCGGATCAGGTAAAGCAGCAGGTCCAGCGGGCCTTCAAAGGCTTCAAGAAAGACCTCCAGCGCATCGGGCGGGATGTAGAGGTCGGTCGGCATGGCGAACAGGGGCTCGCCGTACAGGCGCGCGAGGGCAACCTGGTCGACTACGTCGGGCATGTCGGCGATGCTGGACATGGGGGCAGGCTCGATCATCGGCTCTCTTGCGGGCGCCGTCCTTTTCGCGGTCACGGGTTCAAGCTCATGGGGCCGGGCAGCGTGCGGGCCGGCTTATTTGGCCAGGGTTTGATAGACGTAGGGCTGCTGCGGCACCCGCGCCTCGCTGTACTCGCTCTGGGCGCTGCGGTCGACATTCTTGTCCCACAACAGGGCGCGTCCGGCGCGCTGTTCGGCTTCCAGCGTCGGCTTTTTGGCCTTGAGGCTGTCGATAAATTCTGTTACTTCAGATTGGTAGTCGGGACGGCGGAAGATGGACATAAACTGGACCTTTCAGGCTGATTTTAGTCTTTACCCCCGGGAGCAACCTTGAGTGGACATTTCTGCAGGAAGTACCTTGTGATGGGGCTGGTATCAGCCCTTCTGGCCCTGGCCGGCTGCGACCCCCAGCGCATCAGCGAACTGGAAGAAGGCGTGGCCACCGAGGCCGATGTGCGCGCCAGGTTCGGCGAGCCTGAACGGGTCTGGCCGGGCGAGGGCGGCACCCGCGTCTTTGAATACAACCGCCAGCCCCAAGGCAGCCGCAACTACATGATCAGCATCGGCCCCGACGGCCGCATGAGCGCGATGCGCCAGGTGCTCACGCCGGAAAACTTTGCCCGCATCCAGCCCGGCATGCAGGCCGAGGAGGTGCGCCGCCTGCTGGGCAAGCCGATGAAGGTCATGCGCTACGACCTGAAAAATGAAACGGCGTGGGACTGGCGTTTTCTGCAACCACCCAACACGTCGATGATCTTCACCGT
>JACMQX010000238.1 GCA_014376765.1 Ramlibacter sp. | reverse complement strand
CTGCAAATTTCAATTCGCGGTTTCGGCTCCAGGGCTTCGTTTGGTCTACGCGGCATCCGTCTGCTGATTGACGGCATTCCGGCAACCACGCCAGATGGGCAAGGGCAAGGCTCATCCATCAGCCTCACATCAACCGAACGGATTGAAGTGCTGCGGGGCCCGCTGGCGCAGTTGTATGGCAACTCTTCAGGCGGTGTGATTCAGGCCTTCACTCGGGACGCCCCCGAGACACCTGAATTTCTGAGCCAGCTCTACGCGGGCTCCTACGGGCTTCGTCGCTCTGACTGGCAATATGCAGGTCGGGTTGGAATGTATGGCCTGGTCGCCGACTACAGTACCTTTGAGACGGATGGCTACCGCGCCAACAGCGGGGCCAAACGCAAGCAGTTCAACGGCAAGCTGAGCTTTGAACCGAATGATCAGACCCGCGTCAATGTCATCTTCAACCACTTTGACATGCCGCTGGCACAGGACCCCTTGGGCTTGACGGCCGCTCAGTTGGCGGCCAATCCCCAACAGGCCGGCACTGGCGCCATTTTGGCGCGGGTGCGCAAGATCACTTTGCAAGATCAGATCGGTACCTCGGTGAAATACCGGCTGGACGCTGACCAGTCTCTCACCGCCCGGGCCTATTACGGCAACCGGGAGAATCTGCAATATCAAGCCAACAATATTTGGGTGGGCCTCAACCGTGATTATTACGGCGCGGGCTTGCAATACAACGGGCAGTCGCGCATTGGGGGGCGGCCCGTAGCGCTGGTGGCGGGCTATGAGCTGGATCACTCCAGGGAACGGCGCCAGGGCGGTAGCGCGACGGGCGGCGAGAAAACACCGGCGTCCCTCACGCGCAATGAAAACAACATTGCCCGCAACAGCGACTTTTTTGCCCAGGCCACGACGCTGCTGACCGATGTGATCACGCTTACCACCGGACTGCGTTCCAGCACGGTGCGGCTTGCGAGTGACGACCTGTACCTTTCAGATGGCAACGGCTCCGGAGCCGTACAGTACAGCACGCTCAGTCCTGTGTTGGGCCTGACCTATCACGCTCGCGACGACCTGAACCTGTATGTGAATTACGGTAAGGGTTTTGAAACGCCTACGCTGGCAGAAGTCGCCTACACCGGCACGGGTGCCACCACCACCGCGTTGTTCAACCCGGGCCTCAAGGCCTCCCGAAGCCAGCACTACGAACTGGGGGCCAAATGGGTGCCCACTGAGCAGAGCCGGCTTGACATCAACCTGTTTCTCGTCCGCGCCAGCGACGAAATTGTGGTGGCCAGCAGCAGCAGCGGGCGCACGGCCTTCAAGAACGCGCCAGCAACCAGGCGCACCGGTCTGGAGATCTCGGGAAAAGCGCTGCTCTTTCCGAATTTGCAGGCCACGCTGGCTGCGTCCTGGATCAATGCCCGCTTCTCCGAAGCCTACGCCAACAGCACGATCAAGGTGGCAGCGGGTAACAAGCTGCCGGGCGTTCCTGACAAGTACCTCTTTTCGGAACTACTCTGGTCCCTTCAGGGTTTTGACCTGGCCCGGCCTCGCGGCAGCGTCCAGGGTACTAAAGCCGGGCTGGAGCTCATCCGCGCAGGCCGGATTTTTGCCAATGATGTGAATACTGCCTCAGCCGATGACTACACCGTTATCAATGCGAAAGTGAGCCAGGCATGGATTCTCGGCCCGGCGACACTCGTCGCTTACGGCCGGATCGATAACCTGATGAACAAGCGATACGCAGGCTCAGTCATCGTGAACCAGGCGGCGGGCCAGTTTTACGAAGCGGCACCCCCGCGCACGTGGTCACTCGGATTGCAGTTTGTTTTGCCGCTTTAAGATGGTTTGGAGCTGAGCCGGCAAGCTCGAAGTTTCCGAAAGCCGGAAATTCACCAGCCCCCCTTGGGTTCCCGCCGGGCCTGCTCTTCCCGCTCCTGGGCCATCTGCTCTTCCAGTTGCGTACGCCCTTGCCGCGCCACGGCAATCACCTTCGCCCGGTCTTTGCGGTGCGGGTACATCTCTTCAAACAGGGCCATGTTGTGGCGCCGAAAGCGCATGGAGGTCTGGCGGGCTTCGTGAGGCGAATGGCCCAGCAGTTCAAGCACGCTGCGGCCGCTGCGCAGACTGGACTCAAACAGTTCGCGTTCAACGAACATCACGCCGCGGTCGCGCAGCTCGTTCCAGTGGGTGACGTCGCGGGCGCGGGCGACGATCTGCATGCCGGGGAAATGTTCGCGCGCAATGTCTACGATCTTGAGGGACTGCTGGATATCGTCTACGGCCAGCACCAGGATCTTGGCGGACGCTGCGCCGGCGGTGCGCAGCATGTCCAGGCGCGCGGCGTCGCCATAAAACACCTTGTAGCCGAAGGTGCGGATCGCCTCGATCATTTCGGCGTCGTGGTCCAGCACCGTGATGGGAATGCCCTCGGCCGACAGCATGCGGCCCACGATCTGCCCATAGCGGCCAAAGCCCGCGATGATGATGGGCGCGGTTTGCTGCTCCGACAGCTCTTCCATCTGCAGCCCGCCCGCGCTGGCATAGCGCGGCAAAAGCAGCTTGTCCACCGCGACCAGCAGCAGCGGGCTCAGCAACATCGACAGCGCCACAGCGCCGATCAGGAGCGACGCCGTCTCGTTACTGAAGACGGCAGCGCCGGCCGCCGCCTGGAACACCACAAAAGCAAACTCGCCGCCCTGCGCCAGCAGCAGCGTGAACACCGGCCGCTCCTGGAAAGGCACACCCATGAGCCGGGCGATCAGGTAGATCACCGTCAGCTTGATCGCCAGAAAGCCCACCACCAGCATTGCCATCAGCGCGGGGGATTTGAGCAACACGCCAAAGTCGATGCTCATGCCCACGGCAATGAAGAACAGCCCAAGCAGCAGGCCCTTGAAGGGCTCGATGTCGGTTTCCAGTTCGCGGCGGTATTCACTCTCGGCCAGCAGCACGCCGGCGAGGAAGGCGCCCAGCGCCATGGACAGGCCCACCAACTGCATCAACGCGGCAATCGCCACCACCAGCAGCAAGGAGGCGGCGGTGAAGATCTCGGGCGTCTTGCTGTTGGCGATCCAGCGCAACAGCGGCCGCAGCAGCAGGCGCCCGCCCAGGATGATGCCGCCGATGACGCCCACGATCTTCACCACTTCCAGCAGCTTGGCGCCGGTGGTGCTGACGTCGTCGCTCCCCGACACAGCCCCCAGCACCGGTAGCAGCGCCAGGATGGGGATGGCGGCCACGTCCTGGAACAAAAGGATCGAAAAGCCGGCCTGCCCGCTAGTGGTGGGCAGGAGGTTGCGCTCGCCCATGACCTGCAGCGCAATGGCGGTGGACGACAGGGCCAGGCCCAGCGCTGCGACCAGGCTGACCTTCCACGGCGCGCCCGCCGCAACGCCCACGACGAACAGCACTGCCGCGCAGCCAAACACCTGGGCGCTACCCCAGCCAAAGATCGGCCGCCGCAAATTCCACAAGCGGCTGGGCTCCAGCTCCAGGCCCACCAGGAACAGCATCAACACCACGCCAAATTCAGCGAAGTGCAGGATGTCCTGCACGTTGGTGACCAGGCCCAGCCCCCAGGGACCGATAGCGATGCCCGCCGCCAGGTAGCCAATGATCGAGCCCAGGCCCAGGGCCTTGCCCAGCGGCACGACGATGACGGCGGCGCTCAGGTAAATGAGGCTGTTGATCAGCCAGGCGGGTGCGTGTTCCATGGGGGTGCTTCCGTCGGGTGGTGTGCTGAAAGGGTGGTGCTGAAGGGTGCGGCGCAAGCGTGGGGCGCAGCTCAGGCCATGCCGTGGCGAACGTCCGCAACACCGTCCGCATCATCATCGGCATCGGGCCGGTCGGACGGCGGTACCTCGCAGGCGGGCGCAGCGTCCAGCTCGGCAATCTCGGGCCAGTCGGGGTAGCTGCCCAGGCGCTGCGCAAAGGTTTGCACATGATCAAGCACTTCCTGCTCGCTGGCGCTGTGCGAGCCGTGCATCACGAGGGGCGGCAAAAAACGCATGCCGCACAGCACCGCCGTCTGCTCATAGGGCGGCAGGAAGGCATCAAAAAAATAGCGGTTGTAACCTGAGGGGTGGTAGGCCTCTTCCTGCCCGCCGGTGGTCAGTACCAGCCACAGGTCCTTGCCCTTCAGGGCCGTGCCGCCCGGGCCGTAAGCCCAGCCGTAGGCGAGCACATCGTCGACCCAGAGTTTTTGCAGGGCGGGCATGGAATACCACTGGATGGGGTGCATCAGCACCACCAGGCGTGCGGCGGCCAGGCGCTCCTGTTCGGCGGGCCCGTCGATGGCGTAGTCGGGGTAGGCGGCGTAAAGGTCGTTGACCGTGACGCCGGGCACGCCGCGTGCAGCGGCCAGCAGGCGTTTGTTGACCCGCGACTCGCGCCAGTCCGGGTGCGCAGCCAGCAGGTAGACGTCGCTGTCGCCTGCACGCGGATGAGCGTTGCCACGGCTGCCTTCTTTTGTTTCGTCCATACCGCTAACATAGCGCAAAGTCCAAAACGAGGAGCCTGTCATGCCGGTCGTGGTTGTAGCCAATCCAAAGGGCGGCGTCGGCAAGACGACGTTGGCCACCAACATTGCAGGCTACTTTGCCAGCAAGGGCCACTCGGTGATGCTGGGCGACGTGGACCGCCAGCAGTCCTCCAAACTGTGGCTCGGCCTGCGCCCCGGGCAGGCCCGCGCGATCAACAGCTGGGATGTTGACTCCGATGCCATCGTCCGCCCGCCCAAAGGCACGACCCACGTTGTGCTCGACACACCCGGTGGGCTACATGGCAAGCACTTCAAGGAAGCCATCAAGGTGGCAGACAAAGTGATCGTGCCGCTGCAGCCCAGCGTCTTCGATATTTTTGCCACCCGCACTTTTCTGGATGTGCTGGCCGAGCACCGGCATGCCAGCAAGATGCAGGTCGCCATCGTCGGCATGCGGGTGGATGCGCGCACCATATCGGCCGACAAGCTGCGCGAATTCGTAAATGGTCTGGGCCTGCCGGTGCTGGGCTATTTGCGCGATACGCAAAACTACATCCACCTGGCAGCACGCGGCCTCACGCTGTTTGACGTGGCGCCCAGCCGGGTTGAGAAGGACCTGGAGCAGTGGCAGGCGATCTGCCGCTGGCTGGATCAATAAGGTCGCACTTGGGGGTGCGGCAGGCCGCCCTTGTCGCTGGCAAGACTTGCTGCCGGGGCTGGCCCCGATACAGTCAGGGCCATGAAAACCTTCCAGAACCTCTCTGAATTGTCGCCCCTGGTGGGCCAGGAAGTCGCCGTGAGCGACTGGATCACCATCACCCAGGAACAGGTCAACCTGTTTGCCGAGGCCACAGGGGATCACCAGTGGATCCACGTGGACGTAGAGCGGGCCAAAGCCGGGCCCTTTGGTGGCCCCATCGCCCATGGTTTCTTGACGCTGTCGTTGCTGCCGCGCTTTTTTGAGTCGGCGCTGAGCATTGCCGGCTCGAAGATGGGGGTGAACTATGGCCTCAACAAAGTCCGTTTTACGTCGCCTGTGCCCGTTGGCAGCCGTCTGCGTGCGCGCATGAAGCTGCTGGCCTGCGTGCCGGTAGCCAGCGATGGTGTGCAGCTGACCTGGGAAGTCAAGGTCGAGCGGGAAGGCGCCGAGAAGCCGGTGTGTATTGCCGAGTCGCTGGTGCTGCGGTATTGATGTGAGCTGAGACCGTTCAGCTGAAAGCGTTCTGGCGCCACGCCTCAAACACGGTCACGGCCACCGCGTTGGACAGATTGAGGCTGCGCTGGCCTGCCACCATCGGCAGTTTCAGCCGCTGGGCGGGCGGGAATGAATCGCGCAACTCAGGCGCCAGGCCCTTGGTCTCCGAGCCAAAAACCAGCCAGTCGCCTGGCATGAATGCCACGCTGTGCACCAGACTCGTGCCACGGGTGGTGAGTGCAAAAAGCCTGTCAGCGGCGGGCTGCTCGCTGGACAGAAACGACGGCCAGTCGGCATGGCGCTTGAGTTCGGCGTACTCGTGGTAGTCCAGGCCCGCGCGGCGCATGTGCTTGTCGTCCATGGAAAAACCCAGTGGCTCGATGAGGTGCAACCGGCAGCCGGTATTGGCCGCCAGCCGGATGACGTTACCGGTGTTGGGCGGAATTTCTGGCTCGACCAGGACGATGTTGAACATGGGGACTGATTGTCGTCAGTCTTCCGTGCGTGCCACCACGACCGCAGTCACCCGCGCCGCGCCGGCCTGGCGCAGGACGGCCGCCGCAGTGAACAGGGAGGCGCCGCTGGTCATCACATCATCAACCAGCACAACGTCTTTGCGATGCAAGGCAGCGCGGCGCAGTGGTGCGACGGCGAAAGCGCCTTTGACATTGCGCAGCCGTTCGGCGCGCTGAAGCGTGGTTTGCGCCGCAGTGTTACGGATGCGCAGCAGCAGGCTGGCATCGACCTTGCCGGGCGCCAGACGCCGCGCCAGTTCCAGCGCCTGGTTGAAGCCGCGCTGCCGCAGCCGCTGCGCCGAAAGCGGCAAGGGCACGACGAGGTCGCAGCGCTCCAGCGCAGGCTCCACCCAGGGCGTACTGCGCAGCAGCGTGGCCAGCGTGGAGGCCCAGCCCGGGTCGCCGCCAAATTTGTAGGCGGCGATGCAACTGGACCAGGGCCAACCGTACGACACAGCGGCATGGCAGGCGTCCAGCGGCGGCGGCGCGGCCAGGCACTCGCCGCAGCGGATCACGCCGGCCGGTAAAGCCAATGCGCAGGTCTGGCAGCGCGAGACGGGCTGTGCAAAGCGGGCCACACAACCTTCACATAGCGGCTGCGCCGGCCATGCGCGGCACACGGCACACTGGCTGGGGAGGGCGGCACTTGCCCTTGCGAGAAGCTCACTGAACATCGGCTCAATATACTCGGGCGCAATTCATCTTTTGCTTCAGGAAGACCTCCTCTCGCCTCCATGTCCGCCGACCGTCCCCCCACGATAGACCCCGCCGCCGCTTTGCGCTGGTCGCGCATGGCGCCTGCTGCCTCGCCCTGGCTGCATGAAGAAGTGGCGCGGCGCATGGAGGACCGGTTGCAGTGGATCAAGCTCCAGCCCCAGGCGTGGGCCAACTGGGAGCCGGTGCGTGGGGGCCTTCAAGCCCAGGCTTTGTTGCAGGCCCGCTACCCTCAAGCGCGCTGCTCACTGATCGAGACCCAGCCCGTCCGCGCCACCGTCGCGGCTGGCGCTGCGGCCAGGCCGTGGTGGAGCCCTGCGCGCTGGACCGGCGGACAGGTGGCCGTGGAATTGCCGGCTGATGCATCGGTGCAGATGCTGTGGGCCAATATGGCGCTGCACACTTCGGCCGAACCACAGGCCTTGATTGCGCAATGGCACCGCGCGCTGGCCACTGACGGATTCCTGATGTTCTCCTGCCTCGGGCCTGACAGCCTGCGCGAACTGCGCGGCATGTACCGGCTGCTGGGGTGGCCCGCGCCGGGCCATGACTTCACCGACATGCACGACTGGGGCGACATGCTCGTCCATGCGGGTTTTGCCGAGCCTGTGATGGACATGGAGCGCATCACGCTGACCTATGAAACCCCCGCACTCCTGCTGGCCGACCTGCGCGAGCTGGGGCGAAATTTCCATCCGGCGCGCTTTGCCTCGCTGCGTGGGCGGAGCTGGAAGCGGGAACTTGAGGACGATCTTTCGCTCTATCTATCGGATCCGGCAGAAAGTGGGCGGCTGCGGCTAACCTTTGAGATCATTTATGGTCATGCAGTAAAGCCCGCACCGCGTTTGAAGCTCAGCGCGCAAAGCGCGGTGTCGCTGCAGGACATGCGGGCGATGTTGCAGGGAGCCAAAGGTCCTGCTGGATGACCCGCAGGATGAAGGTAAATCCAGTGACCTTGGCGCCGGTGCAGTAACAAAGCCGCGCTACAATATTTGACAGAAGTTGAGTTTGGGTATCTTCCCGCACGTTGGGCTCGCAGGAATTCGTTGTGCAGCCGTTTTTTGTGAGCGTCACTCGTGCCGAATCCGGTTTTTCGTTTCGCCACTGTCAAGGGCCAGAACATTCACTGGTTCCTGAAGCGCAACTGCTCGGTCACGCCGGCCCAGCTGGGCTGGTCCTATGTGTCGCTTTGTGTGCTGTCGCTGGGGATCGGAGTCTTTTTCTGGTTCCAGGGGGCCAAACTGATACTGCCCTTTGCAGGTGCCGAACTGGCTGCGGTTGGCGTCGCCTTCATGGTTTACGCGCGGCACGCGACCGACGGCGAGAAGATTTCCCTGCAGGGTGCGCAACTGGTGATTGAGCTGGAAAACGCTGGCCGCCTGGAGCGCTCGGAGTTTGACCGGGCCTCGGTCCGGATCGAGCCCAAGGCGAATGACGGCTCGCTGATCGAGGTGTCGGGCCAGGGGCGATCTGTCGAGGTGGGGCGATATGTGCGCCCGGAGTTGCGTCCGGCGCTGGCGCGAGAGATTCGGATGGCACTGCGGTATGCGTAACCGCCCTTGGGCGATGGCGTAACTGCAGGACCGGCGGTGATGGGTGGTTAAATTGGGGCTTAGAGCAAAGTGAACACGATGAAGAGCATTTTCAACAAGTTGGCTTCCCTGCTGCAAACAGCCGTCATCTGGGCAGGTGCCTGGGGCGGCACGGCGGCATTCACACTGGCCCATGCGGTCAATGATCTTCCTGGCGGTCCAGGGGTCAGGCAGATGGATCTGCATGCACCCGCGACCAAGATCGCCGAAGAGCAGCGCTGGCTGCACAACTTCATGATGATCCTGTGCACCGTGATTTTCATCGCCGTGTTCTCGGTCATGTTCTATTCGATCTGGAAGCACCGCAAGTCGGTCGGGCACAAAGCTGCCAACTTTCATGAGTCCGTGACGGTCGAGGTGATCTGGACCATCGTCCCGTTCATCATCGTGATCGGCATGGCTTTGCCGGCTACGAAGGTTCTTGTGGCTTCCAAGGACACGACCAATGCCGACTTGACCATCAAGGCCACGGGCCAGCAGTGGAAGTGGGGCTATGACTACATCAAGGGCGAAGGCGAGGGGATCGGCTTTGTCTCCACGCTGGACAGCGCGCACCGCGAAATGTCCAACAATGGTGCCAAGGGCGTGATTCCGGACGACTACCTGCTCAAGGTGGACAACCCGCTCGTGGTGCCCGTCAACAAGAAGGTCCGCATCATCACAACGGCCAATGACGTGATTCACGCCTTTGCGGTCAACTCCCTGGGCATCAAGCAGGACGCGATCCCCGGCTTCGTGCGCGATACCTGGTTCCGTGCCGAGCGGACCGGCAGTTTCCACGGCCAGTGCCAGGAATTGTGCGGCAAGGAGCACGCGTACATGCCTATCGAGGTGAAGGTCGTAACGGCGGCAGAGTACACAGTCTGGGTTGCAGACCAGAAGAAGAAAGCTGCTGCCAAGTTGGACGACCCGGCCAAGGTCTGGACGCTGGCTGACATCAACAAACGCGGCGAGCAGGTCTATGCCGCCAACTGCGCGGCTTGCCACCAGGCTAATGGCAAGGGCGCCGGCCCCATCCTGCCGCTTGACGGCTCGGGCATCGTGCAGGATGCTGACCACACCAAGCAGATCAACGTGCTGTTGAAGGGCCGCAATGCAATGCCCGCCTGGCCCCAGCTGTCAGACACCGATATTGCCGCCGTGATCAGCTACACGAAAAACTCATGGTCCAACAAGACCGGCCAGCTCGTGCAGCCCGCCGAAATCCTGGCCCAGCGTGGCAAGTAAGCCGTAGAAACACCCGCTACGCACCCAACTACGCAACGCACTGCCTGCAAAAATTAGATAAGGAATCAAGATGAGCGCCGTTCTCGACCATCACGACCACCACGACGACCACCACGAACATGCCCCCACGGGCTGGCGGCGCTGGGTTTATGCGACGAACCACAAGGACATCGGCACGCTGTATTTGCTGTTCTCGTTCACCATGCTGTTGACGGGGGGTGTGCTGGCCCTGATGATTCGCGCGGAACTGTTCCAGCCCGGCCTGCAGCTTGTCAACCCTGAGCTGTTCAACCAGCTAACCACCATGCACGGGCTGATCATGGTGTTCGGCGCCATCATGCCGGGCTTCGTGGGTTTTGCGAACTGGATGGTGCCCCTGCAGATTGGCGCGGCCGACATGGCCTTTGCCCGCATGAACAACTTCAGCTTCTGGCTGTTGGTTCCGGCCGCCCTGATTCTGGTGAGCTCGTTCTTCATGCCCGGCGGCGCGCCGGCAGCCGGCTGGACGTTGTACGCGCCCCTGACGCTGCAAATGGGCCCGTCGATGGATGCCGGTATTTTTGCGATGCACATCATGGGCGCATCGTCCATCATGGGCTCGATCAACATCATCGTCACCATCCTGAACATGCGCGCTCCCGGCATGACCCTGATGAAGATGCCCATGTTCTGCTGGACCTGGCTGATCACGGCCTATCTGCTGATTGCCGTCATGCCTGTGCTGGCCGGTGCCATCACCATGACGCTGACTGACCGCCATTTCGGGACCAGTTTCTTCAACCCCGCTGGTGGCGGTGACCCGGTGATGTACCAGCACATCTTCTGGTTCTTTGGCCACCCTGAGGTGTACATCATGATCTTGCCGGCCTTCGGCATCATCAGCCATATCGTTCCGGCCTTTGCCCGCAAGAAGCTGTTCGGCTACGCCTCCATGGTGTATGCCACATCGTCGATCGCCATCCTGTCGTTCATTGTCTGGGCGCACCATATGTTCACCACCGGCATGCCGGTGACGGGTCAGCTGTTCTTCATGTACGCCACGATGCTGATCGCCGTGCCCACGGCTGTAAAAGTGTTCAACTGGATTGCCACGATGTGGCAGGGTTCCATGACGTTTGAAACCCCCATGCTGTTTGCAGTCGGCTTCATCTTCGTGTTCACCATGGGAGGCTTCACAGGCTTGATCCTGGCGATGGCGCCAATCGATATCCAGCTGCAGGACACCTACTACGTGGTGGCCCACTTCCATTACGTGCTGGTCGCAGGTTCGCTCTACGCGATGTTTGCCGGCTTCTACTACTGGAGCCCCAAATGGACGGGCGTGATGTACAACGAGACGCGCGGCAAGATCCACTTCTGGGTGTCGCTCATCACCTTTAACGTCACATTCTTCCCGATGCATTTCCTGGGTCTTGCCGGCATGCCGCGCCGCTACGCCGACTACCCGATGCAGTTCGCTGACTTCAACGCGCTGGCCTCCGTGGGTGCCTTCGGCTTTGGCCTGGCACAGGTGTATTTCCTGTTCTTCGTGGTCTTCCCGGTCATGATGGGCAAGGGCGAAAAAGCGTCGCAAAGGCCCTGGGAAGGTGCTGAAGGCCTGGAGTGGGAAGTGCCGTCGCCGGCCCCCTTCCACACCTTCGAGACGCCTCCCAAGCTGGACGCTACCGCCACCAAAGTGATAGGCTGAACGCCATGGCCATGACGCCCGAACAAAAGAAAAGTAACCTGCGCATGGCGCTGATCCTGGCGTCTGTGGCGGCGGTGTTCTTCATCGGCTTCATGGTCAAGATGGTTATCTTGACCCAACGTTGAGCCGCCCCAGCCCCATGAGCATACGCAGTGCCAATGCCAGGATGGTGGGCAAGCTGATCGTGATCACGATCGGCATGTTCGCCTTCGGCTATGCGCTCATCCCCATTTACAAGCACATTTGCGAGATGACAGGGATCAACATTCTTTCGCTGAGCGAGCGGCAGGTGCCCGGCAACGGCGCAGCGGGCGCGATCAAGTTGCCGGCCAACACCCAGGTTGATCGTAGCCGCACCATCACAGTCGAGTTCGACGCCAACGTCAGGGGGCCTTGGGTCTTCAAGCCTGCCAAGCGCTCTTTGCAGGTCCACCCCGGCGAGCTGGCTACGGTGATGTACGAGTTCCAAAATGTCCAAGACCGCCGGATGGCGGCGCAGGCCATTCCCAGCTATGCGCCCGCTCAGGCAGCGCCGTATTTCAACAAGCTCGAATGCTTTTGCTTTAACCAGTATGTGCTGGAGCCGGGCGAAAAGAAGTCGTGGCCGGTGGCTTTTGTGATCGATCCCAAAATGTCGAAAGATGTGACGACGATCACCTTGTCCTATACGTTTTTTGAAGTGGGCGGCAAGACGCCTGCCGCGCCAGTGGCTGATGCAGCCCCCCATTTGACAGGCGCGGGGTCTGGCTCATGAGCAAGGGTTCTTTGCTGCACACCATCCGCGCGGTGGCCTGGTCTTTCGTCGGCATCCGAAAGAACAGCGGCTACCAGGACGACCTGGCCAAGCTCAATCCGCTGCTTG
>JACMQX010000237.1 GCA_014376765.1 Ramlibacter sp. | reverse complement strand
CTCGCGCTGGGGCTGATGGCCGCCGGCGCCGGCTTGCAATTTGCAATGCTGGCCAGTGCCAAGACGCTGGCGGTCGGGCTGCTGTCGATCCGCCACTTCATGACGCCGCTGGTGGGCTTTGGGCTGTCGCGCCTGTTCGGGCTGGACCCGGTACAGACGACGGTGCTGCTCGCCTTTTCGGCCTTGCCCACTGCCTCCAGCGCCTATGTGCTGGCCACGCGCATGGGCTACGACGGGGCGTATGTAGCGGCCCTGGTGACGCTGTCCACCCTGCTGGGGATGGCGAGCCTGCCGTTTGCGCTGGGGGTGTTGCGCTAGGGGTAGGGTGCGAAAGTGGCGCCAGGGTGGCGCCAGGGTGGCGCCAGGGTGGCGCCAAGGTAAGCGTCACGCTCCGGCGCGAGCGTCTGGCTGCAACACGTCGACCCGCTCCGCCAAATTGAAAGGCAGGGCCCGGTTGGGTACCTGCAGGTGGACCATCACCATGGGCGGAAACGGCACGGGGCGCATGTTGTCGTCGGCAAGATCCGCATCGCCTCCCACAAAGAGGAGTTCGATCTGGTTCTCGTTCGGCTCGCGCTGCCAAGGCGGGCATTTGAGCCAACCCTTCCAGACGCATACCGCCCCCGTTACCACCACCAAAAGCGCCGCGCTGATCGCAGCCCCAACGATGTCCAACACCTTCACGACAGGTTCCTCTTCTGCCGTAGGTAGCGCCCCTTCCATTCCCGTGGGGGTCGGGGGCAGACGAGGCGGCCATTCCTGTGGCTTCACGCAAGTGAAGGTGACATTGAAATCGCTGCGCCCCGTCAGCAGGTTCGGCGCGAAGATGTTCTGCTCGCCGTTCCAGCAGGTCGTGTTGATATCGAGCGCTGAATGGACAGGATCGAACAGGTAGAAGGTGGCGACGGGCGGCCCTGCGAACAGCTCCGTCGCCAGAATGGACTCTTCCCGGCCATCGGCCAAAGTGCAGTTGAGAAGTTGCACGCGGCCGTTCACCAGTGACACCACCTCCTCGCCGTCCACGTCAGCCCGGCAATTGAAAGTGTCCCCGTCCAGGGGGATCAGCAAGCGGACGCCAGCCAGTGTCTGAAGCTTCGTACCTATCCGGTTGACTTGCTGAGTGACCATTTCTGGCGGTGAGGGCATCGAATCCTGGCCAACGGGAGGAGGCCCATCGTGCGTGTCTGCCGTCTGCGGCAAGGTCACGGGCTGCCTCATGAGGGAGATGGCTGCGGCAGAGGCAAAAAGAGTGGCAAGTCGCATGGTGATTCCTGGTAAGGCTTTGCACTGCGCGTGCTTGAGCAAAGTGTGGCCATGCAGGAGTCCGCCGGCTAGAGACCAACGTATTTGGGCGGGCCGCATTTGCAGCGATGAGGTTTCGCTGACCAGCGCAGCAACCGTCAGCGACGCATCATGAAGGGCGCCGTCATACCGGCCACGCCGGAAATCGGACGTTTGAATTGCGGTGCGCCTGATGCAGCGCGCGGCAGAAGGCAAGACGGCCGGACCCATGGGCAGCAGGAAACAGTTTTCAGCCAGCGTGTGTGTTTCCCGCTGTCAAGTTCCGCCTGAAGTTCAGGGGTTGCAAGCCTCAGGGAGTGCCAAGCGCCCAGCGCACATGCTCTCGTACAGCGGCGTCCTCGTGCTGAAGCTGGCCGGTCAACGCGGCGCGCATCGCAGCGCTGTGCGGCCCAACGCCCGCGGCTTGCAGCGCGTTGCCCAGTGCCACAGCCACGTTGCGCAACCAGCGTGCGTGGCCGATGCGGCGAATCGGGCTGCCCTCGGTGTGGCGCAGAAATTCTGCCTCGCTCCAGCTGAACAGGGCTGTGAGCTGCTGGCCCGACAGACCAGCGCGCTCGTCAAAATCCGGCAGTGCATTGCGCTGCGCGAATTTGTTCCATGGGCAGATCAACTGACAGTCGTCGCAGCCATAAATGCGGTTGCCCATGAGGGGGCGCAGCTCCAGCGGTATGGGGCCGTGGTGCTCGATGGTGAGGTAGGAAATGCAGCGCCGCGCGTCCAGCTTGTGCGGCGCGATGATGGCCCGGGTGGGGCACACATCGATGCAGGCGGTGCAGCTGCCGCAATGCGGCGTCAGAGCCTCGCTTTCCGGCAGGGCTAGGTCCAGGTATATCTCACCCAGAAAGAACATCGAGCCGGCCTCGCGGTTGAGCACCAGCGTGTGCTTGCCCCGCCAGCCCTGCCCGCTGCGCGCGGCCAGTTCAGCCTCAAGCACCGGGGCCGAGTCGGTGAACACGCGGTAGCCGAACGGGCCCACCTCCCGGGCGATCCGGTCGCTGAGCTTTTGCAGGCGCGCGCGCAGCACCTTGTGATAGTCCCGCCCCCGCGCATAAAGAGACACAATGCCTTCAGAAGGCCGCGCGAGCCTGCTGAACTCCACCGCCTGCCAGTCAACCGGCGTGGCGGCCGGCAGGTAGTCCATGCGCACGGTGAGCACGCTGACGGTGCCCGGCACCAGCTCCGCCGGGCGCGCGCGCTTGAGGCCGTGCGCGGCCATGTAGGCCATATCGCCATGAAAACCGCTGGACAACCAGGCCAGCAAACCGGCCTCCGCCGAGGCCAGATCGATACCGGCCACGCCAATTTGGGAAAATCCCAGTTCGCGGGCCCAAGCCTCTATATGGGATACCAGTTGAATGCTGTTGAACGTCACGTGCCGATTGTAGGAAGCGCCGATCCGCGTGCAGGGCCTGTCCTCGTCTGGACCAGCGAGGACGACACGCGCGCCTTTGCCCAGGCCCTGGCCCTGCGGGCCGGGGTGCGCAGCGCCTTCATCGAGCTGCATGGCGACCTGGGCGCGGGCAAGACCACCTTCGTGCGGCACCTGCTGCGTGCGCTGGGCGTGCAGGGGCGCATCAAGAGCCCGACCTATGCGGTGGTGGAGCCGCATGAGGTGGCGGGTATGAACATCTGGCACTTCGACTTCTACCGCTTCAACGACCCGCGCGAGTGGGAAGACGCCGGCTTTCGCGACATCTTTGCGGCGGACGGCCTCAAGCTGGCTGAATGGCCCGAGAAGGCCTCGGGCCATATCCCGCTGGCGGATCTCGCCATCACAATCGAGGCCATGACCGACGACACCCGCCACGTGACCCTCAAGGCACAAACACCCCTGGGCGCGGGCCTGCTGGAAGGCCTGCCCGCATGAAGCGGCGCGACCTGCTGCAGGGCGGCACGCTGGTACTGCTGCTGGGCGCGGCGCAGATTGCCCGCGGCGCGAGCATTCTGGCCGTGCGCGTCTGGCCGGCGCCGGACTACACCCGCATCACCATCGAGTCTGACGGGCCGTTGAACGCCAAGCAGTTTTTCGTCGCCAGCCCGCCGCGCCTGGCGGTGGACGTGGAAGGCATTGATCTCAACCCGGCCTTGCGCGAGTTGGTGGCGAAGGTCAAATCGGACGACCCCTTCATCAGCGGCATCCGCGTGGGGCAAAACGCGCCGAATGTGGTGCGGCTGGTGGTGGATTTGAAGCAGGCCGCCCTGCCCCAGGTCTTCACCCTGCCGCCGGTAGCGGCCTACCAGCACCGCCTGGTGTTTGACCTGTACCCGGCGCAGGCAGCAGACCCGCTGGAGGCGTTGATTGCCGAGCGGCTGAGGGACGCGGCCCCTGCGCCGCCTGGCAAGACGCAAGACGCTCTGGACGAATTGATTGCCAGGCAAGCGCAGAGGCCAGCCACGGCCCCACCCGCCCGCGCGGCCACAGGCCCTGCACCCGCGCCCGCCACGGCCCAGTCAAGGCAGCAAAGCCCGCTGCCCGAGCCACTCACCACGGGCAAGACCGACCGCCTCATCATCGTCGCGCTGGACCCCGGCCACGGCGGCGAGGACCCCGGCGCGATCGGCCCCGGCGGCACCCGCGAGAAGGACGTGGTGCTGCAGATCGCCCACCGCCTGCAGGCACGGATCAACGCGCAACCCAACATGCGCGCCTATCTCACGCGCGATGCCGACTTCTTCGTGCCACTTCATGTGCGCGTACAAAAGGCGCGGCGCGTGCAGGCCGACCTCTTCATCAGTATCCATGCTGACGCGTTCTTCACCCCAAGGCCACAAGGCGCCAGCGTGTTCGCGCTGTCCGACAAAGGCGCCTCCAGCAGCGCCGCCAAGTGGATCGCCGACAAGGAAAATTCAGCGGACCTGGTGGGCGGCATCAACGTCAAGTCCCGGGACGCGCAGGTCGCCAAGGCCCTGCTCGACATGAGCACCACAGCGCAGATCCGCGACAGCATGCAGCTGGGTAGCGCCATGCTCGGCGAGATTGGCAGCGTCGGCAAACTGCACAAGCCCAAGGTCGAGCAGGCCAGCTTTGCGGTGCTGAAGGCGCCGGACATCCCCAGCGTGCTGGTGGAAACTGCCTTCATCAGCAACCCTGACGAGGAAGAGCGCCTGAAAAGCGACGCCTACCAGGTACAACTGGCCGACGCGATCATGCGGGGAATCGGCCGGTACTTTGCAAAGAACCCGCCGCTGGCGCGCAACCGGACGGTGTAGACAACCGCGCAATACCACCGGCTGATACATCGGCCTATACATCGGCCTATACACAGGTCGTACGCAGCCGCACAGGGCCCCGAAAATAGACTGGTTGCTTCTTTCAAGGAGCCACTCATGCCCATCGTCCCAACCCACGCCACGATCACCAAAGCCGCGGCGGTGATGAATGCAAGCAAGCCCCCGGGCAGCGTCCTGGGCCTGCGGGGCAGCACGCTGCACTGGGTTGATCGTCAGGCCAAAGCCAGCCCAGCCGAAATGAAAGCGGCCCTGACTCGCATGATCATCAACGAGGCCGCGCAGCACCGGGAGATGACGCCCGCGCTTCAGGCGCGGCTGGAGCGCCTGTGCGAAGCCGGACTCAGCCATGTGGGCCACGGTGAAAGTGCTTTGAGCGAGGTGCCCGCAGCCCTGGTCCATCTGGGCCAGTCGCTGGGCAGCGAGCAGGCGGGTGAGCTGCTTGACGCCGCCATTTCAGATGAAGCTGCCCTCGCAATGCTGCAGGGCAAGCTAATGCAGGACGGCACGCTCGCATCACCGGAACAACGCCGGACCGGTTTGCGCGAAGACACCTGCAGCTGGCTACGCCAACTCGGCCAAAGCGGTGCCGACCTGGCGGGCAGCCTCACGCCACGCCAACTGGGACTGGCCCTGGTGGCTGCCGCTGCAAGCGGTGTGGCTGGCGTCCTGGCTGCAGACAACGCACCGATCACAAGCACCTTCGGGCCAGACATAAGTTCGTTTTTTGCACCGGACACCCTGGCGGCCATGAAACTGACTGAAGGCGCGTTGTGCGGCCTGGCCGTAGGCTCGACGGTGAATTTCGCCCTGCAGAACGTCTTCGTTCTGTACAAGCTCACCAAAAGCACCGGTAACTTGAATACGCTGATGATGACGCCTGAGCAAATCGCCCTGTTGCGCGGCCGCGTGGGCCGCCCGGAACGCAAGGTAACGCCTGAATTTGTCCGGGCCATGGTGCACAAGCTGCAGCATGACCGGCTGGCCTTGGTGGACTTGAGCTTCAAGATCGACGTGGCCGACCTGCAGCACGCCATGAGGAATCAGCCGGAATGCGCCGCAGCCGCCCTTGAGACAATTCTCGGCCAGATCCATAAGGGCCTGAAAGGCGATACCCAATGGATGATGGCGATCACCTTGCTGATGGACTTGCCGTATGACACCCTGGAAGACGCGCGCCTCAGGTCGAGGGACGCCGACCTTGTGAGCGAGTTCACCCCCAGAACGATGAATTTCACCGCAGGAAGAGACCCCGCTTTTGTCCACGCCAGCCTGCGCGAGGATCCGCGCTTTCAGGACTGGTCGGCCAAAGCCTCGCTGCTGCACCTGAACGCGAACTTGCGCGATGATTACGACGGCTCGCCGCAGGCCAAAGACCCGGCGCTGGCAGACCTGCCCTTGCTTTTAAAGCTTGAATACTTCGAATTCACCAGCACCCAGGCGCTCCCCTACGACCAGGCCTGGCCGGCCAGCATTCCCAGCCTGCCCCAGGGCCAGGCCGGGGCAGCCGGTGAGGTTCAGGCCGTCCTCATGCACCTGCCCGCCGAGGCGCAGATTCCGGTCAAGCAAAGGAACCGCAAGGCGAAAGCGACCCCATCCTCTCAGTCCGTGCCCCCGGCCGCTGAACAAGGCAGGCGTGACACCGTGCGCCTGAACTTTCACCGCTGGTTCGTCGGCAAAAAGAAACACCACCTGCCAGGGCGCGACCAGCCCAAATGGCTGCAACGGCTGTGTAACCCGCACAGGGCCGGCCACCAGCAGGCAGTGGAGATGCAGCGCGACAAGCGTGACAGGAACCTGGGCTGGACGCCCCAGCGCGAAGCAGCTGCTTTTGAGCTCCAGCGCGAAGCAGCTGCTTTTGAGCTCCAGCGCGAAGCAGCCGCCGTTGAATTCAAGCCTGGCAAGGCGCCGGCATGACGGCCGCGCAAGCCGCACGGCGTACGCTTGTTGAAGCGGCGCAACTCCTGGACTTTCAATGGCTGGACTATGCAGACTCTGACGCATGGCGCCTTGTTGCAGACGGCGGCATCGCATTCGACGTGGAGCATGACGAAGGCAGCGGACGCCTTGTCATCCAGAGCGACATCGGGACGGTGCCCGATGCAGCGTGCACCCGCGTCTATGAAATCCTGCTGCAGTACAACTACCTCTGGAGCCAGACCGGCGGCATCCGCATGGCGCTGGACGGCCCTGGTGGCCAGGTGGTCATGATGTTCGATGTGCAGACGGCTGATATGGAAGTCTCGGCGCTATGCGGCATGCTGACCCGCATGTCCAGGCTGCAAAAAGCATGGCGCGAGATTCTGAAAGACACCGTTGGTGCCAGCGCCGACACCGCAGCGAGCCTGCGTTGGGGAAGTGCAGTCAGTGGCCGTCAGACCGGGTAGATCAGCGAATTGAGGATCATCTCGCTGTCGTACACGCACAGGCGGCTTTTGAACCTGAGTCCTGAATCAGTCCGCACCAGGGTGTCGATGTAGCGGCCGACGTTATAGACCTCACTCGCCCCGCCCGGCTTGGTGCGGAACACCGCATAGTTGGCCTGCGCGGAGATTTCATCGGCCTCGCCTGTTGTCACGATCGCCGGGCTCACCACATGCCGCATGTAGTAGGGCCCGTGGTAGATGGTCTGCGTGACGCCGTAGACGCGGTCTTTCATCATGCCGCGGCTTTCGAGCGCGATCAGCGCCAGCGGCAAACCGCGATCAAAGTTCTCGCGAGCCTGGACTGTGTAGGAAGCGTCTTCGACAAAGAAGCCGGGCCAGTCTTCGAAGCGCTTTTCATCCAGCGCGGCAGCATAGGCTGCGTTGAGCTGGTCCACTTCCATTTGCAGGGCCAGCTGTTGCAATAGCGTTGGATCACCGCTCATACGCCCATCACCTTTTTCCAGTAGCCGTACATGCTGCGGATCAGCGTCTCGGTCACCATGTGCTCGGTCATCTCGGTGCCTGTGCCACCCAGCTCACACAGCGTGGATCCGCCCTCGCCCCATTGCCGGAAGCCGTCCTGGCTGAACTCGATGACCTCGCCGTCGTCGGCACTGACAAACCCCGCCGGGCCGAACAGGTTGGCCTGGCGCAGGCGGCGGCGCGTCATCTCGGGTGTGTCGTCGGCAAAGCCGAAATGGGTCCAGACAAAATCAAACTCGCCCTCGCCACGCGGCACGATGTGGCGGGTGGACAAGGAGTTCACCTGCTGCTGGATGATGAGGCTGGGAAACAGCGTGATCATCGTGACGGTGGGCGTGATGCTCGCGCCGGCGTTGGCTGGGTCGTCGATCGTCCACCAGGGCTCAGGCACCACGTCAAGGAGGCGGTCATCGTTGAGCGCCATATTGGCCTTGAAGCTGGTGACGCCAGCGGTAACGGCTTCGTTGGCGCCGCCCTCATTGCGCCGCGAAATCATCACCGCATGGCGGCCCTCGCCGTCCATCACCATGCGGCTTTTCTGGTCGGCACGCCACAGGCCGAAGGTGACGAACCATGTGTGCAGCAGGCCGGGGTGGTACGGGTCCTTGATGTTCTCCATCATCAGCTTCCAGTTGCCCGGAATGCGCTGGCGGTTGTAGCCCAGCAGCGTGAGCTGGCGGCCGGCGCCAGTGGCCTTGTCCTTGAAGATGCGGTTGACCCAGGGCATCACATCCTTGCCCAGGTACTCTTCCAGCGGCTCGGTCTCGTCACTGAAGGTGGCGAATACGAGGCCGTGGAGCACCGCCACGCGCAGCTTGATCAGGCCGTGGTCCTTCAGGTCAAAGCCTTCAGGCATGCCGCCATTGACGCAATCGCCCTCTTTCACGCCGTCTTTGAAGGGGAGGCCAGCCAGGTCGCCATTGAGCTTGTACGTCCACTGGTGATAGGGGCAGACAAAGCTGCGCGCGTTGCCCTGCGGCTGCTGGCAAAAGCGCACGCCGCGGTGGGCGCAGCGGTTCTCGACAACGCGGATGCCGGTGTCGGTAGCGCGGTCCCGGGGCGCCACGCGGTCCCGCACCATGATGACTTGCCGCTCGCCGATGAAGCTGAGTTTGAAGTCGCCGGTGTTGGAGATCTCGATGTCCAGGCCCACATACGACCAGTGCTTGCCGTAGAAGATCTGGCTCAGTTCGCGCTGGTAGAGCTGGGCGTCGGTGTACACCCAGAAGGGGACGCGGCTGGAGCCGGCCTGCTGCCAGCGTGAGAGAGTTTCTGGGGCGTTCATTGGGGAGTCTCCACTTTGCCGAAAATCATACGCCCGGTGCAGCCGGCCCCTTGCGCCGCGCCCGCCAGGCGCCCAGCATCACCAGGGCGCCGGGCACAAAGATCATGGCCCAGATGATCTTGTCCAGGTGCTGTTTGACGAACGGGATGTTGCCGAAGAAGTAGCCCGCCGTGATGATGCCGCCCACCCACAGCACGCCGCCCACGACGTCATAGAACACGAACTTGGACCGGGTCATCTGCGCCACGCCGGCAACAAAGGGCGCGAAGGTCCGAAGGAACGGCATGAATCGCGCCGCCACGATGGTGATGCCGCCATACTTTTCATAAAACTCATGGGCCTGGTTGAAGGCTCTTTTATTGAAAAACTTCGAATCCTCCCACTGAAACACACGCGGGCCAAAGTAGCGCCCTATGGTGTAGTTCGACTGATTGCCGAGGATCGCCGCCGCCAGCAGCAGCCCCACCGTCAGCGGGTAGCTCATCAGTCCCACACCGCACATGGCGCCCACCACAAACAACAAGGAGTCGCCGGGCAGGAACGGCATGACGACCACGCCGGTTTCGATGAAGATGATCGCGAAAAGCAGGGCGTAGACCCAGGCCCCGTAGTTGGTGACAAAGGCCATGAGGTATTTGTCGACGTGGAGGATGAAATCGAGGAGTTGTGCTGCTATGTCCATGCCGCGAATTATCACTGGCGCGGACGTGCCGGATCGATGTGCGCCCCTGGTTTTTGAAGGGGCTTGGGTCTCACTCGCCGGCGCGGCGGGGCTGGCGGCGTGCAACTGGGCACGCCCGTCGTTCAATCGCGTTTGCCTTCTGATGATGGCTCGTGTCCGCTTGCCGCCACGGCCGTTTCCTCCATCAAGGGCTGGGCGTCAGCCAATGCTGCGAAGTTGTGCAAGATCAAAGGGGCAAGGGGCGGCAACGGCAGCGCAGGTTTGCCAAAGTGCAAGTCTTCTTTCACAAATGGGCCACCATGTACGCTCCGCTCCAGCACCATGCTTTCAATGGCCCCGGGCGCGTGGGCGTTGACGACATAAGCAGTGCTGCCGTCTCTTTCGAGCGTGATGCTGACGTGCGGCGGCGCCAGCACCGTGACTTTCTGGATTCCAAGCGTTTCCTTGATGCGGATGGTGACCCCGGGCACACGGTCGGACCGCAGACCCATGAGATCGACAATCAAGTGGCCTTTGGCTTGCGCGGGGCCTCCCGAAATGCTTACTGTCACATCAGGGTCAACGCGCGCAATCTGGTTGATCGTGGCCGCTGCCACGCGACCATTGTTGGCATGTTCGAACAGTGGCAGCACGACGTTGGTCTTCTTCTGGATGAGCGCGCTCCACCCCACGATACCCAGCTGGGCCACCATCTTTGGGACGCCGGGTGTCCTCAACGCATCGCGCAGATTGCACGAATGCGCATCCTTGTTTGCCATCTCACGGAGAGTCGTGGCCATTGGTTGCAGGCCTCGGCGAAGGGCGGCTCGTGCAAGGAATGTGTGGTGCCCCTCCAGGCCGGAGAGCCCGTTCAGAACGTGGTCTCGATGTGCATGGGTTTGAAGGTCGCACAGCACGGGGTCGAGTACATCAGCTTTGTGCAGCGTACGTCCCCTTGCCACAAGATAATCACTCACGCGGCTCCAGGCGAGCTCATCCATCAGCAAACTCGCAACACCGAGATTGCTGAATCCTGCAACTTGAGCATCGGCTCTCGCAACGACTTCCGACGCAAATTTCGAAAGTTCATTTGGGTTGAAGCGATCAAACGGAGAATCCATATGAGGCGCTCGCCCAGACAATTGAGCGACAAGGTCTCTGGTGAGTCGCTCGCTGTTTGTTATCGCGGGCGCACCAACAGATGCAGTTGGCGAGCTGCCACCAAGCTCAAGTTGCTGGAATGATGGAATGGATGAAAGGGACGCATTACCGACAGATCCAGGCATGGCAGCACTCCAGAAGTTGAATCTCAACGAGTGCCCCGCACCAAAAATTGGTTCCCTGCATGGGGCTTGCCGCCGCAGTCCGTTCATCGGTTCCAGCAACGTCGCGCCGTGCAAACCGAACGCTCCTAGAATCTAAAACTTGAACGCCACCGACCTCGCCCTCCTCCCCCGCCGCCCCATCCGCGATCTGCCCGATGAGCTGATCAGCCAGATCGCCGCTGGTGAAGTGGTGGAACGCCCCGCCTCCGTGGTGCGCGAGCTGGTGGACAACGCGCTGGATGCGGACGCCACGTTCGTCACCGTGCGGCTGCTGGCCGGCGGTGTGCGGCTGATTTCTGTTGAGGACGACGGCGGCGGCATTCCGCGTGAAGAGTTGCCGGTCGCCCTGCGCCGCCATGCCACCAGCAAGATCGCCAGCCTGCTGGACCTGGAGTCGGTGGGCACCATGGGGTTTCGGGGTGAGGCGCTGGCTGCCATCAATTCTGTTTCTGAACTCACGCTGCTGTCGCGCACTGAAGGCCAGGCCAGCGCCTTTTCGCTGGCGGGGCAAAGCGGGGAGCTCAAGCCGGCGGCGCGCAGTACCGGAACGACGGTGGAAGTCAAAGAGCTTTTTTTCAGCACGCCGGCACGCCGTAAATTCCTCAAGACCGACGCCACCGAGCTGGCCCATTGCATTGAAGCCGTGCGCCGCCATGCGCTGGCCCGGCCCGACGTGGGTTTTGCCATCTGGCATGAAGGCAAGCTGGTGGAGCAGTGGCGCGCCGCCACGCGCGAGCAACGGCTGGCCGATGTGCTGGGAGAGGAGCTGATCGCGCAGTCGGTGGCGGTGGACTACCGCGCCGGCGCCATCCGCATCACCGGGCGGGCCGGCATTCCGGATGCGGCACGTTCGCGCGCCGACCAGCAGTTTTCGTACGTCAACGGCCGGTATGTGCGCGACAAGGTCGTGACGCATGCCGCCCGCAGCGCCTATGAAGATGTGCTGCACGGACACCGCCAGCCGGTGTATGCGCTGTACCTGGAGATTGATCCGGCTCGGGTGGACGTCAATGTGCATCCCACCAAGATCGAGGTGCGCTTTCGTGACAGCCGAGAAGTGCACCAGGCCGTGCGGCATGCGGTGGAGAACGCGCTGGCCGTGCCGCGGGCGGCTGCGGCCGCTGCAGCAGCGGGCGATGCGGGTGGCCCGGCGGCTGAAGAAGGCGGTGAGCTGCTGGCCGCCATGCCCGCACGCCCCGCCCCGTGGGACCAGCCGTCCATGCGCTTTGATGCACCACTTCCCGGTAACCGTGTGGCCGATCTGGGTGCATTGTGGCAACGCACCGAACGGGGTACGGGGCCTGCAGCAGCCGGCGGCGGGTACGGCGCGGTTGTGTCCGGCACCGGGCTCAGCGCCCAGGAGCCGGGCGGTGCGCTCATTGCGTCCGAGCGTTCTGCTCCGGCCTACTTTCAACGCGGCGAATCCGCCGCACCCCAGGACCTCCCGCACGGCGACTGGCCCCTGGGCCGCGCCATTGCGCAGTTGCAAGGCATCTACATCCTGGCCGAGAACACCCAGGGCCTGGTGATCGTCGATATGCACGCTGCGCACGAGCGCATCGTCTATGAGCGCCTGAAGTCGCAGATGGACACTGCCGCCATCACCAGCCAGCCGCTGCTGATCCCCGCCACATTTGCCGCCACGCCGCATGAAGTGGCCACAGCCGAAGGCCATGCCGACACGCTGCAGTTACTGGGCCTGGAGATCACCCCCTTCTCGCCGCGCACGCTGGCCGTGCGGGCCGTGCCCACCTCGCTGGCCATGGGCGATGCGGTGGAACTGGCGCGCAGTGTGCTGGCCGAGTTGTCGCAACACGACGCCAGCACGGTGGTGCAACGCGCGCAAAACGAACTGCTGTCCACCATGGCCTGCCACGGGGCGGTGCGCGCCAACCGCAAGCTCACGCTGGACGAGATGAATGCGCTGCTGCGCCAGATGGAGCAGACCGAACGCTCCGACCAGTGCAACCATGGCCGGCCGACCTGGCGGCAGATGACGATTCGGGAGCTCGATTCGTTGTTCATGCGCGGCAGGTAGTGCTCCTTGCCTGCTGTCATTGCGAGCGTGCTTAAAGCAGGGGATTCCCCCTAAGCTGCCTCCAGGCCAAGAACTTATTGCCCCCGCCCGCACTCAAGCACTCATGACCCGCCGTCACCTCTTCACTCTCATCACCTGCATTGCTGTCATCGTCGCCTTAATGGGCGGCTGCGCCACGCTTGACGAGCGGCAGCGCGCCTGGATTTTCCAGCCCAGCGACCGCAGTTGGGGAAACGTCACTGCCGAAGGCATGGAGCCGGTATGGATCGACTTTCAATCCAAAGTCACCGGCGAGCCGGCCCGGCTCAATGGCCTGTGGATGCCGGATCCGCGCGCGGAAGCGGAGCG
>JACMQX010000236.1 GCA_014376765.1 Ramlibacter sp. | reverse complement strand
GGGCGCCGACAAACGGCTTGACGCCAACCCCAGTGTGCGCTGGCAGGTGGCTATGCGCCCTGGCAAGCGTAAAAAGCTGGACAAGGCAAACAATCCCATAGACGCACTCATGGACAAAATCGAGAAGTGCAAGGCCAGCATCCGCGCGAAGGTCGAGCACCCGTTTCGCGTGCTCAAGCGCCAGTTTGGTTACGTGAAAGTGCGCTACCGGGGTTTGAAGAAAAACACACTGCAGCTCAAAACGCTGTTTGCGCTGTCGAACTTGTGGATAGTCCGACACCAATTGATGGCAGCGCAGGGATGAGTGCGTCCGAAAGCAGATAAATTGCCCTGAACAGAACAAAAAGGCTTCAAAGCCACTTGGAAAATGACCCCGAAGCGCCTGAATTGAAAGCCAGTTGTCCCATTTAAAACAGATTAAGCCAGTAGCACGCCTGGCTTTGAGTTATTTAGACCCTCCTTAATGCATGAGCTCGACTTGATGGCAAACCTCTTTTTTCCTGGCTGAAAGCCTGCACTTATGAACCATCTATCCCAAAGCGCCCTACAGCCCGGTTTCATTGCGTTTCACAGCAATCGCGCCGAGGATCTGGCCGAGGTGGTGATCAGCTGGATCCAGCGTCACCCCCTGGGCCCGCTGGAGGAAGAGGTCATTTTGGTGCAAAGCAATGGTATGGCCGAATGGGTCAAGATGGAGTTGGCGCGTATCGGTGGCGTCTGCGCCGCCACCCGGGTCGAGTTGCCATCGCGTTTCCTGTGGCGCACCTACCGCCAGGTGCTGGGCCGGGAAGCAGTTCCCAATGCCTCCCCGCTGGACAAGCTGCCGATGACCTGGCGCCTGATGCAGTTGCTCCCTGGCTTGATCTCCGAACCTGACTTCGCACCCGTGGCTGGTTTTCTCAAAGGCGTTGAGCCCGACCGGATGCTGCAACTTGCAGCCAAACTGGCCGACCTGTTTGACCAGTACCAGAACTACCGCGCTGACTGGCTGGACGCTTGGGCCCGGGGAGAAGACCACCTGATGCTGGCCAACGGCTCAGTGTCCGAGTTGCCGCCGGAGCAGCGCTGGCAAACCAGGCTGTGGCGAGCGGTGATCCAGACGCTCAGCGAATCGCAGCAGCAAGCCATCCGGCCCCAACTGCACGAGCGCGTTCTTGCGCGCCTGGCATCGGGTGAGCCCCTGGCGCACAAAGTCGCCCAGCGGGTGATTGTCTTCGGCATGAGCCAGATCCCCTGGTCGACTTTGCAGGCCCTGGGGGCGCTGGCGCCCCACAGCCAGGTCATGCTGGCCATTCCCAATCCCTGCCGCTTTTACTGGGGCGACATCATGGAGGGGCGCGAGCTGCTGCGCTCGCAGCGCCGGCGCCAGCCTTTGCGCCAGGGTCGGGACCTGGCCAGCCTGCCGCTGCAGGATATGCATGCACACGCCCATCCCCTGTTGGCCGCCTGGGGCCGCCAGGGGCGCGACTTCATCCGCCAGCTCGACATCTTTGACGATGCCCAGCAGTGCAAGGAACGGTTCGATCTGGCCCGCATCGACCTGTTCGACGAGTCCGAGGAAAATGACGCAACCCCGCTTCTTGTTCAGGTGCAAAACCGCATCCGTGATTTGACGCCGTTGTCCGAACATGCCAAAAATCCGATCGCCGAAAGCGACTATTCCATCGTGTTTCACAGCGCGCACAGCAAGGTGCGTGAGCTCGAAATCCTGCACGACCAGCTGCTGCATTTGCTGGCCAACCCGGCCCCGGGCGCAGCGGCGCTCAATCCCCGCAACGTGATCGTGATGGTGCCAGACATTGAGCAGATGGCCCCTGCGATCAAGGCGGTGTTTGGCCAGTACAAACGCCAGGATGCCCGGTTCATCCCATTTGACATCGCTGACATGAGCGTCCACTCGAGCAGCCCGTTGATCGGCGCGATGGACTGGCTGCTTCGCCTGCCACAACAGCGCTGCGCCATGAGCGAACTGATGGATTTGCTCGAAGTGGGCGCCGTGGCTGCACGGTTCGGCATTGATGAGGCGTCCCTGCCCAAGCTCACCCAGTGGATGGCGGGCGCCGGGATTTGCTGGGGTCTGAACGCTGAGCATCGCAGCGATCTGGGCCTGCTGGCCTGTGGGGACCAAAACAGCGCCTGGTTTGGCCTGCGCCGAATGTTGCTGGGATATGCCAGCGGCGGGGTAGGAGCTGACGAGCTTGCGGCAGGCAATGACGCATCAAGCCATGGCGACATCGAACCCTACGCCGAGGTCGGCGGACTTGAGGCGGAACTAGCCGGTTCCCTGGCGCACCTGTTGCAGGCGCTGGTGAACTGGCGGACCGTGGCCAGCGTGTCGGCCACGCCCGAGACCTGGGTGGCGCGCTACCGTACTTTGCTGGCTCAGATGGTCCAGGCCGAGTCGGAAACGGACCGTCAGGCCTTGAGCGCACTCGAAGACGGACTGGCGGCATGGCAAATGGCTTGTGAACAAGCCGATTTCGCCGATAAAGTGCCGTTGTCTGTGGCCCGCTCAGCTTGGCTGGCGGCGATGGAACTACCCAGAGTGAACCAGCGCTTTCGAGCTGGCGGGATCACCTTTTGCACCCTGATGCCGATGCGCTCCATTCCGTTTGAGGTGGTCTGCTTGCTGGGTATGAACGATGGGGACTACCCCCGGCGCAGCATGCGCAGCGATTTTGACCTGATGGGCCTGCCCAATACAAGCCGGCCCGGCGACCGATCCGGCCGGGATGATGACCGCCAGATGATGCTCGAGGCCCTGCTGTCTGCCCGCAGGACGCTCTATGTCAGCTGGTGCGGCCACAGCGTGCGCGACAACAGCGAGCAACCCCCTTCGGTGCTGGTGTCGCAACTGCGCGATTACCTCAGCGCTGGCTGGGGCCAGGAAGTCGTCACAGGTCGAACCACAAAACACCCCTTACAACCGTTTGGTCGGCGCTATTTCGAAAGCGGCAGCCCGTTGTTTACCCATGCACGGGAGTGGCGCGCGGCCCATGAATCGCGCGATCTGGCGACTGGCGATGACGCTGGTGCGACTGGAGGTGCCGTGGCAACCCATGAATTAGCGACGGCCGATGGCGCAGCACCGCAGTGCGCCATGCCAGGGGTCAACCCGTTGCCCGCCTATGTCCCGGACCCTAGCGTGCCGCTGACCCTGCCTTCGTTGGCCAATTTCCTGCGCAAACCGGTAAAGGCGTTTTTCCGGCAAAGGCTGATGGTTGCCTTTGAAGAGGAGCAGCAAGCGCATGCGGACGACGAGTGTTTTGCCGTCGATGGCCTGCAGGAGTATCAGCTGATCCAAGAACTGCTCATCACGGCAACGGCTGAAAACAGCCCTGACTTGGAGCAGGCCTGCGTGACGCGTTCCCTGGCACGCCTGCGCAAGGCCGGCGACCTGCCGCTCCAGGGGTTCGGGGATCTCAAGCAGAAAGCCTTGCACGGGGTCCTGGGCACCCTGCTGCAGGCCTGGCGTGCCGAGCAGGCCCGGTTTCCTGATCCGGCAGAGCGACAGTCAGTTCGCCAGCAGCAAGGCAGCGTCGTTTTGGAAGACTGGATCGATCACCTGCGCTGCGGACCCAATCTGTCCGATCCGCAGGCCGGCGGCGAAGTGTCGGTCCAGACTGCATGGCTCGAACTTCAGCCCGGCAAGCTCCTGGAAGGCGGCAAGAAACCGCTTCCCCGCATGGACAAGCTGCTGGCCCCGTGGGTTCACAGCCTGGCCATCGCAGCCAGCGGCTTACGCGCCCAAGGCGTTCTGGTCGGGCGCGACGGCGTGGTGGACATTTCGCCCATGCCCCAGGACGAGGCCAGGGACGCGTTGGACATGCTGCTTAATCTGTGGCTGGACGGCATGAACGCGCCGCTTCCGTTGCCGCCCAAGACGGCGCTGGCCTGGCTGGAAGAAAAAGATGCTGCGTCTCAATACGAAGGCGGCCACCTGCTGCGCGGGGAGGTCCACGAGCCATGCATGGCCAGGATGTTTCCGGACTATGACGCACTCACGCAGGACGGCCGCTTTGAAGGGTTGGCGCAACAGGTGTATTCGTCCTTGCTGGCCTGGGCCAACGCGCATGTCAAAGCCCGCTTTCACGCGACCGAGCACGATGCGGCCGAAGTGACTGCATGAACCGTCTGACCCTTCAGGAACTACACCCCGTGACCCCCCAAACTTTCTTACCTTCGGGCCAGGTCTTGCAGACCGCCACCTTTCCCCTGTGGGGTAGCCGACTGATTGAAGCGAGCGCGGGTACCGGCAAGACCTGGACCATCGCCGCCCTGTACCTGCGCCTCGTGCTCGGTCATGGCGCCGAGGACGGCTACGAGCGCGCGCTGCGTCCCTCGGAAATTCTGGTGATGACCTTCACCCGGGCCGCCACGCGCGAATTGTCGGACCGCATCCGGGAGCGGCTGCTCAACGCCGCGCAATGCTTCAGGGGTGAGCAACCGATCGACGCCGGCGATGAATTCCTGGCCACCCTGATGGCTAACTACGCGCCCGGGGCCGAACGCGACCGGGCCGCGTGGGCTTTGGGTCTGGCCGCCGAAAGCATGGACGACGCCTCCGTGCACACGATCGATGCCTGGTGCCAGCGCATGCTCAAGGAACACGCCTTTGACAGCAGCAACCTGTTTGACGAGAAACTGGTCGCCGATGAAGAAGCCATGGCCATCCAGGCTGCCCAGGATTACTGGCGCCAGGCCTGCTATCCCCTGGCGCCCGACCCTTTGCAGCAGGTGCTGGGCATTTGGAGTGGCGTGGAAGCGCTGATCGTGGACATGCGCGACCTGAGGAACCAGGACATTCCGGTTCAGGCTGGATATGGGACGCTGGCCGAAGTCCTGGTCCGTGCTACTGCAGAGCGCGCCGCGCGCCTAGACCAGCTCAAGGAGGGCTGGGCCGTGCGCGCCCAATCCATGCAGGACTGGCTGGACTCGCAAACTTCCGGGAAGAACAATGGATGGGACGGGCGCAGGCTGAGCTCCAGAAATTACAGCGGTTGGATGGCCACCCTCAAGAACTGGGCCAATGGCCTGGTGGACACGGACAAGCCCGACCTCAAGACCGGCTGGGAACGCTTCACTCCGAAGGGTTTGATGTCGGCCCGTAAAGCCGATGCCCCATCTGTTGCACTGCCGCCTGAATTTGCCCAGTTTGCCGTGTTCAAGCAAGTCATCGATCAGTTGCCCGAGATCAGCGTGGCCGTGCGGCTACATGCCGCGGCTCAGGTCGCGCAGCGGCGGCTCGAGCTCAAGCGCCAGAGCAGCAGCTTCGGTTTTGCGGATATGCTTGACCGCCTCAACGCCGCGCTGGGCGGGATAAACGGCACGCGCTTGCGTGAGCGCATCCTGGCGCAGTACCCGGTCATCCTGATTGACGAGTTCCAGGACACCTCGCCGCTGCAGTACCGCATCTTTGACCAGATCTACCAAGCCCGGGCCAACGACCGCGGCAGTGCGCTGCTGCTGATCGGGGACCCCAAGCAGTCGATTTACGGATTCCGCGGTGCCGACATCTACAGCTACATGCAAGCGCGCCGGGCCACCACGGGGCGCCACTATGTGCTGCAGACCAATTTCCGCTCGACCGAGCCCCTGGTCGGCGTGGTCAATCACTGGTTTTCTCATGCCGACACAGCGCGCAGCGAAGGCGCGTTCATGTACCGCCGCGAGGGTGACGATCCGCTGCCCTTTGTCCAGGTCAAGGCCCAGGGACGCAAAGAGCATCTGGTGAGCGCACAAGGCCCGGTGGCGCCCATGACCCTGGTGCATGACCTCCAAGTCCACAATGCAAAAGGCATCCGCCAGTTGTTTGCCGCGCGCTGCGCCGAGCAGATCGTGACTTGGCTCAATGATCCGGCCGCCGGTTTTGTCGAGCTGAGCGGGATGGGGGCAAGCGACATTGGGGACCGCAAGGCGGGCGCTTCGGCCCCACCGTTCAGGCTGCTGCGACCCGCCGACATCGCCGTGCTGGTGCGCACCGGCAAGGAAGCGGCTGCCGTTCGGCGGGAGCTTGACCGCCGGGGCGTGGCCTCGGTGTACCTCTCGGACAAGGACTCGGTGTTCCAAAGCGATGTAGCCGGTGATTTGGTGCACTGGCTGCGGGCCGTGGCCTTGCCGCAAGATGTTCGGCTGGTGCGCGCTGCGCTGGCGACCCGCACCGTGGGCCTGAGTCTCGATGAACTGGGCGCTCTGGCCAGCATGGACGAAGCCTTTGATGCGCGCAGCGAACAACTGCGTCAGTTGCGCACGGTCTGGCAGCTTCAGGGGGTGCTCGCGATGCTGCGCCAGACCGTGCATCAGCTCGGCCTGGCGTCGCGCTGGCTCGCCGACTCCGATGGCGAGCGCAAGCTGACCAATTTCCTGCACCTGGCGGAGTTGCTGCAAACGGCAAGCAGCACCTTCGATGGCGAGCAGGCCCTGATTCGCTGGCTGCTCACTGAAATCAGCGAAGGCAGTGCCCAGGGGGACGAACAGGTGGTTCGTCTGGAAAGCGATGCGGACCTGGTCAAGGTCATCACGATTCACAAGAGCAAGGGGTTGGAATATCCGTTGGTCTGTCTGCCTTTTGCGACCAGCTTCAGGGAAAAAGTTCGTGGGTCTACCTCTTTCGTCAACTTGGCAGACAGCGACGGGCAGCGCGCACTGCTCCTGCAGTTCGGCAACGACGAGTTGGCGCTGGCCGATCGGGACCGGCTGCGCGAAGACCTGCGGCTGCTGTACGTGGCGCTGACCCGCGCGCGCCACGCGCTGTGGGTGGGCTTTGCCGCTGTCAAGATCGGCAAGAGCGATGTCTGCCTATCTCACAAGAGTGGCGCCGGCTACCTGCTCGGCGGACTCGAGCCCATCGAGGCCGACGACTGGCTCGCGCTGCTCGAGCAGTTTGCCGCCGCGTGCGCCGATATTGCCTTGCAGCCCGCAGTGCTGGACACGGCCTGCACCCGGCTCACACGCACGGCAGCCGATGCGCCTTTGCAGGACAGGCCGAGCTACCATGCCGACTACGAGCGCAACTGGACGATCGGGAGCTTCTCGCATCTGGCCAGAGGCGTCACTGCAACCCTCCTGGCTTCCGAGTTGTCGCCCTTGCAAACCTACCGCCCGGCCGACGACGAGCGCACTCAAACGGGCAGCGCCGATGAGGAGGCTTTGGCGCTTGGGCCTGTGGAATCCGACGTTAGCCCTGGAGGCTGGCACCGATTCACACGCGGCGCCGAGGCGGGCAACTTTCTGCACGAGCAGCTGGAGTGGTTGGCGGGGGAACGCTTCGCGTTGCCCGGAAACGCTTCGCTGGCCGAGCGACTCGGGCAGCGCTGTGAGCGCGCCGGGCGAGGGGCAAACGCAGGCGATGTCGTGTCCTGGCTGACCGAGGTGGTGAAAACCCGCCTGCCAGGACCCGATGCGGCCCTCGTCGATCTGGTCAGTGTCCTGCCTGAAATGGAGTTCTGGTTGCCTGCCCAGCGTATCGAGGCCAGGGCCATCGATGCCCAGTGCCGCATGCATCTGTTGCCGGGCTTGGACCGCCCGGCCCTTGCCGACCGGCAGTTGCACGGCATGCTGATGGGCTTTGCAGACCTGGTGTTCGAGCACCAGGGGAAATACTGGGTGCTGGACTACAAGTCCAATCACCTGGGCGGTGAAGATGCCGCTTATGACGCAGGCGCAATGGCTCGCTCGATGGCTAAACACCGCTATGACGTGCAAGCAGCCATCTACCTGCTGGCCCTGCACCGGTTGCTCAGGCAGCGGCTGGGCAGCCGCTACAAGCCCGAAGAACACCTGGGCGGCGCGGTGTACCTGTTCCTGCGCGGCGTCAAGGGTCCGCAAAGCGGGGTCTGCCTGATACCGGCTTGCCGCCCGCTGCTGGAGGCCCTGGACGCCATGCTGGCCGAGGAGGGCTTGCCGGCATGAGCACTTTTACGTTCACCCAGGACCCGAGCGATGCCGCCATGACTGAATCTATCCTCCAAGACGCCCCGAACCCTCTCACGGCAAGCATCGCCGACCCGCTGGTCACCCTGCACAGCTGGGCCGACAAGGGCTGGCTGCGCCGCTTGGACAGCGCCCTGGCCGCTTTCATGCGCGAGCTCGATCCAGCGGCAACGCCTGCGCTGCTGGTGAGCACGGCGGTATTGGCCCAGATGGAGGGACGCGGACACACCTGCCTGCCCCTGCGGCGGCTGGTGACGCAGCCCGATGAGATCCTGGCATGGCCACCGGCGGCGCGGGAAGATTTGAACGCCTTCTGGAAGACCCTGCCTGCCAGTTTGGCGGGCTGGCTGGACGCGTTACGAGCCAGTCCGCTGGTTCGCTCGGTCAGCCTGAAGCATGCAGGCGATGCCATGCAGGACGAGCCTGACCATGGCCAGCCCCTGGTGCTGAGCAGCAGTCTTGACGAGCCTTTGCTGTATTTGAGGCGTTACTGGCTTCACGAGCGCGAAGTGGCCTTCGAGGTACTGCAACGCACGTCCGCGAGCCAGATCGTCGATGAAGTGCTGGCACGCCAGTGGCTCGATCGCCTGTTCGATCCCGTTGACAGCACTGCAGTTAGTGCCTGCGAGGTGGATTGGCAAAAGCTGGCCTGTGCGGTCGCCTTGCGCGCCAGCCTGACCGTGATCACCGGGGGGCCCGGCACGGGCAAGACCTATACCGCAGCGCGTTTGCTGGCATTGCTGTTTGCCATGCATACCGAGCCACAGCGGCTTCGCGTGGCGCTGGCCGCACCCACTGGCAAGGCGGCAGCGCGGCTTCGTCAATCGATCGATGCTTCGCTGCAGGAATTGAGCGCCCGCCTGGGCAATGAACTCGATCTGCAGGCATTCACCCGGCGCATTGGCGCGGCCAGGACCCTGCACTCGCTGCTGGGCGCGCGGCCCGATACACGGGCGTTTCGATTCAATGCCAGCCATTTGCTGGACGTGGACATCCTGATCGTCGATGAGGCCTCTATGGTCCATCTGGAAATGATGTCGGCCCTGCTGCAAGCCATGCCGTGGGGAGCCAAGCTCATCTTGCTGGGAGACAAGGATCAGCTCGCTTCGGTGGAAGCCGGCGCGGTGCTGGGCGACCTTTGCCGCGAAACGATGGGGGGGCGCTACAGCCAGCAAACCGCGTGGTATGCACAGGCGGTTGCAGGGCAAGCGCTGCCGCTTGAATTCCTGGGGAAGGATTCGCACGCTACCGCGTTGGCGCAACAAACCGTCATGCTGCGCAGGAGTCGGCGCTTTGGGGGAGTCATTGGTCAACTGGCGTTGGCGGTCAATGGCGGGAACAATAAATTGGCCCAGCACTTGATTACGAGCGACAAGGCGGGCGTACTGCATGCAATGCGCCAGCCAAGCGTCGATACAGTCCTTGGCCTGGCCGTGCGGGGCCGTCTCGGAGCTGCTGCGTGTTATGCCGACTACCTGCGCCTGGTTGGCTCGCGGCCTGCAGGCGTCGTGCTGGACGCTCCCAGGCATGAAGCCTGGGTCAAGAGCATCTTGGTGGCCTTTGACCGGTTTCGCATCTTGTGTGCAGTCCATGAAGGCGAGTGGGGTACCAAAAGCCTGAATCAGACCGTTCAGCAGGCGCTGGCTGACGCCGGACTTTTAAAGCCCCGGGGCGAGTGGTTTGCCGGCCGTCCCGTCATGGTCACCCGCAACAATGCAGAGCTGGGGGTTTTTAACGGGGATGTGGGCGTGACGCTGCCAGGCATCTCGGGGTCGGCCGCACTGCGCGTGTACTTCCTCGATGGCGACAGCTTGCGCTCAGTCGGTGTGAGTCGCCTGGCCCATGCGGAAACAGCATTCGCCATGACCGTGCACAAGTCCCAAGGCTCGGAGTTCCTGCACACGGCACTGGTCTTGCCTGCGGGCGGCGCCCGGGGATTGACCCGCGAACTGGTCTACACCGGGATCACCCGTGCGCGCGAGCGGTTCACGCTTATCGAGGGGCAGCCTGGCTTGCTGCACCGGGCGATCGAGCAGCAGTCCGAGCGCGCCAGTGGCCTGGGATTGCAGCTTGACGGTAAATAGTTCTTGGTGGCCGACTTGGCCAGGAGTGCCTGCACCATCGAGCGCGCCTTGCCTGTTGCGGGCGGCTCAATTTGGGCGTGAAAGTTCAGCAAAAGTTAAAGGAATCGAGTTGCAGGAAAAACCAGAAAAAGCGGCTGCGTCTGCAGACACGACACATGCGCAAAACAAACCAATCAATGGAAAGGACAAGGGAAATTCGTCCTTCGACGCTGCATCGATCGCCTCCGCTGGCCTGAAGGCGTGGGGGGATGCCATGAACACCATGGGCGAGGCCAGCGCCGGTCTGATGGCCAGAGCCGAGCCCGCAATAGCCTCGGTCAGGACCACGGCCACGGGCGCGGTCCGGGCCGCTGAAGAGGCCGCCGGGAACGTGAAAGCGCGAGTCACTGGCTGGTTTCAGAAAACTTTATCTACGCCTGAAGATGGCAACTCAGCCGCAGCACCAAACCCCAAGGTGGCTTCGGAGAGTGCAGGCTTAGGCGCTGCACTCCGGGTTCTATGGGTTCACAGGACCTGCCTCATCTGGAAGGCCGCGTGCATTGGCCAGTGCCGCTTCGTGTCCTCAACCAGCGAACACTCAGAAATCAGTTAACCCTGTCGGCATTGTTTGTCCACGTATTGGAGGGCATCCGGCAGTGCGTCACGGAACACCAACCATTCATGGTCGCCATCGATCACACGCAACTCCACCTGCTTAGGCTGAATCTGATGGAGGCGCCAAAATAGATTGGCTGACATGGGTGCAATACCCAGGTAATCGTGGTCTCCAGAG
>JACMQX010000235.1 GCA_014376765.1 Ramlibacter sp. | reverse complement strand
GGCGTCCAGGCCGGAGCCGCACAGGCGGTTGATCGTCGCGCCCGGCACCTCGATCGGCAGGCCGGCCAGCAGGCTGGCCATGTGGGCCACGTTGCGGTTGTCTTCGCCGGCCTGGTTGGCGCAGCCGTAGATCACGTCGGTCACGGCCTGCCAGTCCACGCCGGGGTTGCGCTGCATCAGCGCGCGCAGCGGGATGGCGCCCAGGTCGTCCGTGCGTATGCTGGACAGGGCGCCGCCGTAGCGGCCGAAGGGGGTGCGGATGGCGTCGCAGATGAAGGCTTGGTTCATGGTGTGGGTCCGGTCAGGGATGACAGATCGGGGTTGTGCGGGAATATTGACAGGCCGACCAGCTTCTCCAGCTCGGCATGCGTCAGCCCGTCGACCCTGTCGATGAGCTGCAGGCCTTGCGCTGTGCAGGCCAGCGTCGCCACGTCGGTGTAGATGCGCTTGACGCAGGCAATGCCGGTGAGCGGGTAGGTGCAGGCGTTGACGATTTTGCTTTCACCTTTTTTGGTGAGCAGGTCCATCATCACCCAGGTCTGGCGCGCGCCGGTGGCCAGGTCCATCGCGCCGCCCACAGCGGGGATCGCGCCCGGCTCGCCGGTGTGCCAGTTGGCCAGGTCGCCGGTGGCCGACACCTGGAAGGCGCCCAGCACACAAATGTCGAGGTGGCCGCCGCGCATCATGGCGAAGCTGTCGGCATGGTGAAAGTACGCACCGCCCGGCAGCAGCGTGACGGGCTGCTTGCCGGCGTTGATGAGGTCGTAGTCTTCATCGCCTTCAACGGGCGCGGGGCCCATGCCCAGAATACCGTTCTCGCTGTGCAGCAACACCTCGCGCGAGGCGGGAATGTGGTTGGCGACCAGCGTGGGCATGCCGATGCCCAGGTTGACGGTGGCACCTTCGGCAATGTCCTGCGCCACGCGGGCGGCCAGCTGGTCTTTGGTTCTGCGGGTGTAAGTCATTTTTCAGGCCGCCTTCTTCACGGTGCCAGCATCAACCGGCTTGACGCCGCCGGCCTGCGTGACCGTGCGCGCGATCTGCACGACATGCTGCACATGGATGCCCGGGGTGACGATGGCCTCCGGGTCGAGTTCGCCCAGCGCCACGACCTCGTGCACCGTGGCAATGGTGGTGGTGCAGGCCGTGGCCATCACCGGGCCAAAGTTGCGCGCTGCCTTGCGGTAGGTGAGGTTGCCCCAGCGGTCGCCCCGCTCAGCCTTGATCAGGGCCACATCCCCATGGATCGCATGTTCCAGCACATACTGCCGCCCGTTGATCTCGCGGGTTTCCTTGGCGCTGCCATCGGCGTTGCGCGCCAGCTCGGTGCCGTAACCCGTGGGCGTGAAAAACGCCGCGATGCCTGCGCCCGTTGCACGGATGCGCTCGGCGAGGTTGCCTTGCGGCACCAGCTCCAGCTCCAGCTGGCCGCTGCGGTACAGCGCATCAAACACCTGCGAATCGGCCTGGCGCGGGAAGCTGCAGATGATCTTGCGCACGCGCCCCGCCTTGAGCAAGGCCGCCAGCCCCGTCTCGCCATTGCCTGCGTTGTTGTTGACGACGGTGAGGTCCCTGGCGCCTTGTTCGATCAGCCCGTCTATCAATTCATTGGGAATGCCGGCAGTGCCAAACCCGCCAATCATGACGGTGGCGCCGTCTTTCACGCCAGCCAGCGCGGCAGCCACTGAAGGCGCGATTTTGTTGATCATGGGGAGGTCGCTTCGAAGAATGTCTCTTGAAAACGCCAGTGTAATTGTTCGCTTGTAAAAGTTGACGGTGAGAACTTGGCGCTGGTTTGGACAAATCAGACAATTTGTCTAACGTCGATTCATGGACAACATCAGCGCGTCTGAAGCAAACAAGAATTTTGGGATGGCCCTGGCTCGTGCCGCCAACAAAAAAAAGGGCTTGAAGCGTTTCGCTTCAAGCCCTTGCCTTGCCTGCTTCGCTCAGCGCTGCTGAAACAGCACCAGTTTGCTCTCGCGCGACACACCGTCTTTGGTAGCCGTCACGGTCACTTCATAACGCGTACCGGGCACCGGGATTTGCGCCTGGAAGCTGAAGCCGAAGTTGCCGGCGCCATCCGAGCGGATCGTCTGGTTCGCCACCTGCTGGTTCAAGCCGAACAGGCCGGCCACCGAGGCAATGGCCTGAACCTGCATATCGACCTTGGCGTCAGGCGCCGTGCGGCCCCGCACTTCGATCGGGCCGCTGGAGACCTGCGCGTTGTTGCTATGGCTCGTGATCTGAAGCGGAAGCACAGCTGCCGGCAGCGGAGTTTGCGGGCCGGCCACATTGAACGACCACGACTGGCGCACCGAATTGCCTGCGATGTCAGCCGCCGTCACTTCCACCGCATGCACGCCTGGGCGAAGGTCGCCACGCCAGGTAAGGAACTGGGGTGAAATGCTGGCATTGCGTGTCACGTCCTGACCGTCGATCACGACCTTCACGCTTTTTGCATCCACGCCGACGCCGCCGCGGTCATCAAAGGTTGCTGACACAGAGAACGGGCCACCCCCGGTGACGATCTCGTTGTTCATCGGCGCCATGTTGCTGATGGTGGGCGGCCGGGCATCAACCAGGAGGGCCTGGTTCAGCGGCGTGCGCATCACCTGGCCGCGTAACTCCAGGGTGCCAACAATGCTGAGGGACGGCGGGAAGTTGTCATTGCGGCGGATGGTGTAGGCACCTTCATAGTGCCCGGGGCGGACCTCTGCCATGGCGACGTTTTGCACCACGCCGTCAATCGTGAAGGAGCCGCGTGCACCGGGGGATCCAATCAGGACGAAGCGCAATTCGGCCCCAGGCTCGATGCGGGCGACTGGCATGACCCTGAAGCGTTCGATAGCAAGGGCCACCGGGGGTGCGGCGGGCGGGGGCGCAGGCGCCACGACCACAGGCGGTGGCGGTGCGACGACGACCGGCGGGCCGGCCACCGAGAGGGTCTGGTCGGCTACCACCGAGGCACCGCGGGCCCTGAGCGTTGCGCGTGCCACCGGTCTCTGGGCAAAGCGGTCACGCCGGCTGACGGTGTAGCCACCTTCATAGACGCCACGTTCGACTTCACGAAGCGTAATGACTTTGCTGATGCCGGAAAGCCGGACGCTGGCCTGGCTTCTGGGCGTGCCCTCAAGCGTGAACGACAGGTCGCTCCCGGGAGCGATCAGGTCAGACTGTTCGACCTGAAAGCTCGTGATTTCGGGCGGCGCCGGGCGGCGGGACTGCGCCGTGGCGGCCTGGGGCGCCAGCGCAACGAAGCTTGCCACCACCACTGAGGCAAGGGCGAAGGTAAATCGGAAAATGGGTTTCATGGGTTGACCTTTTTTGTTCAGTGAATCAGGACTTGCGTGAGCCTGCTACCAGCACGACAGCACCCAGCAAAATCGCGCCGATGCTCAGCCACTGCGGGAAGTTCACGGATTCTTTTTCTTTGACAACGAGTTCCAGCGGGCCGATCTTGGCGGTGGACGTGTCCTTGGTGAAGCTGAACCCGCCAGTGAAGAAGCCCGCAAGGCCCAACACGATGAGGACGATGCCGGTGATACGCATAGCGTTCATGAAAGTGCTTTCAAACCGGGAATAAGAATTCTTGTGAATAGAGCCAGCGCGCCCCGGGCCGCCCGCTGCCATGAGTGCAATTTAGGCGTGGCGTTCACAGGCATGCGTAGGACAGCGACCCGCTGCAGTGTCAACCCGCACCCCATTCGGGTTCGGGTTCGGGGGTGATAGGCTTGTCACCCATGTTCAGCCCCTCTCAATCCGACGTCAGGCGTTTTTACTGCGCCGTCTATACCAAGTCTCGCGGCGCCCAGCCGATGGAGGCCATTGAAACGCTGGCCGGCCAGTGGATCGATGAGCATCCCGAATACCACACCGAGTTTGCTGATGAGGCGGCAGCACTTGAGAAGATGTACGACGCGAAGGACGGTAAAACCAATCCTTTCCTGCATCTGTCAATGCATCTGTCGATCAGCGAACAGTGCTCCATCGACCAGCCGCAAGGCATCCGTCAGGCCGTCGAATTGCTGGCCGTCCGACGCGGCTCGTTGCACGACGCGCACCACGAGGCCATGGAGTGTCTGGGGCAAATGATCTGGGAGAGCCAGCGCTCAGGCCGGCCGCCGGATGGCCAGGCGTACATCGCGTGCGTCCAGCACAGCGCGACGCGGGATTGAACGCTACCTGAACCTGCTCTCGGGGACGGTCTTGACTTCACCATCCAGCGAGCTGACATACCCCGCCAGTGTCTTCAGCTCCGCGTTGGAGAACTGCTTGGCAATCCCGCCCATGATGGCGTTATTGCGGCCCACCACCGTGCTCTTGTCAGCCTTGTAGGCCTTCAAGGCCACATAGAGGTAGTCGGCATGCTGGCCGGCAATCTTGGGGTAGACGTCGATCGGCTTGGAGAAGTTGGAGCCGTGGCAAGCCACGCAGTTGCCTTTGGCCAGCAGCGGGGCGACATCAGCGCCCGGGGTCTTGGCGGGCGTGTCGGGCAATGCAGCGCCGGCCACTACGCCATGTGCGCTGTAATAAACGGACAGATCAGCAATGTCCTGTTGAGTCAGGGACGCAGCAATGCCGCGCATCGTGGGGTGCTTGCGGTCGCCCTTCTGGTAGGCCTGAAGGGCTGCGGCGATGTACTTCGCGCTCTGCCCCGAAATCATCGGCACCTTGTGCACTTCCGGGAAGCTGGCCTGGTAGCCCTTGATGCCGTGGCAACCCACGCACGTGGCGATCTTGGCTTCAGCCGCCTTGGCGTCGCCCTTGAGCTCCTGGGCCGACGCAATGGACGTCACCAAAGCGACAGAAAAGGCAAATAGCGTGATCAACAACTTGTTCATTTTGCGCGCACAATCTCGTGAGAGTTCAGACCTGTAATCAGCCTCCGATTATATCCAGCCCCACCACACCTCCCCATGAAATTCACCGGCACCCAGAATTACGTTGCAACCCAGGACCTGATGCTTGCCGTGAACGCGGCGGCGACCCTGAAACGCCCGCTGCTCGTCAAAGGCGAGCCGGGCACCGGCAAAACCATGCTCGCCGAGGAAGTGGCACAGGCCCTTGGCATGCCGCTCTTGCAGTGGCATATCAAGTCCACCACCAAGGCCCAGCAGGGCCTGTATGAGTACGACGCCGTGAGCCGCCTGCGTGACTCGCAGTTGGCCGACGCCGACGGCGGGCAGCGCGTCAAGGACATCCACAACTACATTGTCAAAGGCGTGCTGTGGCAGGCCTTCACTGCAGACAAGCCGGTGGTGCTGCTGATCGACGAGATCGACAAGGCCGACATCGAATTCCCCAACGACCTGCTGCGCGAGATCGACCGCATGGAGTTCTACGTGTATGAAACACGCGAGCTCATCAAGGCCATCCACAGGCCGCTGGTGTTCATCACCTCCAACAACGAAAAGGAGCTGCCCGACGCGTTCTTGCGCCGCTGCTTCTTCCACTACATCAAGTTCCCTGATGCCGCGACGATGCAGCAGATCGTGGACGTGCACTTTCCTACGCTGAAAAAGGACCTGCTCACGGCCGCGATGAAAACCTTCTACGACGTGCGCAACCTGCCCGGCCTGAAGAAAAAGCCCTCTACCAGCGAGCTGCTTGACTGGCTCAAGCTGCTGGTCGCAGAAGACATTCCGCTGGAAGCCCTGCAAAGCAAGGACGACAAGGTCGCGGTGCCGCCGCTGGTGGGCGCGCTGCTCAAGAACGAGCAGGACGTTACCCTGTTTGAAAAGCTGGTTTTCATGCAGCGCCACAACCGCTGATGAGGCGCTGACGTGATCAATCCCTTACTGCTGGAAGGCCTGTCCGACGCGATCGGATTCGTCGGCGGGGCGCTGCTGGGCTTCTGGCTTGGCCAGTTGCTCGGCTTCAACATTTTTGCCGAGGGCTACAGCAACGCCAGTATCTTTGGCATCTTGCTGGTGGGTCTGGGCGGTGGCGCAGGCCTGCATCTGGCGCGAGCCTGGCGGCGCAGCCGGCTGCGCAAGAAAGAGTGACTGGCGTGGCCTTCGTTGAACCCGTCACCCTGTCTGCACGCGGTCTTGCCCTGGTACCGCTCACGATTGACCATGAAGCGGGCCTCAAAGCCGCGGCGGCGGACGGCGAGCTATGGAATTTGCGCATCACCTCCGTGCCCGAGCCGCATGAAACCCGCGGCTACATAGAAGCGGCGCTCAAGATGCGGGAAGACGGCAATCGCTTCCCCTTCACCGTCACCGATGAAGCCACCGGCACCGTGCTCGGCAGCACGAGTTACCACGACATGATCCCCGGTATCAAGCGGCTGGAGATTGGCTACACCTGGTATGCGCAACGCTGCCAGCGCACCCACGTCAACACCACCTGCAAATTGCTGATGCTCACGCATGCGTTTGAAACCTTGCAGGCGCATGTGGTCGGCTGGCGCACCGACAACTTCAACTTCGCATCGCAACAAGCCATCGAGCGGCTGGGCGCGAAAAAAGACGGCGTGATCCGCGGCCACGCCCCCCGCCGCGACGGCACGATCCGCGACACCGTGATGTACAGCATGCGCTCGGGCGAGTGGCCTGAAGCGAAGGCGCAGTTGCTGTACCTGCTGGACAAGCCACGGGCTGAAACGGCGCCTGCCCCCACCCCAACCCTCCCCCAGCGGGTGAGGGAGTAATACAAGGAGCCTGACATGCTGATCGACTTCTTCTACAGCTTGCGCTCGGCCAAGCTGCCGGTCTCCGTCAAGGAATACCTCACGCTGCTTGAATCGCTGCAAGAGGGTGTGATCGGCCCGATGAGCCAAGACGAATCGGGCTACAAGATCGACGACTTTTATTACCTGAGCCGCACGGCCCTGGTGAAAGACGAGAAGCACTACGACAAGTTTGACCGCGCCTTCGCCGCCTACTTCAAGGGCGTGGAGATGATTGCCGACTTCACCAAGGACATCCCGCTGGAATGGCTGCGCAAGAACCTGGAGCTGGAACTCAGCCCCGAGGAAAAAGCCAAGATCGAGAAGATGGGCTGGGACGAACTGATGGCGACGCTCAAGAAGCGTTTTGAAGAGCAAAAAGAGCGCCACGAAGGCGGCAGCAAGATGATCGGCACCGGCGGCACCTCGCCCTTTGGTGCCAACGGCTTCAACCCGCAGGGCATCCGCATCGGCCAGGAAAAAAGCCGCAACAAAAGTGCCGTCAAGGTCTGGGACCAGCGGGCGTACAAGGACTACGACGACCAGCAGGAGCTGGGCACCCGCAACATCAAGGTGGCGCTGCGCCGCCTGCGCCGCTTTGCGCGTGAAGGCCATGAAGACGAGCTGGACCTGGACGGCACCATCCGCTCCACTGCGGCCAACGCCGGCTACCTGGACATCAAGATGCGGCCCGAGCGGCACAACAACGTCAAGGTGCTGCTGTTGATGGATGTGGGCGGCACCATGGACGAGCACATCGCGCGGGTGGAAGAAATGTTCTCGGCCACCAAGACCGAGTTCAAGCACATGGAGTTCTACTACTTCCACAATTGCGTCTATGACTTCATGTGGAAGAACAACCGCCGCCGCTTCAGCGAGAAGTTTGCAACCTGGGACATCATCCGCAAGTACAACAAGGACTACAAGCTCATCTTCATCGGGGACGCAACGATGAGCCCCTATGAGATCCTGCAGCCCGGCGGCAGTGTGGAATACAACAACGAAGAAGCCGGCGCCGAATGGCTGCAGCGCCTGACCCATGCGTTCCCGAAATTTGCCTGGATCAACCCCGAGCCGCAGGGCGTGTGGCAGTACCGGCAAAGCATCAGCGTGATCCAGCAGCTGGTCAACAACCGCATGTATCCCTTGACGCTCAAGGGTCTCGAAGAAGCGATGCGCCTGCTGTCAAAATAGGTTGATGCTTCTTTGGCGCTGGTTCTGCGCACTGGCCGTGCTGCCAGCTCTGTTCATGTTCTCAGGGTGCGCTACCGGATCATCGCCGGGCCCATCCCCGTTCTCGCGCGCCGCGCCGGCTGAAAAAAACGGCCCTGCTGCTTTCACCCTCGAGATCAAGTCACCCAGGCCAGTCGAGCAGTACCTGCTGCGTCATCTCGAGCTGCTGCGCTACCGCGAGTTGAGTGACCTGGACACCAGCGAACTGAACCGCCTGCTCACGGCCGCCGAAGCCAATGCGCGCGACCTCTTGGGCACGCTGGGCTACTTCTCGCCCTCCATCGCGATTGAGTTGCTGGACACGCCCGCCGATGCGGCATCCCTGCGCAAAGTCATCATGACCGTGGAGCCCGGCTTGCCGGTGCGCATTGGCAGCGTGGACATTTCATTTGAAGGCGAGATATCCGCCAACGCGGCCAGCAACCCTGCCGTCGCCACCCAGACCGCCAACATCCGCGGCCTGTGGCCTTTGCCGCCGGGCCGGCCCTTCACTCAGGCCGAGTGGGATGACGCCAAAAGCTTCGCGCTGCGCGGCCTGACCAGCCAGCGCTACCCCACAGGCCAGATCAGTGACAGCCGCGCCGACATTGACACCGACACCCAAAGCGCCAGCCTCACGCTCAAGCTCGACTCCGGCCCCGCCTACCGCTTTGGCCCGGTGCAGGTCAGCGGCACGCAGCACTACCCGCCCGAACTAGTTACCCGCCTGGCCCAGGTGCCCACCGGCGCCGACTACGACCAGCAGCGCCTGCTGGAAGCGCAGCAACGCGTCGCAGACAGCGGCTATTTCGATTCAGTCTTCATGGCGCTGGACACCGCAGGCAACCCCCAGGCCGCCCCCGTGACCGTGCAGGTCCGCGAGGCCAAGCTGCAAAAGATCGTGCTGGGCGTGGGCATCAGCACCGACGGCGGGCCGCGTTTGTCCGTCGAACACACGCATCACCTGCTGCCGGTCATAGGCTGGCGCGCCGTCAGCAAGGCCAGTGTGGACAGGCAGAGCCAGTCGATCGGCAGCGAGCTCACGGCCCAGCCCGATGCCGACTACTGGCGCTGGGTGACCTCCGCCCTCCTTGAGCGCAAAGACACCAACGCCGTAGTCACCAACAGCCAGCGCCTGCGCCTGGGCCGCACACAAACTGGCGAGCGCATCGACCGCAGCTACTTTTTGCAGTACGACCAGGCCCGCGACCGGGGCGTGGCACTGGACACGCAGGCCTCCTCCATCACAGCCAACTACGCCTGGACGCGGCGCAACTTTGACGCCCTGCCCTTCCCGACGCGCGGCCATGGCCTGAGTCTGGAGCTGGGCGGCGGCACCACGTTGGGCAGCCAGCGCGACCCGTTTCTGCGCACACGGGTCAACTGGCTGGGCTTGTGGCCCACGGGCACGGTCACGCAGGCGGAGCAGGCGGACGGCCTACGGGTGCGCGGCGGCCGCCTGGCGCTGCGCGCTGAAGGCGGCGCGGTGCTGGCGCGCGAGGGTGCCAACCTGCCCAGCACACAGCTTTTTTTGACCGGCGGCGACAACACCGTGCGCGGCTACGGCTACCGCGACATTGGTGTCAACACCGCCAGCGGCGCCAGCACGGTGGGCGGCGCAGCCGGGGCCAAAGGCGCACCGGTGGCGGGTCGCTACCTGGCAGTGGGCAGCGTCGAGTACCAGCACCCCATCACCTGGCAGGGCCGGCTTACCGACTGGGAAACCGCCGTGTTTGTGGACGCAGGTTCAGTGGCCGACAAACCGGCCGACCTCAAAGCCAAGGTCGGTGTGGGCGTGGGCGCACGCTGGCGCAGCCCGGTGGGGCCGCTCAACATCGACCTGGCCTATGGTGTAGCCGTGAAGCGCTTGCGGCTGCACCTGAGCGTGGGGTTCAGTTTCTGATGCGCGGGCCTCTGTTGCACTGGCGCCGCGCTCTGCGTTTTCTGGCCTGGGTGGTGCTCGCGCCGATCCCGTTGGTGGTGCTCCTGGTGGCGCTGGCGTGGTGGTGGGCCGGCACCGGCGATTCGCTGGCGATGAGCATCGAGCGCGCAGCGGCCTACCTGCCCGCCGGCCAGACGCTGGAGACTGACGACGTGAAAGGCTCACTGCGCAACGGCGGCCACATTGGCATGCTGCGCTGGCGCGGCGGCGGGCTCACGGTGGAAGCGCGCGACATCGAGCTGGGCTGGGAGCCGATGGCACTGGTCAACCGGAAGCTCACGCTGCACACCCTGTTCATCACGCGTCTGCTGATAGACGACCAGCGGGCCGCCACGCCGCCCCGGCCCCTGCAAAGCCTGGTGCTGCCGATCGACGTGGACGTGTCCTTTGCGGTGCAGGACCTGCAGTGGAAAGGCCCTGCCCCGCTGGCCGCCACCGACGTGGCCGGCCGTTATGGGTTTGACGGCACATCCCACAAGCTCACCCTGGAAAACGCCGACATGGCCTCAGCCCGCTACCAGGGCAACGCGACGCTGCTGGCAGAAGCCCCCATGTCGCTCAATGCCCGCCTGCGCGGCGACATCACGGCCCCGGTGCCAGGCGGTGGCAAAGCCCTGCCGCTGCAGTTTGATGGGACGGTGCGCGGGCCGCTGGCGGGCATGGACGCAGTGCTTGAGGTGCAGGCCGGCATACGGCCCGGCTCGGTCACCGCGACTGTCTCGGCATTGGGGATAACGCCCGCCGTCACCGCTGACAGCGCCATGCGCGCCAGCGTCACGGCCCGCATCATGCCGTGGGCGCCGCAGCCTGTGGTGCAAGGCGGCGCCACCTTCAGCCAACTCAACCTGGCCCTGCTGTGGCCGCAGGCGCCCCAGACGCTGCTGCAAGGCAGCGCCAGTGTGCAGCCAGCGGCAGGCGCGGCCCAGCAGTGGCTGGCGCAATTTGACCTGCGCAACAGCGACAGCGGCCCCTGGGACAAACAGCGCCTGCCCGTGCAAAGCGCCAACGGCAGTGTGCGATTCACGCAGGGCACATGGGACATCGAATCGCTGGACGCCGTTGCTGGCGGCGGGCAGTTGCAGGCGCAAGGGCGGCTGGCGCTTTCGGCGGGCTGGCAGGGCAAGGCCCAACTGCGCGGCATCAACCCGGCCGCCCTGCACACGCAATTGGCAGCTGCCTCGCTGGACGGGGAACTGGAGGTGCGCGCCGAAGGCGCTGCCATGAACGGAGGCGCTTCCATGAACGCAGGCGCCGGCATGGACGCAGGTGCTGTGATTGACTTCAACGCCAGCCTGAAACCTTCTGCCAAACAACCTGCCGCCTCCAGACTCAAAGGCCTGCGTATCAAGCAGGGCCTGGCCAAAGGCCGCTGGGCCGCCGGCCGCCTGACGCTGCAAACCCTCCGGCTGGAAAGCACAGACGCCTTGCTGCAAGGCCAGCAGATCGATGTGCTGATCGCCAGCCGCGCCGCCAGCGGCCAGTTGCAGCTGAGGCTGCCAGGCGCGCAGGCCAGCGTCAGCGGCCGCATCAGCGCGGCTGACGGCGCGGGTGAATTCAAGCTGAATGCGAGCGACGCGGGTCAGGCCTCACGCTGGCTCGCCCAACTACCGGGCATGCCGCCCGCGCTGCTGGCGGGCAACGCACAAGGCCAGGCCGACCTCACCGGTGTATGGCAAGGCGGCTGGCAAAACCAGGGCCGCGGCCTGAACCTGCAAGCCGCATTGAGCGCGCCGCAACTGGACATTCCCCGCGCCGGCCTGCACAACGAACAGGCCTGGCGCCTGCGTGAAGTCAAGGCCGAACTGAAGGGCCAGCTCAGCGCGCTGGCACTGCAACTGGCCGGCAGGCTGGAGACGGGCACGCAGCGCTTTCGCCTGCAAAGCACCGCCAGCGGCGGCTACACGGCTGCAGGCGGATGGCAAGGCCGCTTGGACACCGCCGTGCTGCAAGCACAGGACAGTTTTCGCCCCGGCACCTGGACGGCAAGGCTGCTGGCACCTGTGAATGTGAGCTGGCAAGGCGGCGCGGCGCTGGTCCTCAGCCCCGGGGAAGCCACACTCTCGGGCCCAGCCCCGGGCACGGCAACGCTTGCCTGGCAGGGCCTCAGCTGGCGGCAAACGGCGGGCCGCAGCGAGCTGCGTACGCAGGGCCAATTGCGCGGCCTCCCCATGGGCTGGCTCGAAGTTCTGGGCAGCACCCAACTTGCCAACCTGGGCCTGTCCGGCAGCATGGTGTTTGATGGCGACTGGGACATCGTCGCTGCCGACACCTTTCGCGCACAGGCCAGCCTGCAGCGGCGCAGCGGCGACCTGCGGGTGCAGGCCGACACTGACCTCAGCGGGGCGGCCACCGGCGTGCAGATCAACGCCGGCGTGAAGGAAGCCAGCCTGAAACTAGGCAGCGACGGCAGCCGCCTGACGGCCGCGCTGCGCTGGGACAGCGAGAACGCGGGCCAGGCCTCTGCCGACATCACCACCGCCTTGTCACGCGACGGCAATGGCTGGACCTGGCCTGACAGCGCCGCCCTGAGCGGCACCGTACGGGCCAGCCTGCCGCGCGTGGGCGTGTGGTCGGTGCTGGCGCCGCCGGGCTGGCGCATGCGCGGCACGCTGGATGCGAACGCAACGCTGGCCGGCACGCGCAGGGCGCCCCTGTGGCAAGGCACGCTGCAGGCCAACGACCTGGCGGTGCGCTCGGTGGTGGAGGGCATTGAGTTCAGCGGCGGCAAACTGCGCGCCACTCTCAACGGCCAGCGGCTGGGCATTGACGAATTCAGTTTGCGCGGCGCAGCTGGCGGCGCCGCCGCAGGCCAAGCCCAGGCAGGAGGCCTGCTGACCATCACCGGCTTTGCCGAATGGCGCCCCGATGCATCCGCCACCGATTCAATCTTCAACAAAGTCCGCATGGAACTCAGCGCCAGGGCCGAGAGCCTGCGCCTGACCGCGCGAGCGGACAGGCGGCTCATCGTCACCGGGGCGATGCAGGCGCGGCTGGTGAACAACCGCGTGGAACTGCGCGGCAACCTCAAGGCCGACCAGGCACTCTTCATCCTGCCCGACGAGTCCACGCCGGTTCTGGGCAGCGATGTGGTGGTGCGGTCGTCCGCCTTGCGCCGCCCCACCACAGCAAGCGCCGCCAGCAGCGCACTGCCGGACGGCACAGGCGTGCGCATCCTGCCCGACGTCGCCATCACGCTGGACCTGGGCAACGACTTCCGCGTGCAGGGCCGCGGCGTCAACACGCGGCTGGCCGGCACGCTGGCGCTGCACACCACGCTGGGCGCCACCGCATCGCCCCGGCTCACGGGCGAAGTGCGTGCCATTTCCGGCACCTACCGCGCTTACGGTCAGTACCTCAACATTGAAGAAGGCCTGCTGCGCTTCACCGGCCCGTTTGACAACCCGGCGCTGGACATCCTGGCCATCCGCCCGAACCTCAGCGTGCGGGTCGGGGTGCAGATCACCGGCACGGCGCTGGCGCCGCGCGTGCGCCTGTACGCCAGCCCTGAACTGCCTGAGGGCGAGAAGCTCGCCTGGCTGGTGCTGGGCCGCAGCGCAGCGTCAGGCGGCGCAGAGTCGGCGGTGTTGCAGCAGGCGGCGCTTGCCTTGCTGGGCGGGCGAAATGGGGGCATCTCGGGCGGCATTGCGCAGTCCGTCGGGCTGGACGAACTGTCGTTTCGCGGCTCGGCGACCGCCAGCGACGGCACCACCATCGCGGCCGCCGTCACTTTGGGCAAGCGCCTGTCCCGCGACTTCTATGTGGCGTATGAACGCAGCCTGGCGGGCACGCTGGGGACCTTCTATATCTTCTATGACCTGTCAAAACGCTTCACGCTGCGGGCGCAGACCGGGGAGCGCAGTGCGGTGGATTTGATTTTCACGCTGCCGTATGACTGAGAGACTGGCAGGCGGTGCCCTCACCCCAACCCTCTTTTCAGAGGGAGAGGGAGCAAGAGGGCTTTTGGGGAATGTTCGCAGTTCATCAGTGGGATTTGTCCTACAGGACTTCGTGACAAGCTGTACTAAAAATTGATCGTTGCTGGCGGAGCCCTGGCAACGCATCGTCCCACCTTGGAAAGAGTGACCATGGACCAGGCAGTCAAAACCCCAACAAAAAAGCCGCGTAAAAACGGTATGACTCTCAAAAAGCCGGCAGCGGCAACACCCCCTCCAACCAGAGACCTGGGTCCAGCCAAGGAAGACCTGCTGGACGACGTCGCGGAGATGCGCTCGCGCAAGATCCTCACCGCCATGATGGCTTTCTCCGCTGGCGACTTCAGCTCCAGGCTGCCTGCTGACTGGGCAGGCACTGACGGCCGCATCGCAGAAGCCTTCAACCAGGCGATTGCCAACGCCAGCCGGGTGACGGTGGAAGCAGACCGGCTTTGCACCACAGTGGGCAAGGAAGGCCGGCTCTCGCAG
>JACMQX010000234.1 GCA_014376765.1 Ramlibacter sp. | reverse complement strand
TCCATCGCGCCCAGCAGTGTTGCTTCCGAGTAGCGGGCGGGCGGTTTGGTTTTGAGGCCCTTGGGGTCGGCAGTTTCTGCACGCACCATCTCGCCGGGTTTGACCGGGACCAGGGCCTGACCCTTGTCGCCTTCTTTCGCGTCGGTGATTTCAGCGGCGGCTTCCTTGCCCCAGATGGCCAGCCAGCCCGGCTTGACCAGCACTTTGCCTTCGGTCTTGAAGCTGTGGCCCATGGCCTGGCTGATGCGGGTGGTGACCATGAATTCGGCGCTTGGGAAGAACACCGACAGGAAGCGCTTGACCACCAGGTCATACAGCTTTTGCTCCGCGTCAGACAGGCCGCTGGGCGCCTGCAGCGTCGGGATGATGGCAAAGTGGTCGCTGACCTTGCTGTTGTCGAAAATGCGCTTGCTGGGCTTGACGTAGCTGCCGTCAATCGCCTGCTTGGCAAACGGCGCCAGGTGGCGCATGTCGCTGCCGGCCAGCATCTTCATCGTGTCTTTGACCACCGGCAGGTAATCTTCAGGCAAGGCACGTGAATCGGTACGCGGGTAGGTCAGGGCCTTGTGGCGCTCATACAGGCTTTGCGCCAGCTGCAGCGTGGTCTTGGCGCTGTAGCCAAAGCGGCCGTTGGCCTCGCGCTGCAGCGAGGTCAGGTCAAACAGCAGGGGCGAGGCCTGGGTGGTGGGCTTGGATTCTTCCGTGACGCTGGCGGCTTTGCCGCGTACTGCATCGGCGATCTCCATCGCCTCGCGCTGGGTCCAGACGCGGTCGGCTTTTTTCTCGGGGTCGTCGTCTGTCTTTTTATGTTTGGGGTCGAACCACCTGGCGCTGTATTCACCGGCTTCGGCCAGGAACGACGCGTGGATTTCCCAGTAGTCGCGGCTGACGAACTTGCGGATTTTTTCTTCGCGTTCAACCACGACTGACAGCGTCGGCGTCTGCACCCGGCCCACGGTGGTGAGGAAGAACCCGCCGTCGCGCGAATTGAACGCCGTCAGCGCGCGCGTGCCGTTGATGCCCACCAGCCAGTCAGCCTCGGAACGGGACCGCGCGGCATGGGCCAGGCCCTGCATCTGCTTTTCAGTTCGCAGGGCGCCAAAGCCGTCGCGGATGGCCTGCGGCGTCATGGACTGCAGCCACAGGCGCCGCACCGGTTTGCGGGCAGGAGCGGCCTTCTTTGAGACCGAGGGCTCGTCGCCACCAAAAGCGTATTGCTCGATCAAACGGAAGATCAGCTCGCCCTCGCGGCCCGCGTCACAGGCGTTGATGATGTCAGTCACATCCTTGCGCTTGGCCTGTTTGACGACCGCGTTCAGGCGCGTCTTGGTTTTGTCCACCGGCTTCAGATCGAAGTACGGCGGAATGACCGGCAGGTTGGCAAAGCTCCATTTGCCGCGCTTGACGTCAAATTCTTCAGGCGCCTGGATTTCCACCAGGTGGCCCACGGCGCTGGTGACGATGTACTTTTCGTTCTCGAAATGCTCGTCGTGCTTGTCAAATTTGCCGGCGGTTGGCGTCAGCGCGCGCACGATGTCCGCCGCGACCGAGGGCTTCTCCGCAATCACCAAAGTCTTCGTCATAGGTATTCAGCCAATCCATCAATGTCTTCAGGGAAGCGGCCTGCCCCCGTGTTGGGCGCATTGTCGCTACTTCTTCCGCGCTACTTCTACAATCGGCGCTTTCGCGCGTACACGCGAACGCGCGCATGTGTGCACATTCAACTTAACACGAGTTTTCTTCATGTCTGCCAAACCCGGAATTTCCCGCGGCCCTTTGCCCGGCACGCCCACGATACCTATGGGCCGCCGCATCCAGACCCGCCGCTCGGGCGTGCACGGCAAAGGCGTTTTCGCGGTGCAGGATATCGCAGAGGGCGAAACCATCATTGAGTATGTGGGCGAGATCGTCAGCTGGAAGGAGGCCCTGCGCCGCCACCCGCACGACCCCAAGGACCCCAACCACACCTTCTATTTCCATATTGACGAGAAGCATGTGATTGATGCGAAGCACGGCGGCAATTCGTCGCGCTGGATAAACCACAGCTGCGATGCCAACTGCGAAGCCGACGAGGAAGGTGGTCGCGTATTCATTAAGGCGCTGCGCAACATCAAGGCCGGTGAAGAGCTGAACTACGACTACGGCCTGATCATCGACCAGCGCTACACGCCCAAGCTCAAGGCCGAATACCCCTGCTGGTGTGGCGCCAAAAGCTGCCGGGGCACGCTGCTGGCGCCCAAGCGCGGGCGTTAGTTATTCATGGAAGGCGCCATGGTGGTTCCCCTACGGTGGCCTGCTGAGGCTGTCTGGGAAGCTGTTTACCCAGCACTCCCGGACGCCAGCGTGGAGATCCTGCCCGAGCTGGATTCGACCAACACCGAGCTGATGCGCCGGGCGCGCGCGGGCCGGCTGGAGCCTGTGCTGCTGGTGGCTGAGCGCCAGACGGCGGGCCGGGGGCGGCTGGGCCGGGAGTGGCTCAGCACCGCGGGCGATTCGCTAACTTTTTCGCTGGGCATCGCCTTGTCGCCACCCAGCTGGTCCGGCCTGTCGCTGGCCGTGGGTGTGAGCGTCGCTGAAAGCCTGCATAAAGATTTGAAGCTCAAATGGCCCAACGACCTGTGGCTTGTGGGCGCAGGCGGTGACCGCAAGCTGGGCGGCATTCTGATTGAGACGGCCTGTGTGGGCGAGCAGCGTTATGCGGTGATCGGTGTGGGCATCAACGTTGCCGCGCGTGATGGCGCGGGCCTGGCGACACCGCCCGCCTGCCTGCATGAACTTGACGCTGGTCTGGACGCCCCCCAGGCCCTGCTGCGGATCGCGCCTGCGCTGGTGCAAACCGTGCTGGCTTTCGGGCAGTTCGGCTTTGCACCCTTTCAGGCGCGCTTCAATGCGCGTGATGCCCTGCGTGACCGCGCTGTGCGGGTCTCTGATGGGCACGGCGGCGTGCTGGAGGGCACTGCCCACGGCGTGGGCGAAGACGGGGCTTTGCTGGTGCATACTGCGCTCGGCATGAAACAAATCACCAGTTCCGAGGTCAGCGTGCGGCCCCAGGCAGATGCGCACTGGGCATCAGGCGCCGCATCGGGCAAGGCTGCCTGACGCCATGCTCAGAGTGCTCGTCCTGCTGCTCGTGTTGGCCAATGGCGCATATTTCGTCTGGGCGCAGGGCATGCTGCAACCGTATGGCTACGCGCCGGTGCAGCAGTCGGAGCCGCAGCGCATGGAGCAGCAGATCAAGCCGGAGGCGCTGCGCATACTCAGTGTTGATGAGACGCGCCGCGCCGAGACCAGCGCCGCTGTCGTCACCGTGGCCCGCCCTCCGGAATGCCTGCAGGCCGGTCTGTATGACGACAAGCAGAGCACGGTGATCCGCCAGGCCCTGGATCCCGCGCTGCCCGCCGGCGCGTGGAGTCTGGAGAGCGCAGTCGAGCCTGCGCGCTGGATGATCTACATGGGCAAATTCCCCAACGCCGATGCACTCAACAAGAAAAAGGCAGAACTGCGCGCGCTGAAGCTCTCGTTTGATGTGCCCTTCGGTACGGCGATGCAGCCCGGCCTTTCGCTGGGTGTGTTCGAAACGCAGGCGGCGGCGACCCAGCAACTCTCGGCGCTGGTGGTGCGCGGCGTGCGTACCGCCAAGGTGGTGCAGGACCGGCCCGAGGCGCGTGGGCAGATGCTCAAGTTCCCTGCGGTGGATGACGTGTTGCGGCCCCGGCTGGATGAGTTCAAGGTTGCCTTGGCAGGCAAGGCCCTGCGCAGCTGCACCGGTGCGACGGGCAGAGATTTGGGGTCAGATCGAAATTCAGGACAGTGATGCCTTCGAAGCGCGCACCGGATACACCCTTACAGACCCGCCTGGTCGTCAAACACCGGCTGCGTCCAGGAGGCGAAGCGGACGCTGAAGCTGGCGCCTGGCGGGGTGTGGCCTGGGTGGGTTTCTTCAAGGCTCACGCTCGCGTCATGCTGGCGGGCAATTTCCAGCACGATGGGCAGGCCCAGGCCTGATCCGTCAGCCTCCGTGCCCAGCGATCGATAGAACGGCTGGAACACCAGCGCGCGTTCGCTTTCCGGGATGCCCGGCCCTGAATCCTCAACCCGCAGGATCAACACCTTGCCGAACGGGTCCGCCATGACCCGCGCGGTGATCACGCCCGGCAGGCTGGCGCTGGACGGGGTGTAGTTGATGGCGTTGTCCACCAGGTTGCGGATCAGCTCCTTGAGCAGCGTCGGGTTGCCCTCGACCACGACGCCGGGTGCGCCGGGTTGCGGGCCTTCATAACCCAGATCGATACGCCTTTCCATGGTGCGGGGCAGACAGTCCTGCACGACTTCCATCGTCAGGCGCGCCAGGTCGCAGGGCTGACGCATGCGGGCGCCGCCGCCTTCAGCCCGGGCCAGCGCCAGCAGCTGGTTGACGGTGTGGGTCGCGCGCACGCTGGAGCGGCCAATCAGTTTGAGTGACTGCTTGAGTTCATCGGCATTGGCCCCTTCGCGCTGGGCCAGGTCAGCCTGCATGCGCAGGCCCGCCAGCGGCGTCTTGAGCTGGTGGGCCGCATCGGCGAGGAAGCGTTTTTGCGTGGCGATGGAGGCGTCCAGCCGGGTCAGGAGGTCGTTCACCGATGAGACCAGAGGTGCGACCTCCAGCGGCACGGCCTTGTCGTCCAGCGGTGAAAGATCATCCGGTTTGCGGGCGCGTATGCGTTCTTCCAGCTCGTTGAGCGGCTTGATGCCGCGCACCAGGGCGAGCCAGACCAGCAGCACGGCCAGCGGCAGGATGACGAACTGGGGCAGCATCACGCCCTTGATGATTTCGGTTGCCAGCACCGAGCGTTTCTCGCGTGTCTCGGCGACCTGCACCAGCACCGGCTTGCCGCCGGGCAGGTCAAGCTTGACCCAGGTGTGGGCCACCCGGATCTCCACGCCGCGGAGCTCGTCGTCGCGCAGGTGCACCGCGCCGACTTCGGTGGCGTCGTCGTCCGGTGGCGCGGGCAGTGTGCGCTCGCCGCTCAGGAACTCGCCCCGCGTGCCGAGCACCTGGAAGTAAACAAGGTCAGCGTCGTCTGCGCGTAGCAACTCGCTGGCGGGCTGGGGCAGGTTGAACTGCACGGTGTTGTTGCGCACACCGACGAGCTGCGCAATCACGCGGACGTTGTATTCGAGCGCGCGGTCGAACGGCTTGTTGGCAATCCCCTGGGCCACCAGCCAGGTCAGGGCAAGGCTCACCGGCCACAGCAGCAGCAGCGGGGTGAGCATCCAGTCGAGGATTTCTCCGAACAGCGAGTGTTGCTCGCGCTTGAACAGTTTGAGGGCCACGCCTGCAGTGTGCCTTGAGAATGCGTCAAAGGTGGCTGGGGCTGCCGGTTGTGCAAGCGATCAGGCCTGGATTTTTTCCAGGCAGTAACCCAGGCCACGTACCGTGGCGATGCGGATCGGCCCCTTCTCGATCTTCTTGCGCAGGCGGTGGATATAGACCTCAATCGCGTTGTTGCTGACCTCTTCTCCCCATTCGCACAATCGTTCCACCAGCTGGTCTTTGCTAACCAG
>JACMQX010000031.1 GCA_014376765.1 Ramlibacter sp. | reverse complement strand
GACTTGCGGATGTCGGCGATGCTGGCCATGACTTGCTGGGAAACCAGTTTCGGATTCACTTCGCGCGGTACCTGCGGCTTTGACTGACTCGTCTGTGAACAGGAGGCGGCGACAGGCGCCAAAGGGCGATCGTCTTGAAGGTGCCTGGCGTCCGGCTTGCCGTCCGCAGCGCCTCGCTTGCGTGTACCCGGCTCCCTGGGACGGGCCACAGGCGTGGCACTCCTGCTCGGCGCCGGGGGCAACCGTCCGGCCTCGGCGGCCCGCCTCGCCATGGCTTTCAAGTTGATGATGGCGAAGCCAGCAGCGACCGCAAAGACGCCACTCAGCAACAGGGTCAAGGCGCTGCCTGCAGGCTGACTTGCGGTGCGATCAGGATCGGCAGTTGGTTCCGACCCCGTCACTGTCGGCGCCGGCCTGGACCAGACCGTGGCTGAGCCGTACCTCTTCCCGAACCTGATCAACACCGGCAAGTTTTCTGCCGCCGTGAACACCGTGGCGTTTACGCCTTCGCACAGGAGAACGGTAATGCCGACGTAGCCCTGGCCCGTCACGTACGCAAGGACGGAGTCGTGCAGGTCCCGCATTTCGGTGGTGATCACCAAGGCCGCCGAACCGGCTTTGGACGCACGCTTAAAGACATCAAAGGTGTTCGCTTGTTCTTGCAGGTGCTCCTGCGTTGTTTGCGCTTCGGCTTTCAGTTTATGAAGAGTTCCCTCCCAGGGGATTTCAACTTCATTGAGGGCGGTATGCCGGTAAAGCAGATGGCCGAGGGAGATGCTGGTCACGCCAGACTCCACCTCATTGAGGAAACGCGTCGCGGTCCAGTTTGACCCCGGCCGGTCAGACACCAGCCGCAGCTTGGCCCCTGGATTTATCAGTAGCTGGATGAATCTGCCTTTGGGATTTTTTCCCAACTGAGGCGTATCCCCAAACAACTTGCTGGAAAACCCCTCTGCGACCGGCCGAATGAATGGCCTTGACATGACATCCGCCAGCGGGTCTGCCATGCCTTCGCTTGTATGTATGCCGATCCCGCACGTCATGATCCCGGCCGCCTGGCCGCCCCACAGCGCAGCGCTGAATGCCTCTGCATGCGATGCGCTGCCCAGGGACCTTTCCACGAAGAAGTGCCGGGTGCCTGCCTCGTGCAGCACCGGGATCAGATCGTCAAGGAAGCCCGGTGGCTCGGCCCCTTTGCTATTCAAGGTTTCATGGGGGCTCGCAAGCTCAGTGTGCGCTGACGCAGTTCCGATCAATGTGGCCAGCAACATCAAGGCTTGCTTGATCGCGCCCACCGATGAGGTGTCCAGGCGGGACAAGCGGCGCTCGACGAGGGGGGTGTGCAGCCTGGACGGCGCATCTGCATCCTGCGGCCTGCTGGACAGGCGAGCGTCATTCGCATCCTCCTGACTCACCGCGCGCTTGAGCTCAGGCAGGCTGCCCGCGTCAGGAGGGCAGGTCTGGCGGGTGTGGATGATTACCGCAGGGCGTGCGCTCAAGGGCTGGGCGGGGTACTTCGGTATGGGCATTTCCCCATCCTACGGACGCGCTCCTGCCGCACGGCTTATACAAAGGCATTGGAATTCAGGCGCCTCGGGACCGATGCCCGCGGCGCATCAGCACTGCGCGCGAGCCCCGTGCAAGGGCTCGCGGCAGGCGTTACTTCTTCAGCAACACCTTCAACACCGTCTGCACCCGGCGCGCCGTGCCAGCGTCAAAACCGCTGGCCAGTACCTTGGCCACGTCCTGGCCCCAGGTCTGCTCCGGACCCGGGTCGTTGCGCTTGGTAAGCAGTTGCAGTTGCAGCATGCGGCGGGCGCTGATGTGCTCGGCCGGTGTTGGCACGTCGGAGGCCATTTCAAGCCTGAGCAGTGGCACGGAGGCGTCGCCTGCCGGCGCGGCGTCCAAAGCTTGCACCCAGCTGCTGCGTACGGCGGGCGACACAACGCGGCCCAGGTCCTGCTGGCCCGGCACCTGATCGGCTACGCGCTTTTCCCAGGCGGTGAGCAGTTGAGTCAAGGCCTCACCATGGGCTTGCGCAGCGAGTTTGCGCAACGCCATTTCAGCGTGCTCCAGTGCGTCGCGCTGGGCACGGAAGGCCTGGTCGCCCAGGCGTGGTCCACGGTCTTCATAGGCCGGGCGGTCGCCAAAGCGGCCGCCGCCGCGCTCTTCCCGCTCAGGGCGGAAGGGCTCGAACTTGTTGTCACCCGGACGTGAAGCGCCACGGGCACCGGGGCCACCGGCCCCCGGCGGGCCCTTGCGGTCGCCGAACTTGCCGCCACGGCCTGCTGGCGCGGCCGATGCAGATTTGCGCAGGCCGGGGCGGTCGTCGCCGCGCACGGCAACGACGCGCTTGGGCGGCACAGCGGCCGCGACTGGCGCAGCTGCCGGCGCCGCGTCCGATGCGGTCTCTGTAGAGTCAGCATTAGCAGCAGAGCCATCGGCACCGGTGCTTGCGGCTTCGCCATCAGCGCTTGCGGCGTTGGTAGCTACGACATCAGCCTCAGCCGCTGCGCCTTCAGCAGACGCACCACCCGCAGCTGCATCACCACCAGTCGCAGCGTCAGCAGGTTTGCCGTCATCAGATGCACCCTCCGCAGCCGCATCACCGGCCGGCGAAGCTTCCTGCATGACCGACTTCTCTTCAGCGACCTCAGCCTTGTTCGCCGCCACCACCGCAGCGGCCTGCGCCTGTCCACGCAACGCGGCTTCAAGCGCGGCCATCGCAGCGCGGATCTTCTGCGCGTCGCCCGTGCCGTTGGCGGCTTCCAGCGCCTTCGCGGCGTCCAGCACCATGCGGTCGCGCTCGCCGAGCGAGTCATTGGCCTTTTCGCGCTCAGCCGTCTTGCGGTTGAAGGCGTCGTCAATCGGTTTGCGGAAGGAGTCCCACAACTTCTGCTCATGCTTGCGGTCCAGCGGCACGGTCTGCGCCTCGGCCTGCCAGCGTTGCTGGAGCGACTTCACGGCGTCGATGTGCAGCATGGGCGCCTCGCCCAGTACGCGGGCCTCGTCAATCATGGCGTGGCGGCGCTCCAGGCTTTGCTTTTGCTCGGCTTCCAGCGGGGCGGCGGCGGCGTTCATTGCCTCCTTCCACAGCGGCTGCAGTTCGGCAAAGGCTTTTTCGCCCAGGTGGCCAGCGTCGCGCCAGCGGTCGCCAAATCCGTACAGCGCGCGGGAGAACGCCTTCCACTCATGCGGCTCGGTGCGCTGGGCGACGCGCTCCGTCCAGGCTTTGAGTTCTTCAATCAGCGCGAGGCGCTGCGCGCGGGTCTCGGCGGCTTCCGACTTGATTTTTTCGAGCCAGGCTTCCACCACCTTGTAGGCTTCGTTGCAGGCCTCATCAAAGCGCTTCCACATCGCGTGGTTGGGTACGCCGCCCTGGTCGGTCTGCTTCCATTGGTCGCGCAAAGCGCGCAGGGTTTCCTGCATCTTGCGGCCGCCCAGGGCATGGCCTTCGGGCCGGCCCAGCAGGGCTTCGGACTTGGCCACGAGTTCTTCGCGCAACTGGTCGGCGCGCCAGCGTTGCCAGCCTTCCAGTTCGCCAGCGGCGGCCAGGGCTGCATGGGCCTGGTTCTCCAGCTTGTCGTCAATCAGCTTGCCGTTTTCCTTCAGGGCATTGCGCAGGGCGGAGGCTGCGCCGGCGCTGGCCTTGCCGTGGCCTTCGGCAATTTCCTGTTCGAGCTTGGTCAGCACCTCACGCACGGTTTGCACGGCCTTGGCGCGCACTTCAGGGTCCATCTTGGGCTTTTGCGGACGGGCCGGCGCCTCAACCGCCACGCCGCGCGCCACGCGCAGTTCATCAGCCCAGACGGACACCGGCGGCAGCGGTGCAGCAGCATCGTCTGCAGCGGCGACTGCCAGCGCCAGCGCGCCCTGAAAAGCTTCCCACACCAGCAGCAGCTGGGCCTTGGAGGCTTCCAGCAGGGGCGGGAACTTGACGTCAACACTTGGCCAGTTGGCATCAGCGGCGAGCGCCTCGGCCTGCGTCTGCCAGTTGGCGACGTCAGCGCGCAGGGTCTCCCATGCGGTTTGCGCATCGCGCCAGGGCTTGGTCGACAGCACTTCAATGCGCTGGGCCAGCAGCACGGCGGCTTCGCGCTGGACCTGGGTGCGGTGTTGCAGGTCTTCAATGATCTTGACGCGCTCGCTCAATTGCACCTTGAGCGATGCCAAAGGCTCTTTCGACAGCGGCGCGCCGGCCTTGGCTGCATCGCGCTGCCAGGCCAGTGCATCGGCCAGGTTCAGCTTGTTCAGCACCAGCAGGGCCTGGCCCCGGTCGGCCCATTCGCCGGCCAGATTTTCCTGGCCTTTGGCGCGCTTGAGTTCGTCGAGCTTTTCGCGCAGCGGGCGGGCCGCGCCCTTGTCGCGCGAGCTGAGCTCCCTGAACACTTCATTCATCTGCTCGACACCGGGGTTGCCGGCCAGCCACTGGCGCACGCGTGCAGCGCGCTCGCCCGAAGTGGGCGCCGAGAAGGCTCCGCCTGTTAGGGCATCGAGCGGATGCGCTTCGGCGGTCTTGGCGGTGGGCTGGTTCACGGTGGGGGTTTCGGGCGTTTTGGGGGAAGTAGCGGATGAGAAACGGAGCATGAAAGGAACGGTGTCGTTAAACGGTGTCGTAGGGGGAGCCCCAAATGCGCGGGCCATTCCCGCGCACGGCGTCCGGTGAGGACGGGCATGGGGCAAAGAGGTATTTTCGCCTTTAAATGCCTGCTTTGCCGGGCGAGGTGGCATGAATTGCGGGTCATTTCAGGGTTTGCTCTGTACCCCGCCCGGCGCCTGAGTCGTTTGAACACCACACGCCCCTCACACATACGTCTGCGACAGATGGGCGTGGCCCGGAGATGTGACAATCTGTTGACACGTGGAAAACCAAAACAATTCGCTCTTTGGCGCCGACTCGCAAGAGGCGCCTGGCCAGCTCGCCGCAGCGCTGGCCCCGCCTGCAGCCACCGGGCATTTTGACGAACTGCGTGGCGCGGTTTCGGCGCCGCCCATCGCACCTGCAAACAGTGGCGCCGCACAGGCAGCGGCGGCTAGCGCGCCGCTCACCGCCACATGGAACAAATTCTTCACCCACCTGGGCGCAGATGGCTTCACCGACCTGAACCGGCGCACCGCCAACCTGCAGCGCCAGGTCCGTGCCAACGGCGTGACCTACAACGTCTATGCCGACGCGGATGGCCCGCAACGCCCCTGGTCGCTGGACCTGTTTCCGCTGATCATCACGCCCGACAGCTGGACGCAGATCGAGGCGGGCGTGCTGCAACGCGTGCGCCTGCTCGACCGCATCATGGCCGACGTGTACGGGCCTCAAACCTTGCTCGCCGGCGCCCTGCTGCCGCCTGCGCTGGTGCAGGGCCACCCCGGTTATTTGCGGCCCATGCATGGCGTGGCGCCGGTGGGCGGTACGCACCTGCACATTGCCGCCTTTGACATGGCGCGCGGGCCGGACGGCAATTGGTGCGTGGTCTCGCAGCGTACGCAGGCGCCGTCGGGCCTGGGCTATCTGCTTGAAAACCGCCTCACCATCTCGCGCATGTTTCCCGAGGCCTTTCACGACATGGGCGTGCAGCGTCTGGCTGCCAGCTACCGCGCGCTGGTGGACGGCATCAAGCAGATGAGCAACGCCGGCGCGGATGCCCGCATCGTGCTGCTCACGCCCGGCCCCTACAACGAAACCTATTTCGAGCACGCCTACCTGGCGCGGTATCTGGGCCTGACGCTGGTTGAGGGCAGCGACCTGACTGTGCGTGACCAGCGCCTGTACATCAGAACGCTCAAGGGCCTGGAGCCGGTGCACGGCCTGCTCAAGCGGCTGGACGACGAATTTCTTGACCCGCTGGAGCTGCGCGCCGATTCGCGGCTGGGTGTCCCCGGCTTGCTGCAGGCGATCCGCGCGGGCAATGTGCTGGTGGCCAACGCGCCCGGCTCGGCCTTCCTGGAGTCCACCGCGCTGCTGGGCTTTTTGCCGGCCCTCTCGCGCCGCCTGCTGGGCGAGGATCTGAAGCTGCCGTCGCTACCCACCTGGTGGTGCGGAGAGCGCGCCGCGATGCAGGCCGTGCTGCCGCAACTGGGCGACCGTGTCATCAAACCCACTTACCCCGATTCGACCATGAGCAACGCGGTGGTGGGCAAAACACTGACTCGCCGCGAGCTGGACGAATGGGCCGGCCGCATCGTGCGCCAGGGTGAAGAACACACGGTGCAGGCCTACCTGCCGCTGTCTCAAATGCCCATCTGGCATGGGGACAGGCTGGCGCCGCGCTCGGTCATGCTGCGCGTGTTTGCGGTGGCGGACGGCCCGCAGTCCTGGCGTGTGCTGCCCGGCGGCCTGGCCCGCATCGCCACCGCAGAACTCGAGATCGCTTCGATGCAGCGTGGCGGCAGCAGCGCCGACGTCTGGGTGCAAACCGAAGGCGCGGTCGACCAGACCACGCTGCTGCTGCCCGACACCTCACTGGCCGCCCTCACCCACCGCGCCAACAGCGTGACCAGCCGCGCGGCAGAGAACCTCTTCTGGCTGGGCCGCTACACCGAGCGAACGGAAAATACCATTCGCCTGGCCCGCCTCACCCTTGAATGCCTGAACGGTGAAGACCAGTCCTCCCAGCCCCTTCTGGCCTGGCTGAGCGAACTGGCTGAAGGCAATGCACTGGTGCTGTCCAAAGTGCCGCCGGCCACCCAGGCGCGCCGCGTGTTTGAACGCTCGCTGATCGCGGGCCTGGCCGACATAGAGCTGTCTACCAGCGTAGGCCACAACCTGCGTGCGCTCAAGGGCGCGGCATCCGCCCTGCGTGAGCGGCTGTCGCAGGAGCAATGGAACGTGATCGTGCGCGCCGAGCGCGACTTTTTCCGCCAGTCGGCCGGGTACGCGGGGGACGGCGACTACTCGTCTGTGGAAGCACTGGCCGTGCTGGAGAACATCAACGGCTACATGGCCGCCATGACCGGCGCGCAGACCGACCGCATGACGCGGGACGATGGCTGGCGCCTTTTGAGCACAGGCCGGCACATCGAGCGGCTGGGCTTTCTGGCGTCGTCGCTGGCGCAGGGCTTTGAGTCCGGCTCGGTGTTTGAAGACGGCGGCTTCGAAGCCATGATTGCCCTCTTCGACAGCACCATCACCTTCCATGCGCAATACCAGCAAAGCCGCGACATGTCGGCCCTGCTCGACCTCCTGGTGCTGGACCGCGACAACCCGCGCTCGCTGGGCTGGGTGGCGCAGACCCTGCGCGGGCGGCTCGCCAAACTGGCGGGCAGTGCAGCCGGTGAGCTGCCCGACATCGCGCTCATGGTGCCCGACCCGCGCGAATGGTCGATCGAAGCCATGTGCACGCGCGACGCCGCCGGCCAGTACGCTGTGCTGATCGCACACCTGCAGGAATGTTCACAGGCAGCCTACCTTCTTTCGGATGCGGTTGGCACCCGTTACTTCACGCATTCAAGCGACTCGAAACAAAGCGTAGGCGCCTGAGGCCGCGCCCCTGACCCTTTCATTGCCATGCTGTTGCGCGTCATTCACGAAACTTTGTTTGACTATGTGCCCGCCGTCAAAACGGCCCAGCACGTGGCCCACCTGCGGCCGTGCGAGACGCCCTTGCAAAAAGTGCTGCAACACACGCTGACCATCACGCCCGAGCCGGCCCAGCGCAGCGAGAGCGTGGACATCTACGGCAACCTGCGTACATTCTTTTCATTGCAGTCAAGGCATGAAGAACTCAAGATCGTCGCTGACAGCCTGGTCATGACGAGCCCGCCACCAAGTGTGGCCAGCGTGCTGACCTGGGAGCAGGTGCGCGAGCATTTCCGCTACCGGCGGGGCGCTGTCTACGACCCGGCTGCAGAGTTCCTGTTTGCTTCGCCTTATGTGCCGCGCCACCAGAACTTCCTGGACTACGCGAGCCCGAGTTTCACCGGAGAGCGACCGCTGCTTGAAGCCGCACGCGACCTGATGACGCGCATTTACACCGACTTCACCTATGAGACCGAAGTCACAGAAGTGAGCACGCCGGCGCTGGAGTCGCTGGAGTTGCGCAAGGGCGTGTGCCAGGACTTTGCGCACATCATGGTGGCCTGCCTGCGTACCATGGGCCTGCCCGCGCGCTACGTCAGCGGCTATTTGCTGACCGAGCCGCCACCGGGCCACCCGCGCCTGGTGGGGGCGGATGCATCGCATGCCTGGGTGTCCGTGTATGTGCCGCCAGCGCCCGGCGTGGCGGACAGCTGGTCGGGCTGGTGCGACTTTGACCCGACCAACAACCGCGGCCCGGGCGAAGACTATGTGACGCTGGCGACCGGGCGGGACTACTCCGATGTGTCGCCGATCCGCGGCGTGATCCACGGCGGCGCCAACCACACGCTGGATGTGGGCGTGACCGTGGTGCCGCTGGACCGAGAACCCGACGTGATGCTTGCCCCTGCCACCGCTTCCTGAAATTTCCCGAATTTTTTCTCTCACTTCCCTTACTGAAAGCCCGCCATGAGCGTTTACGACAAGCTGAAAGAACTGAACATCACCCTGCCCCCGGTGGCTACGCCGGCGGCCGCCTATGTGCCCTTTGTGCGCACCGGCAACCTGGTCTTCCTGAGCGGCCACACCGCCAAAAAAGACGGCAAGCCCTGGACCGGGCAGTTCGGCAAGAACATGACAACGGAAGAAGGCAAGCCTGCTGCCCGCTCGGTGGCAATCGACCTCATGGGTACGCTGCAGGCGGCCGTGGGCGACCTGAACAAGGTCAAGCGCATCGTCAAGGTGATGAGCCTGGTCAACTCCACCGGCGACTTCACCGAGCAGCACCTGGTCACCAACGGCTGCTCGCAGTTGCTGAGCGAAGTGTTCGGCGACAAGGGCGCGCATGCACGCAGCGCCTTTGGCGTCGCGCAGATCCCGACCGGCTCCTGTGTAGAGATCGAGCTGATCGCTGAAGTGGAGTGATCGTGCGGCTTGCGGCGCGTTGTGGTGCGGGCGCGACCTTGTGGCTCGCGGCAGCCTGCGCGCTCGCGCAGCCGGCTGTCCAGCCTGCCAAAGCTGCGTCGCAAGCTGCGGCAAAAGATCCCAGTGTGTTGCCCAAATTCGGCAACCTGCCCAAGAGCGAAGCGCAAAAGGCAGTCGAGCGCGAGTTCATTGAAGGGGTGGACCTGCAGACGGGTGGCGACAGGCCCCGTGCCGCGCAGCAACTTGCCGCACGTGGCTGGCAACACGCGCAGCAGCTGCAGAGCGATGACGCCATGCGCCGCTTCAACCAGGCCTGGCTTCTGGACAAGCAATGCGCGCTGGCCCTTTGGGGCATGGCGGCTGTGCAGGTGAACATTCCGGGTAAGGCGGCGTCCGCCGTGCCTTTGTATGCCGAGGCGCAAAAGGCAGGCGCCAATGAAACGAATTTCATGGTCGACTATGCCAAGGCCGTGAGCATGGCGGCGATCGAGACGAAGAGCGATGCACTGATGCAGGACGCCTTCACCCGCTTTGCGCGCATCCACGCGAAAGCGCCGCAGCACACGATCAACCTTCAGAACTGGGCGGTGGCACTGTTCAATACCGGGGACTATGAACAGGCCTGGAAAAAGATCAAGCAGGCCGAGGCGACGCCGGACAGGACTCTGCTGGACGCGCGGTTTATGGCGGCGTTAAAGGGCAGGATGCCGCGGCCTTGAGGCGCGCGGCTGCCCTCTTACACGCGCTCCGGGCCAGAGAGTCAAGGCGCCCCGCGCCGCAGCTGCGGCCGCAGCGGCTCTGCAGGCACAGGCGTCAGCGTCGGGTCCGGGTCAATCCGCACCCGCAGACTCAGTACCACCACATCCCCCGGCTCGATTTTTTCAATCCGCCAGAGCATCTGCTCGCGCCTGGCGTCCAGCTTCACCCGCTTCGGGCCTTCAGGCATGGCGCTGCCGTCCACATAACTCGTGCCCGGCGGGATCGGGATGCCAAAGTCCACCTGTAAAAGCCGCCGCTGCGAGACGTTCCTGTGTTGCACGCTGTACTGGATCACATCCCCCACCGTCACGTTAGCCGCGGACTCCAGCGTCTCCTTGCCGTCCTTGCCACTATCAACCTTTTGCGCATTGAAACGCGAGGCCAGCGGCGATGCAACGGCGCGGCTGGCGGCTGGTCTTGCTGCTTTCACCGCTGAGGCTGTTGATGGGGCAGATGCGCCGGCTGCGGCGGAATTTTGCGCAACCGCCACCTCGCCCCATGTCAAAGCCGCGCCTGCAAGGACAGCCATCGACAAAGCAACAGCGGCCTTTCGCATCACCCTACTCCACCCGGCTGATCGCAGCCGGCTTGAAGCCCAGGTCCGCCGCCTTGCCCTTGCGTCCCCGCGCCGCGCGTGCATTGTTGAGCGAGCGGATTTCAAGCGTCTCCTCGCGCTCTTTGCCGCCGCGGCCAATGCCCTCGATCTTCACGCTGCGGGTGTAGGCCGCCGCGCCGGCCAGCGTGTCCCTGGCTTCCAGGTCGATCAGCATCAGCCCGCGGCCGCCATTGGCCATGGGCTTGAGCTCGCCAATCTCGAAGGTCAGGATGCGGCCGCCGGTCGAGGCGCAAGCCACATGCGTGGCAGGCGCCTGCGGCGGCACGTTGGCCGGTGAGGGCTTGCAGGCCGTCTCGCCTTCATTGCAGGTGATGAAGGCCTTGCCCGCCCTCAGCCGCGAGGTCATGTTCTCGATCGTCGCCAGGAATCCGTAACCTGCAGAGCCGCTCAGCAGCAGCCAGGCGCCCGGCGGGCCGGCAAAGTAGTGCAGCAGCTGCGTGCCGGTTTCAAGCTCGATCAGCGTGGTTACGGGCTGGCCGTCACCGCGCGCGCCGGGCAGCACGGACACCGGTACCGAATAGACCCGGCCATTGCTGCCAAAGGCCAGCAAGGTGTCCACCGTGCGGCACTCAAACGTGCCGTATAAGCCATCACCCGCCTTGAAGGCAAAGCTCGTAGCGTCGTGACCATGCGCGCCGCGTGCGCGGACCCAGCCCTTTTGCGAGACCACCACCGTCACCGGCTCGTCCACCACCTTGATTTCGGCGACCGACTTTTTCTCTTCCTGAATCAGGGTGCGGCGCGCGTCTGAAAACACCTTCGCGTCGGATTCAATCTCCTTGATCATCAGCCGCCGCAGCGCAGCCGGGCTACCCAGAATTTCTTCCAGCTTCTTTTGCTCGTCGCGCAAACTGGCCAGCTCCTGCTCGATCTTTATGGCCTCCAGTCGCGCCAGCTGCCGCAGCCTGATTTCAAGGATGTCCTCGGCCTGCCGGTCGCTCAGGCGGAAGCGCTCGATCAAGGCCTGCCTGGGCTCCTCGGCCTGCCGGATGATGGCGATCACCTCGTCGATATTGAGCAGCACCAGCTGCCGCCCTTCCAGAATATGGATGCGATCCAGCACCTTGTTCAAACGGTGCTGAGAGCGGCGCTGCACCGTCTGCTGGCGAAAGTCGATCCACTCCTGCAGCATCTGGCGAAACGACTTCTGCGTTGGCCGCCCGTCCAGCCCCACCATGGTGAGGTTGATCGGCGAGGATGTTTCCAGCGAGGTGTGCGCCAGCAGCGCGGTGATGAGCTCCTGCTGCAAGGTGCGGCTGGTCTTGGGCTCGAACACCAGGCGCACGGCCGCGTCCTTGCTCGACTCGTCGCGCACCACGTCCAGCACCGCCAGCAGGCTCGCCTTGAGCAACACCTGGTCGGCTGACAGTCCCTTCTTGCCGGCCTTGACCTTGGGGTTGGTCAGCTCCTCGATTTCTTCCAGCACCTTCTGCGTGCTGACCCCGGGGGGCAGCTCCGTCACCACGAGTTGCCACTGCCCGCGGGCCAGGTCCTCGATCTTCCAGCGGGCACGCACCTTGAGCGAGCCGCGGCCGGTGCGGTAGGCCTCGGCAATGTCAGCGGTGCTGCTGATGATCTGGCCGCCGCCGGGATAGTCGGGGCCCGGCACCAGGGTGTGCAGTTCCGCGTCTGTCAGGCGCGGAGTCTTGATCAGCGCGACACAGGCATCTGCAATCTCGCGCAGGTTGTGTCTGGGGATTTCAGTGGCCAGGGCCACGGCGGTGCCGCGCGCGCCATTGAGCAGGGTGAACGGCAGCCGCGCGGGCAGCTGGCGCGGCTCTTCGGTGGAGCCGTCGTAGTTGGGAATGAAGTCGACCGTGCCTTCGTCGATCTCATCGAGCAGCAAGCTCGTGATGCGGGACAGGCGCGCCTCGGTGTAGCGCATGGCGGCAGCGCCGTCGCCGTCGCGGCTGCCGAAGTTGCCTTGCCCGTCGATCAGCGGGTAGCGCTGGCTGAAGTCCTGCGCCATGCGCACCAGTGCGTCGTACGCGGCCTGGTCGCCGTGCGGGTGAAAGCGGCCCAGCACATCGCCCACCACCCGGGCGCTTTTGACGGGCCTGGCGCCCACGCTGCCGTTGAAGCCCAGACCCATGCGCTGCATGGAATACAGAATGCGGCGCTGCACCGGCTTCTGGCCGTCGCACACATCAGGCAGGGCGCGGCCCTTGACGACGCTCAGCGCGTATTCAAGGTAGGCACGCTGGGCGTAGCTGGCCAGGCTGAGCGAGTCGCCTTCTTCAGGCGCGGCGGCGGGGCCGGGTTCGGGGGTGAAGAGATCAGTCACGTTGAAAGTGTTCCATCCGGGGAGTAAGAGGTGGGTTCGAGCTGCTGGAGCACACGGATCGGCCGGCTGGCCGGCTGCGCCGCCATCTGGGCCAGGGTGTCTTCCAGTCCTTTGAGGATGACGCTCACGTCGGTGCCGAGCTGGGAGATTTCGATAGCTGCAATATGAAATTTAAGTTCGCTGCCGGGCAGGCCCACTTCGGCGCCGCGCATGCCGTGCGCGAGGATCCGGGTCGCCAGTTCAATCGCGCCCTGCCGCCCGGAGACGCCTTCAGCCAGCACGCCAAAGCGGTTGCCCGACACCCGCGCGCCGGTGTCATGCGGGCGCAGCGCGCTGGCAATGGCCTGGGTGAAGAAGACGCGCGGCATGACAAAACCGGTGAGCGGGTCCACCGTGTCGCGAGCCTGCACGCGCAGGTCGTTCTCACTGAGCAGGCGGCTGCGCCAGACCATAGATAGATAAATGGACATCGCCGCCAGGGCCAGCGCCGCAAGCCCTGCCGCCTGCAGGTAAGCGGCATCGGAAAAAGCACGGGGCTCCTGGGTTTCGTAGATCCAGACCAGCCACTGCACGCCCAGGGTGGCACCGTGCCACCACAGCATCCGCTCGCGGTAGGCGTAGCCAATCAGCAGGCTGAGCAAAAGAATCATGGCGGTGATGCCGGCGAAAGCACCGCTCAAGAACAGCGGGGTGACGCTGACCCCCGAAGCCGCTTCAGTCACGTTGGAGCTTCAACTCGGTTGGCACCACGGCAGCAGCCACGGGAATGGCAGGACTGGCGGGCGCAGCAGGTACAGGCAGCGTCCCGGACGACACCATGTTGCCCCGGCCCACAGCGCCACCGGTCATCTCCATGCGGACACGCGACGGCGCTTGGCGCGGGTCGGCGGTGCTGGTGGGCTTGAGCATGGCGTACAGCTGCATCACCGTCTTGACGTAGTTCTGCGTTTCCTTGTAGTTGGGGATGCGGTTGCCGGCGCGCTGCACCGCGCCTTCCCCCGCGTTGTAGGCCGCCAGGGCCAGCTCCAGCTTGCCGGGAAACATGTTGATCAGGTCGCCCAGGTAACGGCTGCCGGCGCGGATGTTGATCTTCGGGTCGGTGAGCTTTTTCTCAAGCGGCGTTTTCTTGTCGCTGGCCACGCCGTAGCGCTGGGCTGTTGCGGGCATGAGCTGCATCAACCCGACAGCGCCTTTGGGCGATACCGCATCCGCATCAAAGCCGGACTCGGTGGCGATCAGCGCCTGGAGCAGTTCAAAGTCAATACGGTTGGCAAGGGAGGCCTCGCGCAGGTGCTGCCGCACCGCCTTGAAGCTGGGCGACACGTCAAACCAGGTCATGAGCTTGCTCACCGAGCCGGGCACCGCGACCGGGCGGGCAAAGCCGGCAGGAGCTTCACGCGAATTTACGCCGTTGGCCGTGTCAAAGGCCTCACCACCACGGAAAAAAAGCTCGTAACGTTCATCGACCCGCTCATTGGCAAAGTGGGCCACGCCCCTGGCATCCACATAGCCCCAAACGTCAGCCTGCGCAGCATAGGGCAAAGCCGCCAGGCACAGCACCGCAAGCACCCTGCACAAGACGGCCCTGAAGCTGTTCATCACCCGAAGATCTCCAGGCCCTGCGCGCGGCGCGCCTCGAACTCGGGTTTGAGCATGCCCATGACAATCAGCGAGTCGTAGCCGCCGCTCACGCGCACAGCGTCCCGCAGGCAGCCTTCAACCACAAAGCCTTCGCTGGCATACAGCATCCTGGCGCGGCTGTTCAGGCCTTTGACGTCCAGCCAGAACCGGTGCCCGCCCAGGTCGTCGAACGCGATTTTCTTGGCCACCCGCAAGGCGGCGCGACCAAGGCCCTGACCCTTGTGCTGAACCACCATGCGCTTTAATTCCAGCGAGTGGTGCGGGCTGCGACAGCCGATCAGGATGAGAAAGCCAGCGGCGTCCAGCCCGGCACCGCCTTCGATGATGAAGTGGCGAAAGTCCGGAAAGCGGATCGAGGCCTCGTGCTGCATGCGCTCCCAGGGGGTGATGAAGGGCAGGTTCTCGCGGTCCTGCTCCAGCGTCAGGACAAAGTCCAGATCGCTCTGCATTGTGGGGCGCAGCCGGACGCGGGCGGGGGTGCGCTGCGGTGGGCTGGCTGGGACGGCGGCAATGCTCATCAGGACAGGTTGGACATCTTTTGGCTAAATATCGATCTCGACCGCATCGCCGTGCAGTTCCATCAGTTCGCGGCGGGCGGCGGCTTCGCCCTTGCCCATGAGCTTGGAGACCAGACTCTCGGTCTGCAGAAAGTCAAAGGCGCCAAGCTGGATCGGCAACAGGCGCCGGGTGTCTGGATTGAGTGTGGTTTCCCATAATTGTTCCGCACTCATTTCCCCCAGGCCTTTGAAACGGCTGATGCTCCAGGCGCCTTCACGCACCCCGTCTTTGCGAAGCTTGTCCAGTATCGCAGTCAGCTCGCCTGCGTCAAGGGCGTACATCTTGGCTGCCGGCTTCTTGCCACGTGCGGGCGCATCCACCCGAAACAAGGGCGGGCGGGCCACATACAGGTGCCCTGTTTCAATCAGTTTCGGAAAGTGTTTGAAGAACAGCGTGAGCAGCAGCACCTGGATGTGCGAGCCGTCCACGTCGGCATCGCTCAGGATGCAGACCTTGCCGTAACGCAGGCCACTCATGTCAGGCGTGTCGTTCACGCCATGCGGATCCACGCCTATGGCCACCGCAATGTCGTGAATCTCGTTGTTGGCAAAGAGCCGGTCGCGCTCGACCTCCCAGGTATTGAGCACTTTGCCGCGCAGCGGCAGGATCGCCTGGGACTCTTTGTCGCGGCCCATCTTGGCGCTGCCGCCGGCCGAGTCACCCTCCACCAGGAAGACCTCGTTGTGGGCCAGGTCCTTGCTTTCGCAGTCGGTCAGTTTGCCAGGCAGCACAGCCACGCCCGAGCCTTTGCGCTTTTCGACTTTCTGGCCGGCTTTCTGCCGCGTCTGCGCCGCCTTGATCGCCAGCTCGGCCAGCTTGCGGCCGTATTCCACATGCTGGTTCAGCCAGAGCTCCAGGGCCGGGCGCACAAAGCTGGAGACCAGGCGCACCGCATCGCGCGAGTTCAGGCGCTCCTTGATCTGGCCCTGAAACTGCGGGTCCAGCACCTTGGCGCTGAGCACATAGGAAGCGCGGGCGAAGACGTCTTCAGGCAACAGCTTCACGCCCTTGGGGAGCAGCGAGTGCAGTTCGATGAAGCTTTTAACCGCGGTGAACAAGCCATCGCGCAGGCCGCTTTCATGCGTGCCGCCGGCGCTGGTGGGGATGAGGTTGACGTAACTTTCACGCACTGGCTGGCCGTCTTCCGTAAATGCCACGCACCATTGGGCGCCCTCGCCTTCGGCAAAGTTGTCGCTCGCGGCGTCGGCAAAGCCTTCGCGTTCAAACAGCGGGATCACTGGCTCGCCGTTCAGTGTCTGCATGAGGTAGTCGCGCAGGCCGCCCTTGTACAGCCAGGTCTGGACGTCTTTGGTTTTTTCGTTGGTAAGCGTGACCGTCACGCCAGGCATCAGCACAGCCTTGCTGCGCAGCAGGTGGGCCAGCTCGGCCATGGGCAGCGCGCTGGTTTCAAAGTATTTGCCGTCGGGCCAGACGCGCACGCTGGTGCCGGTTTTGCGGTCGCCTTCTGCGGCCTTGCGCACTTGCAGCGGCTCGGTCACGTCGCCGGCTTCAAACACCAGGCGGGCCACCATGCCTTCACGGTAAGACGTGGCCTCCAGCCGCTTGGCCAGCGCATTGGTCACGCTCACGCCCACACCGTGCAGGCCGCCGGAAAAGCTGTAGGCCCCGCCCTTGCCCTTGTCGAACTTGCCACCGGCATGCAGGCGGGTGAAGACCAGCTCGATTACCGGCGCCTTTTCTTCAGGGTGCATGCCAAACGGAATGCCGCGCCCGTCGTCGTCCACGCTGATCGAGCCGTCTGCGTGCAGGGTGACCTTGATTTTTTTGCCGTGACCGGCCAGCGCTTCGTCTGCGGAGTTGTCCAGCACCTCCTGGATCACGTGCAACGGGTTGTCGGTGCGCGTGTACATGCCGGGCCGCTGCTTCACGGGCTCAAGGCCCTTGAGCACTCGGATGGAACCTTCGGAGTATTCGGTCGGTAGTTTGCTTGCCATGGGAAGGCGATTGTAGACGCGCAAGGCCTTTATCACTGGATAAATAAACAGCTTTGCAGCGAAGGCTTTCTTCTGGAATGCGCGGAACCGGCTTTGCCGGGCCGCTGCATTGCCCCCCAGTGGGGGCAGGCGCGAAGCGCTTCGGGGGGCGTCATGCCTTACATTCGCTGGATGCAATCTGCTCAACGTACTCTTTCGATGACCCAGGTGCTGATTTGCGGCGCCGCCATCGTCACGCTGTCCATGGGCATTCGCCATGGCTTTGGTCTGTGGCTGCAGCCTGTCACCCAGGCCAACAACTGGACGCGCGAGACCTTCTCCTTTGCCATTGCCATCCAGAACCTGACCTGGGGCATCTCCGGCATCTTCGCGGGCATGGTGGCGGACCGGTTTGGCGCTTTCAAGGTCATCATTGCGGGGGCCGTGTTCTATGCCCTGGGCCTGATGGGCATGGCCCACTCGCCTACACCGTTCCTGTTCACCATCAGTACTGGCGTGCTGATCGGCCTGGCGCAGGCGGGCACCACCTATGCCGTGATCTACGGCGTGATCGGACGCAATGTGCCCGCCGACAAGCGCTCCTGGGCCATGGGCATTGCGGCCGCAGCCGGCTCGTTCGGGCAGTTCCTGATGGTGCCGACGGAGAACCTGCTGATCAGCCAGCTCGGCTGGCAACAGGCACTGACATCGTTGGGTTTTGCGGTTCTGTTGATCGTGCCGCTGGCCTTCTTCCTGCGCGAGCCCGGGTTCTCGGGCGGCGTGGCGCCGGTTCGAGAGCAAACCATCCTCCAGGCCGCGAAAGAGGCGTTCAAATATCCCAGCTTCCAGCTGCTCATGGCGGGTTACTTTGTCTGCGGGTTCCAGGTGGTGTTCATTGGTGTGCACATGCCCAGCTACCTAAAGGACAAGAACCTGTCGCCCGAAGTGGCTGGCTACGCGCTGGCGTTGATCGGCCTGTTCAACGTGTTTGGCACCTACATTGCCGGCGCACTGGGGCAGACGCTGTCCAAGAAATACATCCTGTCCTCGATCTACATCGCGCGGGCCGTGGCCATTGCAGCCTTCATCTTTTCACCGCTGTCGCCAATGAGTGTCTATATTTTTTCCAGCGTGATGGGGCTGCTGTGGCTGTCCACGGTCCCGCTTACCAGCGGCCTGGTCGCGCAGATTTTCGGGGTGCAGCATTTATCGATGCTGGGCGGATTTGTGTTCTTCAGCCACCAGATAGGCTCGTTCCTGGGCGTGTGGCTGGGCGGTTATCTGTATGACCGCACCGGTAGCTACGACATCGTCTGGTACATCGCAATGGCGCTGGGTGTTTTCGCCGCGCTGGTTAACCTGCCGATCCGCGAGTCGGGCATCCAGCGGCATGTGCCGCAGGCGGCCTGAGATGCAAAACAGGCCGGCTTTGCGGGCGCACAAGCTGATGGCCTATGCCATCGCGCTGGCCGCGCTGCTGGCGGTGTTTGCCCTCTACACGCGGCCTGACTTTCTCGTCACACTGGCTGATCAGGTCTGGGCGTGTTTTTGAATGTAGCGATGTCAGCCCGGACCTGGATCCGGGATCCATGCGACGTTTGAAGCAAGGCTGCCTGGCCTACAACAACAAGAGTTTGATCCAGCCACCATGAGAACCATCATCATCACCGGCGCATCTGACGGCATAGGCGCAGAGATTTCCCGCCAGCTGGCCGCTGCGCACCACGGCCATATCAACCTCGTTCTTGCGGCGCGCGACGTGAACAAGCTCGCCGTCGTGGCCCACGCCTGCCGGGCGCTGGGCGCTCAAGTGCTGGTGGTGCCCACTGACGTGTGCGTTGAAGCGCAGTGCCGCGCCTTGGTGGACGCCACCCTCGCTGCCTTCGGCAGCATTGACGCGCTGATCAACAATGCCGGCGTCTCGGCGCAGGCATTGTTTGCGGATGTGAAAGCCGAAGACCTGGGCTGGTATGAAAACCTGATGCGGGTCAATTTATGGGGCGCCGTGTGGTGTACCCATGCCGCACTGCCGCACATCAAAGCCAGGCGCGGGGCCATCGTGGCCGTGTCATCACTGGCGGGCCTGTTCGGCGTGCCGGGCCGCACGGCCTACAGCGCCACCAAGTTCGCCATGACCGGTTTTTTCGAGGCGCTGCGCGCCGAGCTGAAGGTCGCGGGCGTCAGCGTCACCACGGCCTACCCCGGCGTTGTCGCCACTGAAATCCGCTACCGCGGGCTCAACGCTGCCGGGGTGGCTGCGGGTTCAAGCGGCCTGAAGGAAGACGGTGCCATGAGCGTGGAAGAGTGCGCGGGCCTGATCATCAACGGCATGGAAAAGCGCCAGCGTGATGTGGTCATGAGCGCGCGCGGCAAGATGGGCCGATTCCTCAAGCTGCTGGCGCCCGGCCTGGTCGAAAAAATGGCGCTG
>JACMQX010000233.1 GCA_014376765.1 Ramlibacter sp. | reverse complement strand
GTCTTGCCCGCGTCATAGGGGTGACTGTCAATCCGCAGACGCGCCTGCAGCGCCTCCCTGTCACCGGGCGGGGTGCCGTCCTGGCCGGTCAAGCGGATCACATGCTCACGGTCGCCGCTGAACTGCTTGAGGTCCTCAATCGGCAGGTGCAGCAGCAAGTGCACAGGGCGGCGCTCGCCCTGCCAGGCGAATTGCCATTGCCCGTTCTCCTGGGGCGCGCGCATCGCCTCGGTGAAATGAACGCCAACCTCGGTTGCATGTGGATTGGAAGGCGGCGTCGCAGGCGCAGGTGGCGGCTTCAGCTGCATCGGCTCGCTGCGGTCGCCCCGGGCCCCAGCAGCAATCAGCGGCGCCAGCGTCTTCATCGCACGTTCAGCCAGCGCGGTGATGGTGAGCATGGGGTTGGCGCCCAGCGCCGTCGGCACGATGGCACCGTCCAGCACCACCAGGCCCGAATGCAGCGTGGGCTTGCCCTGTGCATCCATGCGGGTGTTGTAGACCTGTCCAAGGCTGTTCACCACGCCATGCAGCGGGTTGTCTGCCATGACGCAGCCGCCCAGCGGGTGGACGGTAAAACTGCCATTGCTGATGCGCGGCCCGGACAGCACCTTGCCTACCCCCGGCGGCAATGGCCGCATTGCCGGGTTGCTCAGGGGGATGGCGCCCTGTTTGGCCACCTGGGTGAGATAGCCGTCGTGCAACTGCTGGAGCTTGTCCATCGGCCCGTCTGGCTCGTTGGGGTAGAACAGCTTGAGCGAATCTTCACCCGGGGCCATCTTCATCGTGCCGGCGCAGGGGTCATGGCCCATGCACAGCAGTGTCTGGGTGTGGCTGAGTGATTGCGGCGCGAGCACGGCCCAGTCCTTCACATCGGTTGGTGCAGTGCCTGTGGCGGGCTCATCGCGAAAGCGGCCTTCATCCAGCTGCGACAACGCGGCGCTCAAGGAGATCATTTCTTGAAAGGCGCCGGCAATCGCACCGGGAATGGCGCCCTCTTCGATCAGCACGCTTTGGGTGACGTCCTGCGCATCGTCGATTTGAATCAGCCCGGTGATGGTGGGGCCCACGCCAGCGACCCCGTCAGCCGCATTCCCGCTGCCCACCCCAATGCCATTGACCCGCTGGTCGAGCTGGTAGCCAAACGCCAGCGAGTCGCCGTTGGTAGACAGGTGCCGGCCCAGTTGCGCCGAGAGTGCCAGCGCGTACTCATTGCGTGAGCGCAGCAGGATCTCGGTGCTGCCAAAGGTGCCGGCCGACAGCACCACATGCCGGGCATGCAGCTCATGCACCTCAATGGCCACCCGGTCGCGCTGCATCTTGCGCGTCCCGGTGCGTACAAAGCGAACGATCCAAACGCCGTCCCGCTGCTGCACGCTCAGCACGCTGACGCCGGTGAACATGCGGGCGCCCGCCTCCCGGGCGCGCGGCAGGTAATTGGTGGTGAGTGTTTTCTTGGCGTTGTAGTTGCAGCCTGTGACGCAGTCGCCGCAGGCGCTGCATTTGTCCAGCTTCGGCCAGGCCGGGGCGCTTTCGGAGGCAGGCGCATCTGCGTCAAGGCAGACGGTGATCTCGGCGAGTTTGAAGCTGGCTTGCGCAATCAGACCGGAGAGTTCCTCAAGCCGCTGGGTCTTGAGCGGCAATGCGGTTTCGCCGGGCTGACCAAATGTTGTGGGGGTGATGGGTTTCGCGCCCAACATGGCCTCGGCCTTGCGGTAGGCATCTGCCAGCGGTTGCGGCAGATTGCCGGCGCCATCCGGCTGAAGGTCTGCCGGCCAGGCCAGGGGGCTGCCCGGCCCACCGGCAAGCTTGCTGAACACCCGGGGATCTGGCGGCAGGACCACGTTGGCATTGATCTGGCTGGTGCCGCCCAGCGCATTGCCCACCAGCGCGCCCACGCCGTCGCCAAAACGAAAGTCGTAGAGGCCGCTTTCGTAGCCGTTGATGTTGTCATTGGCCTTGCCGCTGCCATTGCGCTGGATCCGCACATGGCCGGGCAGCTCGCCAAAGTCATTGGGAAAGTCGCCGGGCAAATACTCATCGCCGCGCTCCAGCACCAGCACCGCCACACCGCTTTCAGCCAGCCGCAGGGCGCTGACGGCGCCGCCGTAGCCCGAGCCGACCACGACCGCGTCATGCACCTTGGGCACACCCGGCGTGCCCAGTTCCAGCGCGATCAGCGCCTCCACATGTTCCGAAAGCCACTTCATAGCTATCCTCCTGATCTCGCCTGCTCAACCAATCTCGCGAAATACTTCCAGCAACCCGCGCAGGTCGTGCGCCGACACCGGCTTGGACAGGACCGGGTATTCAAAGTCGCCGGCCAGGCGCAACTGCGTGGTGGATGATTCGCCCGTGAGAATGGCGCCGGCCAGCGGGCCGTAGCGCCTTCGCATTTCTTCAATCACCTCCAGGCCGGTGGCGTTGCCCTGCAACGAGTAGTCGCTCAGGATCACATCCGGCGCACCCTGGCCCTGCAGCGCTTCAATTGCCTGCGGCAGCGACGCAGCCACCACCGCCTTGCAACCCCAGTCGGCCAGCAGCAGGCGCAAGGCCTCGCGCGCCGAGGCGTCGTCGTCCACATACACCACGAAGTAACCGGCCAGGTCCACCGCCGCCACATCGGGCGCGGCGGCGCTGGCGCAGGTATCGTCCTGCAGCCGCACGCGGGACGCGGCAAACCCGACACAGAAGCGCGCACCATGCGGCTCGTTGGCCGCAACCGTCACGCTCAGGTTCATCAGCAGCCCCAGCCGTCGCACGATGGCCAGGCCCAGCCCCAGGCCGGACATCGCCTTGTCGCTCGCGGTCTGGTAGTACTCCTTGAACACCTCTTCCTGCAGGTTGGCGGCAATGCCGGGGCCGGTATCGCTCACGGTCAGTGTCAAGCCGTCGGACGTGTTGGCCGCCTCGAATGCGACGCTGCCGCTATCCGTGAACTTGATGGCGTTGTCCAGCAGGTTGCGCAACATGCGCTCCAGCAGCTGGCCGTCTACATGGACCGCTACGGGCAGGGCACTCATGCGAAAGCCCAGGCCCGCATTTGCCGCCTGCGGCGCGTATTCGTTGGCCAACTGCTGCATCAACGGCTCAAGCCGGTGCCAGGCCAGCTCTGGCTGAATTTTGTCGGCCTCGATTTTTGAGAAGTCGAGCAGGGAACTGAACAGCGCTTCCAGCGTGGCCAGTGAGCGCCCCATCTGCCGCGAAATTTCAGTCGTGCGCTCTGGCGGCTGGGGGCGCGCCAGCATGCCGTTGAGCAGGGTCACGGCATGCAGGGGCTGGCGCAGGTCGTGGCTGGCCACCGCCAGAAAGCGGGACTTGGCGGCGCTGGATTTTTCAGCCGCAGCGCGGGCCAGGGTGAGCTGCTCCACCAGCAGGTCGTTGGTAAAACGGATCTCCACCCCTTCATTGACCTGCCGCGCAAAGTTGCTGGAAAAGCCCAGCAGCACCAGCGTGTACAGGGCCAGCATGATCAGCACCTCCACCTTCGCATCGCTGCCCGAGGTCAGCCACGCCAGCCACAGCCCGCCCATGAACACGCCGGCGTACTGCGCAAAAAGCCGGGGCCGCGCCCCGAGCGAGGCCATGGCCCCGGCCAGCCAGCAGCAAAACAGCATGCAGATGTACATGCGCGCCACGTCACCCAGCGCCGGGTAGAACAGGCTTGGGCCAAGCGCTGCCACCAGGCCGCAAGCCAGCGTCCACAGCGTGAGCCGGCGCGACCACAGTGCCGGCTGCGCCTGGATGACGGCCAGGTCCAGCCCGGGCTTGAGTTGCCGCACGCGCAGCGTGTAGGCCAGCCCCACCAGCAGCACCCACAGCACACAGACCCAGCCCGGCACATGCGGCCACACCGGCACCGTGATGAAGGCCGCGATCAGCCAGACGGAGTAGGTGTTCTTGATCGCCTGGGTGATCGTGAAATGCAGGTTGTGGACTTCCTTGCGCCGCTCGGCGTCCACAGCGAGCAGCAGCTGCAGATCGTTGGTGCTGGCGTCGGGGGGCTGCATCGGCCCGCTAGACCTTGAGGTCCTGGCGCGCCACAAAATACAGCGCTTCGGTCCGGTTGCGCACGTTCAGCAAGCGGAACACCGTGGACAGGTGGGACTTGACCGTGCCCTCCGATATCGCGAGTTCGCGGGCAATCACCTTGTTGGGCGCGCCCTTGAGCGCGAGCCGCAACACCTGCGCCTGCCGCTCGGTCATGCCTGGCACTGCGAGCGCTGCAGGCAAAGCCCCCGGGCTTGCCGGGCGGACGGCGGGCGCCGCTGCGGCCATGAGTACCTGCGGCGGCAGGTACGTGCCCTTGGCCAGGACCAGTTGCAGGGCCTTGACCATGACCTCGTGGCTGGACGACTTGGGGATGAAACCGCAGGCGCCCATCTCGATGGCGTTGCGGATCAGCTGGGCATTCTCGTCGCCCGACATGACGACCACACGCGCTACCGGCCAGGCGTCCTTGACGCAGCGCAGGCCCTCCAGCCCGTCAATGCCTGGCATGTGCATGTCCAGCAGCACGAGATCAAACGCCTTGTCGGAATGGTGCAGGGCCTGGGCGCAGGAATCGGCTTCAGTGACGGTGACGTCGGCGACCACGTCGCTGAGCATCAGGCGCAAGCCGCTTCTGACCAAACCATGGTCATCGATCAGTAAAACCTTCACTGGCACGCCCTCTGATTTTTGGTTGTTCCTGTGCTCACGCCGGCCAAGGATACGGCATTTGCCTGCTGCTGCGGGCCAGGCCGAGGGCATAAACGAAAGTTCAGGCCGACGGGCTGGAACCTGAACCTCGGCCTGAACTTCAGGTGGATGCGCCGCCGCGCCGCCGCAGGAAAAATCAGGCTTATTCATCCACACGCAGGCAGTCACACACCATGACATCACTTCTATACCGGGCCCCGGCGGGCATCGTCACCCGTTACACCGAGCTGGATGAGCATGAGCTGGCCGACGCCCCTGACAGCGAGCTGCCAGCCACTGCCGACGAACTGATGGACCAGTTCGAGCGGCCGATGCTCGTGGTCAATGAATGGCGCCAGATCACCCACCACAATGCGCTGGCCACGCAAGCCCTGGCCACGGGCGAGCTGGTTTACCGCAAGGACGGGTGCCTGGCCTGCCGGAACAGGGAAGACGACCTGGCCCTCACCCAGGTGATCACCAGCTTGCGCCTGCAGCACTTCAGCGGCGCGGCGTCAGCCTCGCGGCAGGTGCTCACGCTTCACAAGGAAGATGGCGGCTGGTGCCTGGCCTTCATCAGCGCGATGGTGCCGCGCCACAACCCTCACTCAATGCGGCTGGCCAGCCTGCGCCTGCTGATCGTGCTGAGCGACCCGGCCCAGGCCATGAATGCGCTGGACCCGGTGGTGGTGGCCCGCTGCCTCAACCTCACACCTGCCGAAGCCCGCGTTGCGGTGCAACTGGCCAACGGCGCCAATGCCAAACAGATCGCCCGCACCAGCGGTACGGCGTTGTCGACCGTCAGGACGCAGATCAAGCGGGTGATGGAGAAGTCGGGTGTGCGGCGGCAGGCGGACCTGATCCGGATGATGGTGGGGTTGGCGTTGCGGCTGTGAGTTTGTGCGCGGCTGCCTTTTCAACAGCAGCGCCTGCGGCGCTGGGACCTGGTAGCCGCCTGGGTCCCCATGACAAAATCAAGCGATGTCCGGCGCGCCCATCACCCTTCCCTACCTTAGCGGTTACGCGCCTGAAATCCTTGCCCAGGTGCGCCAGCTGATCGAAGCCGGCCGGCTGGCCGAGACGGTGGCCAGGCGCCACAGCGAGTTGCATGAGGTGCGCACCGAACGCGCGCTGTATGACTATGTGTCGGCCATCAAGTCCAGCCACATGCGCAGCGCACCGCCGCTGGCCAAAGTGGCGTATGACCCCAAGCTGCACATCGTGCGCAACGCGCTGGGCACGCACAGCCAGGTGTCGCGGGTGCAGGGCAACAGGCTCAAGGCCAAGCGCGAGATCCGCATTGCCGCCCTGTTCAAGGAAGCGCCTGCAGATTTTTTGCGGATGATCGTGGTGCATGAGCTGGCCCACCTGAAGGAGCGCGAGCACGACAAGGCCTTCTACGCGCTGTGCGTGCACATGGAGCCGCGCTATCACCAGCTCGAGTTTGACCTGCGGTTGTGGCTGACCGCGCAGGAGTTGCACGGCATGGCGCATTTGCCTACGCCGTAGCAGGCCTGTTGCTGCAGGAATCTGGCGGCACGCGTGAGGCGCCTGACCCGCAATCCGAACCGATGGAACAACTCACCCGTTTCAATGAGGAAACCCAGGTGCGGTTTCCTGACCGCACGATCAGCGTGGACCAGTCAGGCCACTTTGAAGGGACCCGGGATGAAGGCGGGATCGGGCAGCTGCTGTCCAACCCGCCTCACTGCGCAAGCGGCAGCCGGACCGAAAACGTCACATACGGCTCCGCATACGAATAGGCGAGCCGGCCGCCGTGCCCCGTCACGATCTGCTCTGTGATGTACAGGCCAATGCCCAGGCCGTTGCGGTTGGTTGCCGAGCGCGATGTCAGCCGCTTGAACGGCTGGAACAGCGAATCAGCCACGTCGCCAGGAATCGATGCGCCTGCATTGCTGACGTCCAGCACCGCCTCGCCACCTTCCTGATTCAGTTGCACCAGCACCGGCTCGCCCAGCGTGCCGTGCTGGCAGGCGTTGCCCAGCAGGTTGCTCACGACCTGGCCCATGCGGTCGCCATCGGCCAGCATTTCCAGACGGCGCGGCACCACGCAGGTCACATTCACATCCGGGTAGGCCAGGCGCGACTCCGCCACCAGCTGATGGATGATCCCGGCCAGGTCAATCTTCTGCATGTTGAATTTGAGCAGGCCGCTGTGCAGCTGCGACATGTCCATCACCTGCTCGACCAGCCGCTGCATCCGCGAGCTGGATGAATGCAGGCCGCGGCTCAGGTTGCCGCCCTCGCCGCGCCGCTCCAACAAGGTCGCCGTCAGGGATATCGCCTGGATAGGACTGCGCAGGTCATGGCCCAACATGGCCATGAGCTGGTTGCGGGCGCGGGCGATCTCGGCATATTGGGCAGCGTCGGCGCGGACCAGTTCGTCAAGCATCTTCTGGGCGTTGGCCAGGTCGCTGTCGTCCCAGGGCACGGCTTGGCCACGGACAATTTCACGCCACAGGTCAAACGAGCCGCGCGGGGTAAGCCTCGCACCCAGCGGGCCGGGCTTATACACTTTTTCCGGCTTGCCACCCCACATCACCGTCTCAATTTGTTCCTTGCGCAGCAGCAACAGCCAGCTGCGCGCTTCGGCGCCAAACGGCAGCCCCAGAACGCCGCACCAGCCGCCGAGCTTGTCGCGCAGTTCCTGCGGCAAGCCGTCCAAAGAATTGAAGGCGCGCATCCGTCCGGGAGCCGGATCGTCGGCGTTGAGCCAATCGATCAGGGCCGTGGCCACCTCGGCCGGCATGCCGCCTGAAATTTCCTGCCTGGCCACATTGGCCACAACCACGCCATCGGCGTTGAAGCCGTCCTGCAAGGCCTGCGCCGCCTGAGCCAGCGCACGGACGATGTCGTTGGCATGCAGCACTGCCTCCACCACGCGAAGGCGCAGACTGGCCGCTGCATGGGCCCGCGCTGCGGAATCGCGCGACAAAATGCCCTGCAGGTTCGCCGCCAGCACCTGGGCCAGCACGTCGCAGGCCATGCGGACCGCGTAGGCCATACGCAGCGGCGCCCGGTGGTGGCAGGCCAGCATGCCCCACAGCCTGCCGCCGATCACGATGGACACGCTCATGGACGCGCCCACGCCCATGTTGTTCAGATATTCAATGTGCACCGGCGAGACGCTGCGCAAAATGCCGTGGCTCATGTCCAGCGGCCCAACGGCTGTTGGTGCCGCGTCCACACGCACAAGCTGCATCCGGGTGTCTGCAATCAGCCGGACGGTGTTGATGACGTAGAGGCGCCGCGCCTGCGCCGGTATATCGCCGGCCGGGTAGCGCCGGCCGAGAAAGGGCTGGAGTGCGCCATCCAGCGCCTCAGCCACCACGTCACCGCTGTCGTCGTGACGGAAGCGGTAGGCCATGACGCGGTCAAAACCCGTCCAGCGGCGTATCTCTTCCACCGCTGCCTGCAGCAGGCCCTGCATGCTTTGCTCTCGCTTGAGCCGCTCCATGCTGCGATGCGAAACGAAGGAAAAGCCCGTGGGTATGGGCGCGGCGCCCATGCGGGCTTCAAACTCGCAAATCACGCCAGTGGCAGTACGGTAAGCGATGACATCAAAGGTACCGCCAGGCCCATGCACCTCGGTTGCATAGGGCACGACATCACTGTCAGGCGAGGCCTGAACATCGGCCATCAACTGGTGAACGCTGTCGTAGCCGGGAAAATGACTCGCCGCCAGCAGCTCCCCCAATTGAATGGGCGTCACACCCAGCAGGGCGGCCGCGTTCGCACTGCAATTCACCAGGCGCTGCGCGGCATCAAATGCAAAGAGGGCGCCGTGGGGTTGAATGAAGCCGGGGGTGTGGATGGGCTCGTTGTCGCAATTGGCCAGCGTGACGGGTTTGGGAGAAGCTGGCTTGGCGGGAATATTCATGATGGTGCTGGGGCGCCACATCATAGGGCCTGCACCCCGCATGGGCGTATGTCAATTGACACATTGGCCCTGCGTGGCGGCCAGTGAGGCGGGCCTGCCCATGATCGATATCGCCGGGCGCGACATTGACGTGCCTTTGTCCCAACCCGGCGCGCGGCAATCGCAGGCGCTGGAGGAATGGATCGCACGGTGCGACCCCGCTGAGGCGACTGAAGTGGTGCTGGTGCCGCCCGATCTGCGGGCTCGCGATACCGCACAGCTGATGCGATTTTTCATGTGTTGACTCGTAACAAATGGGCAATTTTTGGACTTGCCTTGAGAGCAGATCGTGAGAGCGCAAGACAGCCACCGTCAGACAAATGCGCGACTTCCGTGGCATTCACAGCCGCCGCTTGCATGCGTGCGGTATCAGACAGAGCCGACGTCGGGCGGCGCCTACCTTCCATCTGTTCCGCCAGACCCTTGGTGCATCAAAGCCTTGCGGAACAAGCCCATAAACCTCACGTTTGAAGGAACAGCTATGACCCGAACTTCTTTTACCCATTCACCCATTGGCGGCGCCGTCGCCATACTGGGTGCCGCACTGACCCTGACACTGGCAGCCCCTGCGGCCATGGCGTCCAGCCACCGCGAAGCGCCCTTCATCAGCGGCCAGTCCAAGGTGGACGCCACCGACTTCTACATGTTCCGCAGCTATGAGGCCAACCGCCAGGACTACATCACCATCCTGGCCAACTACCAGCCTTTCCAGGACCCGCAGGGCGGCCCGAACTTCTACATGTTCGACCCGGACGCCAACTACGAAATTCACCTGGACAACAACGGCGACGCGGTCGAAGACCTCACTTTCCAGTTCCGCTTCAAGAACACCTCCAAGGGCGGCACGCTGAACGTGGGCGGCAAGGCCGTGAAAATTCCGCTCATCAACAGCGGCCAGATCTCGGGCATCAACCCCGCCACGCTTAATGTGCGCGAGACCTTCACCGTCGACCTGGTGCGCGGCGCGCGCCGCGGCAACACCCGCAGCCCTCTGACCAACGTCGGCAACAACGCTTCGACCTTTGACAAACCGGTGGACAACATTGGCGACAAGGTGTTTGGCGGCACGACCGGCTACGCCACCTATGCCAACCAGCACATCTACACCGTGAACATTCCCGGCTGCGCCACGCCCGGGCGAGTTTTTGTCGGCCAGCGCAAAGAGCCCTTCTTCATCTCGGTGGGCAAAATTTTTGACCTGTTCAACATGAATTTGCTGGGCCCTGAAGTGGGCGGCAACAACAACGACCTTGAAGGCAAGAACATCAGCACGCTCGCGCTGGAAGTACCGATCAGCTGCCTGGGCCTGACAGCAGGCGACCCGGTGATTGGCGGCTACACCACCGCCAGCCTGCGCCAGGGCCGCTTGCTGAACGGCTCGCCGTCAACGGGCCTTGGCAACGCGACCCGCACCGGCGGCGCATGGACCCAGGTGTCGCGCCTGGGCATGCCGCTGGTCAATGAAGTGGTGATTGGCATTGATGACAAAGACAAGTTCAATGCCTCCCGTCCGAAAGATGACGCCACCAAGTTCGCTGACTATGTGACCAACCCGACGGTGCCCACCCTGATCGAGTCGCTGTTCCCTGCCGCCAAGGCGCCGACGAATTTCCCGCGTACCGACCTGCTCACCGTGTTCCTCAAGGGCATTGAGGGCGTGAACCAGCCCAAGAACGTGATCGGCGGCGAAATGATGCGCCTGAACACCAGCACCCCGCCGGTGGCGATTGGCTCGCAGAACGCGATGGGTGTGGCCGGCGGCGACAACGCAGGCTACCCCAACGGCCGCCGCCCCGGTGACGACGTAGTGGACGTGACGCTGCGCGTGGCCATGGGCGCCTTGTGCCAGCTGACGGGTACGGGCGACACCTTCAAGCTGGGTTGCAAGCCCTCTGACGCTCCCTCGGGCAACATGGCCTTCACCGATGGCGTGCGAAAAACCTCAGCCAACTACTTCGCAACCTTCCCCTACCTGACCACGCCGCTGCCGGGCAATTCGAACCCCGCCCCTGCCGCAGGCACGACCTACCCCTGAGCACAAAGGACCCAGCCATGAAACACAAACTCAAGACCCTTGGGCTAGCTGCGGGGCTTACGGCCGCCGCGCTGGTCCTGTCGGCCTGCGCCAGCGGCAGCAGCGACAACAACTCGGCCGCCAATACCGTGCCGGACAGCGCGGGGGTGAGCAGCGCGTCATTCGTCGCGTTCATCCTGTCGCTCAGCCAGAACGACGAGTCGTCAGAGCCCTTGGTCATCAGGGACAACTTTGCCGTGCCGGCTGACGAGACAGACAACGTGTCGCCGATCGTTTGATGACCGGGGGGTGTCGAAGCCGGCGCGCATAATCCGGCATGGTTTCCCCACCCCCCGCCGGCCTCACCGCCGGCGCTGACACATCGGCGGTTAGCGCCCGAATGACTGGCACCGCCAGCAAGTTTGGCTCAGTGCGCATCGTCGGTATAGGGGCTTCAGCCGGCGGCCTCGCCGTCCTCGAACAGTTCCTCGCACAAATCCCCCCCGACAGCGGCTTGGCCTATGTCGTCGTCCAGCATCTGGACCCGACGCACAAGGCAATGCTGTGCGAGCTGCTGCAGCGAAGCACCGCCATACCGGTCATCGAGGCGGCCGACGGCATGCGTGTCGAACCGGATGTGGTGTACGTCATACCGCCCAACCGCGACCTCACCGTTGCCGCTGGCGCGCTGCGCCTGGCGCCCCCGTCTCAGCCGCGAGGCCTGCGGCTGCCGATTGATATTCTTTTTTCTTCGCTCGCGCGCGAGCTGGGTGAACGGGCCATTGGCGTGGTGTTGTCGGGCATGGGGTCTGACGGCACGTTGGGTTTGCAAGCCATCAAGTCGCAGGGCGGGCTGACCTTTGCGCAAACGCCCGAGACGGCGCAATTCGACTCCATGCCCAAAAGCGCGGTGGCCGCCGGCTGCGTGGACATCGTCGGGCTGCCGGCGGAGTTGCCCGCGCAGCTGCTGCGCATTGCGGCGGAACAGCAGTCGGCCTTGCTGCAGCCAGAAGGCGGCGATGAGAGCAATGCACATGCGATGGCGTCTGTCCTGCAGCTGCTGCAGGAGCGCAGCAAACACGATTTCTCGGACTACAAGATCAGCACCTTGCGCCGGCGCATTGTTCGCCGAATGAGCGTGCATGGCCTTGCCACCAAGGCCGCTTACGAGGGATTTGTCCGGCAGAACCCGCAGGAGCTGGACCTGCTGTTCAAGGAGCTGCTGATTGGCGTGACCAGCTTCTTTCGCGACCCCGAGGTCTGGAAGGAACTCAAGGACAACGTCCTGCCCGACCTGATCGCCCGCACACCGGAAGGCACTCGCCTGCGGGCCTGGGTAGTGGGCTGCTCAAGCGGCGAAGAGGCCTACTCGCTGGCCATGCTCTTCACCGAGGTGGTCGAAGCCCTGCCCACCGCAGCAGGCCGGATCCTGCAGATTTTTGCCAGTGACCTGAGCGGTGACGCCATCATCGCCGCGCGCAGGGGCTGCTACCGGGCGAGCATCGCGGCTGAAATGGACCCGGCGCGGCTGGCCAGGTTTTTTTCGGTCAAGGACAACGGCTACCAGATCGACAAGCAGATTCGCGAGATGGTGCTGTTCGCGCAGCACGACGTCATTCTGGATCCGCCCTTCACTCGGCTGGACTTTCTGTCATGCCGCAACGTGATGATCTATTTCAACGCCACCCTGCAAAAGCGGCTGGTGCCTCTGTTTGGCTACAGCCTGCGCCACGGCGGCGCCTTGCTGCTGGGCGGCTCGGAGACGGCGGGCAATGCCCAAGGGCTGTTCCTGCCGCTCAGCCAGAAGTACCGCATCTACCGGCGTAGTGACAATGCGCTCAACCCCCGGTCAGTCAATTTCCCCATCATCACGCGCCAGCCGTCGAACCGGCTTCCCAAGGAGTCGAAAGTGCCTCAAGCTGCCACCCAATCCGCCAATCTGCAGACCCATGCAGAGCAGGCCCTGCTGCAGGAGTTCTCTCCGGCGGCCGTGCTCGTCAATGAGCAGGGTGATGTGGTGTACGTCAGCGGCAGTGTGGGCAAGTACCTGGAGCCGGCGTCGGGCAAAGCCAACTGGAACATCCACGTCATGGCCCGGCCCGCGATCCGTACGCAGCTGGCGGCGACGCTTCGCCAGGTGCTGCAGGAGCGCGGCACCATCGACCTGCGCGGCCTGCGCCTGGACGACGAGGTGCCGACCATGCTGGACATCACCGTCAAGGCCATGCAGGAGCCCAAGTCGCTGGCGGGCCTGGTGATGGTGGTGTTCCGCGAGGCCGCCCAACCCGCTGCCAAACGCAAGCGCAGGAAAACCGACACCGAGGACGGTCCGGCCGATCCGGCCACAGCGGAGGAACTGCAGCGCCTGAAAGACGAGATCCATGCACTGCGCCAGGAAATGGGCGCATCAGCCGAAGAGCTGCAGGCGGCCAATGAAGAGCTGCAATCCACCAATGAAGAACTGCAGTCGGCCAATGAAGAACTCACCACCTCCAAGGAAGAGTCGCAGTCGATGAACGAGGAATTGCAGACGCTCAACGGCGAGCTGCAAACCAAGCTGGACGACCTGGCGCTGGCGCAAAGCGACATGCAGAATTTGCTCAACAGCACCGACATTGCAACGCTGTTCCTGGACAGCGCCCTCAACGTGCGGCGCTACACCGACCGGATCACCCGCATCATCCACCTGCGCGACAGCGACATCGGCCGGCCGCTGACCGATCTGGCCAGCACCCTGGTCTACCCGCAGCTCAACGAAGACGCCCGCGAGACGCTGCGTACCTTGAGCTTCATTGAAAAAGAGATCACCACCACCGACGGGCTGTGGTTCCTGGTGCGCATCAAGCCCTACCGGACGCTGTCCAATGTGATCCAGGGCGTGGTCATCACGCTGATCGACATCACTTCGTCCAAAGCGCTTGAGGCGCGCCTGCGCAGCGCGTAACCTTGATTGAACAGGAGATTTCATGCTGCAAACCATTGACCTGGACAACGACCGGCTGGGTCTGCGCCAGCGGGCGCTTGCGCACTTGAGCGGTCAGCAGGCGGTGGACCCCGACCGCGCCACCATGTCCGGGGCGCTGGAGGTGTTGCATCAGCTGGCGTCCTCGCCAACCACAGCGGCCGACGCGCTCGCCTTGCTGCATGAGCTGCAAGTCCATCAAGTCGAACTGGACATGCAGCTGGAAGAACTCGGCAACGCACGCGCCGACCTTGAAGTCGCCATGGCGCGCCAGACCGCCATGATTGAAAACGCGCCGGCCGGGCTACTGGTGCTGGATTCAGGCACCGTTTTGTATGAAATCAATCTGGCAGGTGCTCAACTGCTGGGCCTGCCGCGCGAGTACCTGCTGGGCCAGCGGCTGGACGGCCTGCTCGCGGCGCCCAGCGCCCTGTGCTTGCACAGCCTGCTTGCAGGGGTGCGCGAAGGCCCTGCACTCCAATCCTGTGACCTGAAACTGCAGGGCGCGGCTGGCTTGCAGCGGGCTGTTCACGCCATTGCCGGTAAAGGCGCAGCGCCGCACAATTTCCAGCTGGTCCTGATGGCTGGGGGCCCCGGCTAAGCATTGATAGGAGGATGCGGGCCACAACATTCCTCGATAGCATGATCTTTTTTGCAGCCCCGGCCTGTGGCTGCATTCAAGGAGAACACCCATGCCGACCTACAGGGGCGCCCGGACCAACCCGCGAAATGAGGGCCATGCCGCCGCGACGGATATTGCCCCGGTCACGCTGGTCGACCTGATGATCGACAGAGTCCTCGACCGCGAAGGCGGCTTTGTGGACCACCCTGCCGACCGGGGCGGCCCCACCAACTTCGGAATTACCCTGGACACCCTGGCCTGCTGCCGTGGCGCCGCCGTGACGCGTGAGGATGTTCGCCGCATGAAGCAGGATGAAGCGCGGGCCATCTACCGCAATACCTACTTCACCGAGCCGGGCCTGGACAAGCTGCCAGCGCTTGTCCAGCATGTTGTCTTTGACATGGCCATCAACCACGGTCCGGGTACGGCGATCAGGCTGCTGCAGGAAGTGGTGGACGCAGCGGGCTTTCATTGCATTGCGGACGGCTGCATCGGCCTCCAAACCATGGCCGCCGTGAAAAAGGCTGACCGGTCCATGGGAAAGCGGCTGATCAACCAGCTGGTTGACCGCCGGATCCAGCTGTATGAGGGCATTGTGAAGGGCCGCCCCAACCAGGCTGTTTTTCTGAGCGGCTGGCTGCGCCGGGCCAATGAGTTCAGGGTGGCCTGAGTTCGCGAAACCGGATTGCGCTGGTATCATCGCCCGATGATTTCCCCTGCACAGCCCACCGGCGCCAAGCCGTTGACCATTGCGCGAACCAAGACCCAAAAGGTCAAGGACGCGCTGGAGGTGGCGGGCGCGGAACTGGTGCTGACCAATGAGGTGCTGCAGGAAGCCCTGCCCGATGAAGCCAAGGAAGACGCGCTGGTCTCACGCGCCCTGGAGCAGAACCTGGAAGTCGAAAGCAAAGTCCAGCAGGCCGCCGACGAACTCACTGCCGTCACCAAGCTGCTCAAGGCTGAAGAAGCGCACACTGAAAAGCTCGAGAAGGTCATTGAAGGCCTGGTCGAAGCCAACAAGAAATAGGCCCCGGCCTGCCATGTCGGTACCTCTGGGCAGCGCGTACAGCGCCCCCACCGCCTGCACCGCCCTCTACTGGGATTTTGAAAACCTGCACGCCAGCCTCTGCGACGCGCGTGAAGAAGGCTTTTACGCCCGGCAGGACAACCGCTTTCGCCCCCAGGAGCCGTTGATAGACATTGCGGCGGTTGCCGCACTGGCCACATCCTTCGGGCACCTGGCGATTCACCGCGCGTATTGCAACTGGCAGTTCTTCGGCCGTTACCGCGACGCGCTGCTGCAGGCCGGCGTGGAGCTGGTGCAGCTCTTTCCGCCCGGCGGCTTGGCCAAGAACGGCGCGGACATCCGTCTGTGCCTGGACGCCATGGACGATGTAGGGCGCTTCGCGCACATCGGCACCGTCGTCATCGTGGGGGGCGACAGCGACTTCATGCCGCTGTCGCAAAAACTCAAGGCGGCCGGCCGCGTGGTGGTGGGTGTGGGGGACAGGCGCTCAACCAACCGGCACTGGGCCAGCAGCTGCAACCATTTCAGGTATTACGAGGATCTGGTCGCGGTCGCACCTCATGACGAGGCTTAGCGGCCAGACCCTGGCGGCGAGCCCTTAACGCCCCGCCTTGCGAAATATTACGAAGTGTTGCCAGGGCAAGGTCTGCACCGTGCGCTCCCACACCAGCCCCACCTCTGCTGCCTCGCGTTTGATCTGGGCCTCGCTCATCTTGTGCAATGCCTTGATGGGCACCGCCGCATCTTCAGCGCGGTATTCCACAAACACCACCTGTCCGTCCGGCTTGAGCGCGCGCTTGATGCTGCTCAGCACTTCATAGGGAAACGCCAACTCGTGGTAGACGTCCATCATGATGGCGAGGTCCACTGAGGCAGCGGGCAGTTTGACGTCGTCCTGCGCCCCCAGCAGCGGCTTGATCTGGGTCAGCCCGGTTTTCTGGACAGCGTCCCGCAGCATGCGGACCATCTCGGGCTGCACGTCCACCGCCAGCACCTTGCCGCGCGGCATGACCGCTGTGGCCATGCGTGTCGACAGGTAGCCCGTGCCCGCGCCAATGTCAGCCACCACCATGCCCGGCTTGAGCTTGAGGGATTCAAGCAGCAGGTCGGTACGCTCTTCCCTGGCGCGCTCCTGCCGCTCCAGCCAGGCCGCGCCCTGCCAGCCCATGACGCCTGCAATCTCACGGCCCATGTAGCGCTTGCCTATCCCTTCCGGGTCGGCCGCGCCAGCGACGTAACGTGCGTTTGCGCCTTGCCGATCGCCTGTCTGCCGGCTTGGCAACTGGGCAAGGACTGCAGGGGCCACAGCGAGCCACAGCGCCAGCGTCCACATCAGCCGGGGTGCCTTGTATCGAGTGTTCATCGTGAGTCCTTTGATGCCGTCGCAGCTGGCTTTATGCCACGGAACGGCTCTCCAAAGGCAAACGGGGCCCAAAGGCCCCGCTTGGCTGAAGACTTGGCTGCAAGTGACTCAGAACACCCCAAACAGCTTGAGAACAATGATCAAGGTGATCGGCACGCCCAGAATCCAGAGAAGGATGCCCATGTGAATCTCCAGTAGTTGATGGGTTGAGCTTACGGGCGGCCGTGCGCACCCGGCGCCAGACGTTGCCTGAACCCCGGGTAGTCGCGCACTGACACGCGCCACGTCAGGCAAACGCCTACAAAAGATGGGCCACCTCTCTCACGACGGCGCCGCAGCGGCACTCTTAAAGTCACCCGAACCCCAAATTACCTGCAGGACCCCCATCATGAACATGCGCCACATTGGCATCACGGTTGACGAAATTGACCCCGGCTGCTTTGCCTGGTTGCTTATGGAAGGCACGGGACAACGCGACGCGCGTGAAGTGGCCACTGCGCAGGCACCCTTGCCGTCCTATGGCGACGCGTGGGAAGCAGGCTATGCGGTGTTGCAAAGAAGGGTCGAAGCTGACCCGTCGCTCGTGCCCAGCCCCTTGTAATCAGCCCAGGCCGGCTTCACAGCCACCCGGCACGGGGGTAATCCCCCATCACGCAGGCATCGCGCAGCGGTCAAAGCTGTCCCAGAATGAGGCCTTCGCAGAAGCGTCCGTCGAAACGACGGGCACCGTTTTTGCTTTGACTCATTTTGTACACCATCTTGTGACCCCTGCCTCTCTGGAGCCTCCATGAACAAACGTGCCTTTATCCACACTGCCATACAAACCGCCACCGCCCTGTGCGTGGCCACGGCCTTTTCAGGCGCCGCATTTGCACAAGCCGTCACACCCATCAAATTCCAGCTTGACTGGCGCTTTGAAGGCCCGGCCGCGCTGTTCCTCGTGCCCGTGGCCAAAGGCTATTTCAAGGACGCCAAGCTGGACGTGTCTGTGGACGCCGGCAACGGCTCCGGCGGTACCGTTACCCGCGTGGCCTCCGGGAGCTACGACATGGGCTTTGCCGACATGGCCGCGCTCATGGAGTTTCACGCCAACAACCCGGACGCACCCAACAAACCGGTGGCCGTCATGATGGTCTACAACAACACGCCGGCCTCGGTCATGGCGCTCAAGAAATCCGGCATCAAGACGCCGGCTGACCTGAACGGCAAAAAGCTGGGCGCGCCGGTGTTTGACGCGGGCCGCCGCGCTTTCCCGATCTTTGCCAAGGCCAACAACATCACCGGCGTGCAATGGACCGCCATGGACCCGCCCCTGCGCGAGACCATGCTGGCCCGCGGCGATGTGGACGCCATCACCGGTTTCACCTTCACCTCGCTGCTCAACCTCGAGGCGCGCGGCATCAAGGCCGACGACATCGTCGTGCTCCCCTACCCGAATCACGGCGTCAAGCTCTACGGCAATGCGGTGATCGTCTCGGAGGCCTTTCTGAAGAAGAACCCCGAGGCCGTGCGCGGTTTTCTGCGTGCGTACACCAAAGGCGTGAAAGACGTGATCGCCGACCCGAAAGGCGCGATCGTCACGCTGAAAGCCCGCGACGGCCTGGTCGACGCCACGCTCGAAGAACGCCGCCTGAAACTCGCGCTCGACGCGACGGTGCTGACCGCCGACGCCAGGGCCGAGGGCTTCGGCAATGCGCTCGCGCCGCGCCTGAGCCTGATGGGCAGCCAGGTCTCCGACGCCTTCGCGACCAAGGCGCGGGTCGACAGCGCGACCATCTGGAACGGCTTGTTCCTGCCGCCGGCCGCCGAGCGCGACATCTTCAAGACCGCCAAAAGATAAGCAGCGCGATATGACGGCGTTCGTCGATTTCAGCAGCGTCTGGCTGGCCTACAGCGAAGAGCTGCTCGCGAAACAGCAGTTCGCGGTCGAAGACATCTCGCTCCGCGTCGAGCGCGGCGAGTTCATCGCGATCGTCGGGCCTTCGGGCTGCGGCAAGTCGACCTTCATGAAGCTCGCGACCGGGCTCAAGATGCCGTCGAAAGGCAGCATCACGATCGACGGCCGCCAGGTCGCCGGGCCGCTGAAAATCACCGGCATGGCGTTTCAGTCGTCGTCGCTGCTGCCATGGCGGACGACGCTCGGCAACGTGTTGTTGCCGCTCGAGATCGTCGAGCCTTATCGATCGTCCTTTCGCGCGAAGCGGGCCGAGTACGAAGACAAGGGCCGCAAGCTGCTGCAGAGCGTCGGCCTCGGCGGGTACGAAGACAAGTTCCCGTGGGTGCTTTCGGGCGGGATGCAGCAGCGCGCGTCGATCTGTCGCGCGCTGATCCACGCACCGAAAATGCTGCTGCTCGACGAACCCTTCGGCGCGCTCGACGCGTTCACGCGCGAGGACCTGTGCTGCATCCTGCGCGACCTGCAGAGCGCGCAGAAATTCAACGTCATCCTGGTCACGCACGATCTGCGCGAAGCGGTGTTCCTCGCCGACGCCGTGTACGTGATGAGCCGCTCACCGGGTCGCATCGTGGCGAAGAAGGTGATCGAGCTGCCGCGGCCGCGCGAACTGGCGCTGACCTACACGAAGGAGTTCACCGACATCGTGCTCGAGCTGCGCGAGCACATCGGGGCGATTCGCAAGCCGCTGACCGGCGTGGCGCCGGAGCTCGCGTCGTGATGCTCGTCAGGTCGTTCCGCGCGTCGCGGCAGACGAGGCACTTCCCGTGAACCGCCAACAACAAGAACGCGCCGCCCCCTGGCTGCTGCTCATCGTCGTGCTGTTGTTGTGGGAAGCGATCTGTCGCGGGTTCGAGATCTCGGAGTTCATCTTCCCGGCACCCAGCGCCATCCTCGCGAAGCTCGTCGAGCAAGGCCGCTTGATCGCCGGCCACGCGTGGCGGACGTTCTGGGTCACGATGGTCGGCTTCGGCATCTCGATCGTCGTCGGCATGCTGCTCGGCGTTCTGGTCGGCAGCTCGCGCATGGCTTACGCGGCGATGTACCCGCTGATGACCGGCTTCAATGCGCTGCCGAAAGCCGCATTCGTGCCGATCCTCGTGGTGTGGTTCGGCATCGGCGTCGGGCCGGCGGTACTGACCGCGTTCCTGATCTCCTTCTTCCCGATCACCGTCAACATCGCGACCGGCCTCGCCACGCTCGAGCCGGAACTCGAAGACGTGCTGCGCGTGCTCGGCGCGCGCCGCTGGGACGTGCTGATCAAGGTCGGCCTGCCGCGCTCGATGCCGTATTTCTTCGCCTCGCTGAAGGTCGCGATCACACTCGCGTTCGTCGGCACCACGGTCTCGGAGATGACGGCCGCCAACGAAGGCATCGGCTACCTGCTGATCTCGGCCGGCTCGTCGATGCAGATGGGGTTGGCCTTCGCCGGGCTGGTGGTCGTGGGCGCGATGGCAATGGCGATGTACGAATTGTTCGCGGTGATCGAGAAGCGCACCACGGGATGGGCGCATCGCGGCGCGCGGAGTTGATGCAGACTTGAGGCTCGCGCCCGAGGCGCCAACCCGAGTGATCCATTCTTGAACGACGCCGCGCGACCGCTTCCCCCGGGCAACGACCCGACGCCCGAGCAGATGCAGCGCCACCTGCGCAGCGCCAACGCGGTCGCCAAACGCGCGCTCGATGCCGGTCACCACCCGTTCGGCGCCGTGCTGATCGGCCCCGACCACGAAACCGTGCTCAGCGAGCAAGGCAACATCGACACCGTGAACCACGCCGAGGCAGTGCTCGCGCGCATGGCCGCGAAGGCCTGGACGCCCGAGGAGCTCTGGAGCTGCACGCTCTACAGCACCGTCGAGCCCTGCTGCATGTGCGCCGGCACGCAGTACTGGGCGAACATCGGTCGGCTCGTCTACGGCATGGACGAGCACCGACTGCTGCAGTTCACCGGCGACCACCCCGAGAACGCGACGCTCGACCTGCCCAGCCGCCAGGTCTTCGCCGCCGGCCAGAAAGGCATCCGCGTGTGGGGGCCGATCGCCGAGGTCGAGGCCGAGATCGCCGCGTTGCACGTCGCGTTCTGGCAGCGCGCGTGACGGCGATCCGGCGCTGATGGCCTGGAAGGGCTCGCTCGCACTCGATTACCGGTGCGACGAACTCCGCGGCGTGCCGCGTACCGTGCTGCACGACCGCCACGACGGGCCGTTGCGCGTGCTCGCGAGCCTGTACCCCGAGGCCCCGGCGATCTGCCACAACGTGCTCGTGCACCCGCCCGGTGGCCTGGTCGGCGGCGACGAACTCGACATCGACCTCACGCTCCACCCCGGCGCCCACGCACTCGTCACGACACCCGGCGCGACGCGCTTCTACCGCAGCACCGGCGCCACCGCGACGCAGCGCCTGCGCGCG
>JACMQX010000232.1 GCA_014376765.1 Ramlibacter sp. | reverse complement strand
GTGCCCCATCGCGATGGCCGTCGGCTGCCCCAAATGCCCTGCGTTCAGCATCTGCCCGCTCAAGTCTGTGATTGGCGACCAGCCCAAACCTCAAGACAAAACTGAAGCGCCTGCGCACAAGGACTGACAGCAGTAGCCCCTGCGGCGCTGTGAGTTGATCGCGGCGCTGCCTGGCGGTGTGCCGTCCACCTGGTATGGTATGCGCCCCGCAGGACGGCGGCGGGTACCTGCCTTCGTTCATGTCCCCCGCGCTGCGCGCTCCTCCTTTACTTCCCTGCGGCAGGCACCCGCTACCGCCATCCCGCGGGGCAGAACCCAATGAACTGGCCAGCACACCGCCAACCCAGCGCGGCTACCAACTCTCAGCGTCGCAAGCGCTGCTGTTGAAAACGCGGCAGCCAGCGAATGCCCCCCCGCACCGCAAGACGCCGCCGCAACACCCGCGTGATAATCGACTGCATGAATCCCTTGCTGGCCACCTTGCAGCCCTACCCCTTTGAGCGGCTGCGGCAACTTTTTTCCACCGTCACACCCAACCCCGCCCTGCGGCCCATCAGCCTGGGCATTGGCGAGCCCAAGCACCCGACGCCGCAGTTCATCAAGGACGCCATCTGCTCGTCCCTCGGTGGGCTGGCCGGCTACCCGGCCACTGCCGGCGACCCGGCCTTGCGTGCGTCGTTCACCGGGTGGCTTCAGCGCCGGTACGGGCTGGCGCTGGACGCGGCCACGCAGGTGCTGCCGGTCAACGGCTCACGTGAGGCGTTGTTTGCCTTCACTCAGACGGTCATAGACCCCACTCGAGGCAAACCTGTAGTTATTTGCCCCAACCCGTTCTACCAAATATACGAAGGCGCGGCGCTGCTGGCGGGGGCGCAGCCCTGGTACGCGCCCAGCGACCCGGCGCGCAATTTCGCGATCGACTGGGACAGCGTGCCGGCCGATGTCTGGGCTCGCACACAAATGATTTTTGTCTGCTCGCCAGGCAACCCCACCGGCGCCGTGATGCCGCTGGCTGAATGGAAAAAGCTGTTTGACCTGAGCGACCGCTACGGCTTTGTCATTGCCTCTGATGAGTGCTACAGCGAGATTTATTTTCGCGACGAGCCCCCTCTGGGCGGCCTGGAAGCAGCGCACAAGCTGGGCCGCGAGGACTTGCGCAACCTGGTGGCCTTCACCAGCCTGTCCAAGCGCAGCAACGTGCCCGGCATGCGCAGCGGTTTTGTCGCGGGGGACGCCGCCCTTATCAAGCAGTTTTTGCTCTACCGCACCTACCACGGCAGTGCGATGAGCCCGCCGGTGCAGGCTGCCAGCATCGCCGCCTGGAACGATGAGCAGCATGTGGTGGACAACCGCGCCATGTACCGCGCCAAGTTCGCCCAGGTCACGCCCTTGCTGGCCGAGGTGGTGGACGTGGTCCTGCCGGATGCGGGTTTTTACCTGTGGGCAGATGTTGGCAGAAGCGACACGGCGTTCGCCGCCGGGCTGCTGGCTCAATACAATGTGACGGTGTTGCCGGGCAGCTACCTGGCGCGTGAAGCGGCCGGTATCAACCCCGGCGCCGGGCGCATCCGAATGGCCCTGGTGGCTGAAACCGCAGAATGCGTGGAAGCAGCAACCCGTATCGTCAACTTCGTCAAACAAAATCCATGACTCAACAACTCAACCAGATCATCGACGCCGCGTGGGAAGACCGCGCCAACCTGTCACCCAAGTCCGTTTCCCCGGAAGTGATGCAAGCCGTCGACCACGTGATCGGCGAGCTCAACGCGGGGCGCCTGCGCGTGGCCACGCGCCAGTCGGTGGGCCAGTGGACAGTGCACCAGTGGATCAAGAAGGCAGTGTTGTTGAGTTTCCGCCTGAAAGACAACGAGCTGACCAAGGCCGGCTCGCTGGGCTTCTACGACAAGGTGCAGACCAAGTTCTCCCACCTGTCTGAAGCGCAGATGCGCGAGGCCGGCGTGCGCGTGGTGCCGCCTGCGGTGGCGCGTCGGGGCAGCTACATCGCCAGGGGCGCGATCCTCATGCCCTCTTACGTGAATATCGGCGCCTATGTCGACGAAGGCACCATGGTGGACACCTGGGCCACCGTGGGCTCCTGCGCGCAGGTCGGCAAGAACGTGCACTTGTCGGGTGGCGTGGGGCTGGGTGGCGTGCTGGAGCCGCTGCAGGCCAACCCGACCATCATTGAAGACAACTGCTTCATTGGTGCGCGCTCGGAGGTGGTTGAGGGTGTGATCGTTGAAGAAAACTCGGTGATCTCCATGGGCGTGTACATCGGCCAGAGCACGCCAATTTATGACCGCGCCACCGGCATCACCTCCTACGGCCGGGTGCCGGCCGGCTCGGTAGTGATTTCGGGCAGCCTGCCCAAGGACGGCGGCAAATACAACCTCTACGCAGCCATCATCGTCAAGAAGGTGGACGCCAAGACGCGTTCCACCACCAGCTTGAACGACCTGCTGCGCGACTGATTTTTCCAGACCATACCCCGCCGACCTCAAGGACAAGCATCATGGCAACTATGGGCACGATGGAGCGGATCCTCCGCCTGATGGGCGAGAAGAAGGCGTCGGACGTTTACCTGTCCGCCCACTCTCCGGCCATGATCAAGATCAACGGCCAGTGCATCCCGATCAACAGCCAGGTGCTGCCGCCCGACGCAGCGCGCAACCTGTTGGCCGAGGTGCTGCCGCCCATCCGCATTGAAGAGCTGGAGGAATCTGGCGAGCTCAACATGGCTCTGCCGATTTCGGGTGTGGGCAACTTCCGCATCAGCGCCATGCGCCAGCGCGGCAGCTATGCGGTGGTGATCCGCTACATCACGGCCGACATTCCGCCGCTGGCGTCGCTCAACGTGCCGGTGATCCTGGGCGATCTCATCATGGAAAAGCGTGGCTTGCTGCTGATGGTCGGCTCTACCGGCGCCGGCAAGAGCACCACGCTGGCCAGCATGATGGACTCGCGCAACGAGCGGGTCTCGGGCCACATTCTCACGATTGAAGACCCGGTTGAGTTTTTGTTCGTCAACAAGAAGTCCATCGTCAACCAGCGCGAGGTGGGCAGTGATACGCAGTCGCTGCAAATCGCGCTCAAGAACGCGCTGCGCCAGGCGCCCGACGTGATCCTGATCGGCGAAATCCGAGACCGCGAAACCATGTCGGCCGCCATTGCCTATGCGCAATCAGGCCACCTGTGCCTGGCTACCATGCACGCCAACAACAGCTACCAGGCGCTCAACCGGATACTGAGCTTCTACCCGGTGGAGGTGCGCACCACCATGCTGGGCGACCTGGCCGCCGCGTTGAAGGCCATCGTTTCGCAGCGCCTCCTGCGCACCGTGCACGGTAGCCGGGCGCCGGCGGTGGAGGTCATGCTCAATACCAAACTGGTGTCCGAGCTGATTGAAAAAGGCGACTTTTCGGGCGTGAAGGAAGCCATGGAAAAGTCAATGGCTGAAGGCTCGCAAACTTTTGAGCAGGACATTGCCAAGCTGATCGTGGAGGGCACCGTGGACCGCAAGGAAGGCCTGCTGTATGCCGACTCGCCGACCAATCTGATGTGGCGGTTACAAAACGATTTTGCGTCTGCTGCGCAGGCAGAGGTTTCTGAAGATGATCCGGACGACACCCCGTCGTTTACGGAAATCACGCTCGACGTCAAACACTAAATGCCAGCAGCGCTTCGCCTTGCCGAACAACTGATCTCCAGGCCCTCCGTCACGCCTGATGACGGCGGCTGCCAGCCCATCATCATGCAGCGGCTGGCGCCCCTGGGTTTCACAGGCGAGACGATTGTGAGCGGCCCCGACAATTTCCGCGTGACCAACCTCTGGGCCCGGCGCGACGGCGCACCGGGCAGCAAGCTCATCGTCTTCGCCGGGCACACTGACGTGGTGCCCACCGGCCCGCTGGACAAGTGGACCAGCGACCCGTTTGTGCCCACCCACAAAGATGGCAAGCTGTACGGGCGAGGCACAGCCGACATGAAGACCTCGATCGCGGCTTTCGTAGTCGCCGTGGAAGAGTTCATTGCCGCGACGCCCTCCCCCAATTTGTCAATCGCCCTGCTCCTGACCAGCGACGAAGAAGGCCCTTCTATCGACGGCACGGTGGTTGTGTGCAACCTGCTCAAACAACGCGGCGACAAGCTGGACTACTGCATCGTCGGTGAGCCCACGTCGGTGGAGCGCATCGGCGACATGATCAAGAACGGCCGCCGCGGCACCATGGGCGGCAAGCTCACCGTCAAGGGCGTGCAAGGTCACATTGCCTACCCGCACCTGGCCAAAAACCCGCTGCACCTGATGGCGCCTGCGCTGGCCGAGCTGGTGACGGTGCAGTGGGACAAGGGCAACGAATTTTTCCAGCCCACCAGCTGGCAGATGAGCAACATTCACGGTGGCACCGGCGCCAGCAATGTGATTGCGGGCAGCGTGGTGATTGACTTCAATTTCCGGTTTTGCACCGAGTCCACGCCGGAAGACCTGCAGCAGCGCCTGAAGGCCGTGCTCGACAAGCACGGGCTGGAGTACGAACTGCAATGGGTCATAGGCGGGCGGCCCTTTCTCACCACGCCGGGCGAGCTGGTGGTTGCAGTGCAGCAGGCCATCCAGTCAGAAACAGGGATAGACACCGAGTTGTCCACGACAGGCGGCACCAGCGATGGCCGGTTCATC
>JACMQX010000231.1 GCA_014376765.1 Ramlibacter sp. | reverse complement strand
TGCACATCGTATAAAACGTAATGCACCGGATTTGCACGTCGCTTCCCTTCGCTGTGGGGTTTGCGCGGCGCTCTTCACCTCTGCTCACCCTTTATGATTCGAAACATTGATAACAGGAGAAAACCATGGCAAAAGGCGACCAGCGCAGCAACAAGATGGAAAAAAAGGCTAAAAAGGATTTGTCTCCACCCAAACCGGGCGGCCCATCAGACCGTCCGATGCCGCCCATGACTTCCGTTATTCCGCGCGGCAAACCAAAATTGAAGTAGTCGCGGCCGGCCTGCAACAGGTCACCAGCGGCCCCGGGGCTGCTGGCCACGAATGAAACCTGCGATGAGCTGGGCCACATCGGCCCGGCTGGCGCGTTGGGCAAAATCAATGGCGCTCAGGCCCTGAGTGTTTTTGAGCGACGGGTCGGCGCCGGCCTCCAGCAGCAGATTCACGGCATCAGGGGTTCCGTATGACGCCGCCATCATGAGCGGCGTTGTCTTGTTGGGCGACTCGGCGTCGATGTACGCATAGTTCTCCAGCAGCAAGCGCATCACGTCCAGGTGCGCATGGGTGGCCGCATAGTGCAGCGGCGTCCAGCCGGTCTTGTTGACGTCCGCATCCCTTTTGATCAGCCTTTGCGCCATCTCCAGATGCCCCTTCAAGGCTGCAATCATGAGCGGGCTTTCATCTGCCGCATTGCGAGCCTCGACGTTCGTTTTCGGCCAGTCAATCAGCACCTGCGCTGCCTTCAGGGACGGCTCGCTCAGCGCCAGATACAAGCCCGGGTGCCCTTTCGGATCCAGCGTATTGGGGTCGAAACCCCGCTGCAAAAGCGTGCGGACTGCGCCAGGGTTGTCCTGCTTGATGGCAACGAAAAAATCCTCGTAAGACCCTGCCAACACTGTTTTAAATTGAATAAAAACAATTAGATATAACAGTATCTTCAAGTAATTTCTCATGACTTTACGTCGCTGAAAAGCCGCTCGAAGTTTCGGCTGGTGATCCCGGCAATATCCTCCACCGGGAGGCCCTTCAAGGCTGCCAGCTGTTTGGCAACAAAGGGCACGTAGGACGGATTGTTGGTTTTGCCCCTGTAGGGAACGGGGGCGAGGTAGGGACTGTCGGTCTCGATCAATAACCGGTCCAGAGGGACAAAGGTCGCCACGTCGCGTAGATCCTGGGCGCTTTTGAAGGTGAGGATGCCGGAAAAAGAGATGTAAAAACCAAGGTCCAGCGCAGCCCTTGCCACTTGCTCCGTCTCGGTGAAGCAGTGAAACACGCCCCCGGCCGAGCCTGAACCTGCGTCCTCGCCCTCCTCCCTGAGGATGGCGATGGTGTCGTCGGACGAACTGCGGGTATGGATCACCAGCGGCTTGCGGCTCTGGCGCGCGGCTCGGATGTGCGTGCGAAAGCGCTCGCGCTGCCACTCCATGTCGGCAATCGTCCTGTCCCCGAGGCGGTAGTAGTCCAGGCCGGTCTCGCCAATGCCGACGATGCGGGGCAGGGCTGCGCGGGTGAGCAAGTCGTCCAGCGATGGCTCCGTCACGCCTTCGTTGTCGGGGTGCACGCCCACCGTGGCCCAGAAATTGTCATGACCCAGCGCCAGTGCATGAACCACATCAAACTCCTCCAGCGTGGTGCAGATGCACAAAGCCCTGTCGACCTGCGCATCGCTCATCGCCTGGCGGATCTGCGGGAGCTTCTCGGACAGCTCGGGAAAGCTTAGGTGGCAGTGCGAATCGACAAACATCAAGCGGCTAGATCGTCTGGGTCGGCCGCTCGGAAGCCAGGTGCGCGCCCAGGACTTCTTCGATCTTGAGCTTGAGCAGCCGGGACTTTTCGTCTGCCGGAAAGCGGATGCCAACACCCTGGGTGCGGTTACCCGCGGCCTTGGGCGGCGTTACCCAGGCCACCTTGCCGGCCACCGGGTAGCGCTGCGGGTCGTCCGGCAGGGACAGCAGCACGTACACGTCATCACCCAGCCGGTAGTCGCGCGTGGTCGGGATGAAAATGCCGCCTTCGGTAAACAACGGGATGTAGGCTGCGTACAGCGCCGCTTTTTCCTTGATGGCGAGCTGGATGACGCTGGGGCGGGGCGTGGTCGGGGGGGGGGTGCTCATAGGTGCCGGTCAGTGCTTTGAGTTTAGGGCGATCCGGGCTTGGCTCACAAGCGATTCAATCATCAGGCCTGCATTGAAAGGGTGTTCTACCGTGCGGGCGGTGCGCGACAGTTCTCGCGACCAGGCGCTGAGCGACACCTTCCCCGCACCCGCTGGCAGATCCGCCGGCTCGAAAAACCGGGGCGCCGCGCCAGAGCTGCTGGCCATCAAGTCGTGGCAGAGTTTTTGCAGGGCGTCCACAGCTTGCGCCGGCGCCCAATTGGCCAGCGCCGCCACATCACCCCGGGCCAGGGCGCGGGGCAAAACCGACCAGGCTTTCGGGTCCAGGCCGCCCCGGCTGGCCTGCAATGCATCGTTCGGCCGGCCTCCGGCGGCGCGCAGCAAGGCGGGGGCCTGGGCAGCATCAATCCCCTGCTCTGTCAGCCACTGCTGCGCGGCGGCTGGCGCGGGCCAGCTCATGGTGTGGCCCAGGCAGCGGCTGCGGATGGTGGGCAGCAACTGGTGCGCAGCTTCACTGGCCAGCACAAATTTCACATCGCCTGGCGGCTCCTCCAGCGTTTTGAGCAGGGCATTGGCCGTCACGTGGTTCATGCGTTCTGCCGGATAGACGAGCACGACTTTGCCGCGGCCGCGCGCGCTGGTGCGCTGCGAGAACTCCACCGCATCGCGCATGGCTTCAACGCGGATTTCCTTGCTGGGCTTGCGTTTCTTGTCGTCAATGTCGGACTGCGCTTTCTCGCTCAGCGGCCAGGCCAGCTCCATCATGGCTGTTTCCGGCATCAGCACGCACAGGTCGGCGTGGGTGCGTACGGCAATGGCGTGGCAGCTGCCGCAGACGCCGCAGGCGCCTTGGGGCGTGGGGGTGTCGCAGAGCCAGCCCCGGGCCAGCTCGAAGGCCAGCGGGTACTGCCCCAGGCCCGATGGCCCCTGCAGCAGCCAGGCGTGGCCGCGTTGTGCCAGCAGGGCAGTCAGCTGCGCGTCGATCCAGGGCGCCATCATGGGGGGCCTCCGTTGGCTGCCACCATGATGGCCAGCCAGCCGCGCCGCACAAAGGCGCTGGTGATCTGCTGCCAGACCTTGTGGCGGTCCAGTGCCGCGTCGATCCGCACAAAACGTTGCGGCGAGGCGGCCGCGCGCTGGGCATAGCCTTCCGACACGCGGCGGAAAAACTCCACCGGCTGAGATTCAAAACGGTCCGGCACTCTAACCCCGGCCAGCCGCTCGGCCGCGACTTCTGGCGCCAGTGCAAACCACAGGGTGAGGTCGGGCTGGCGCAGCCGCCCCCCGTCCAGTGCCGCCACCTGCTGCACCCACTGCTCCAGTTGCGTGAGCACCGCCAGGTCAAACCCCCGCCCGCTGCCCTGGTATGCAAAGGTGGCGTCGGTGAACCTGTCGCACAGCACCACATCGCCGCGTGCGAGGGCGGGTTCTATCACCTGCAGGAGATGGTCGCGCCGTGCGGCAAAAATCAGCAGGGCTTCGGTGAGCGCGTCCATGGCGTCGTTCAGGACCATGGCGCGCAGTTTCTCTGCCAGCGGCGTGCCGCCCGGCTCGCGGGTTTGGGTCACCGCCCTGCCCTGCGCCTTGAAGGCGGCGCAGAGAGACTCGATGTGGGTCGACTTCCCCGCGCCGTCAATGCCTTCAAAACTGATCAATAGCCCTGGCCTGTTCATCTGGTCATTGCCCGCGCTGGTATTTGTTGACCGCCCGATTGTGCTCTTCAAGCGTGGCGCTGAACTGGCTGGTGCCGTCGCCCCGGGCCACAAAGTACAGCGCCTTGCCAGCAGCAGGATGCATGGCGGCCAGCAGCGCCGCCTTGCCGGGCATGGCAATCGGTGTTGGCGGCAGGCCGTTACGGGTGTAGGTGTTGAAGGGCGTGTCGGCCTGCAGGTCTTTCTTGCGCAGGTTGCCGTCAAAGCTGGGGCCCAGGCCGTAGATGACGGTGGGGTCGGTCTGCAGCGGCATGCCCAGCCGCAGCCGGTTGGCAAACACACCGGCAATGGCAGGCCGGTCCACCGCCTTGCCGGTTTCCTTTTCGACGATGCTCGCCAGAATCAGCGCCTCCTGCGGCGTCTTGACAGGGACGTCCGGCTGACGCTGGGCCCAGGCCGCGTCCAGCCGCTTGTCCATGGCGCGCAGGGCGCGGCGCAGCAATGCCAGCTCGGTGGAGCCCCGGGCGTAGGTGTAGGTGTCGGGGAAAAAGCGGCCCTCTGGTGCAAGGCCCGGCCGGTTCAGCGCATTCATCAACTCGTCATCTGACAGGCCCAGCGCATCGTGCTTGAGGTTGGGGTCCCTGGCCAGCAGGGCGCGCACCTGCCGGAAATTCCAGCCTTCCACGATGGTCACCGCCTGCAGCGCTTCATCACCGCGCGCGAGCTTGAGCAGCAGCTTGCGCGGCGTGATGCCCGTGGTCATTTCATAGCTGCCCGCCTTGATCTGGCGCGCCTGCCCCGACAGCCGGAACCACCAATACAGCAGGTCGGGGTTGATTGTTGCGCCCGTGTCCGCCACCGACTGCGCGACGCCGCGCGGCAGCATGCCGGGCTCGATGGACAGATCAACCGATGGGGATGGCAGGGGAACGGGCTGGTTGACCCACCACAACCCCCATGTACCGGCGCCAATGGCAGCCAGGGCGCCAATCAGGAAAACGCTGAGGAAAAATCGACGCACTGAGATGCAGCCCTTACGCGGTGAAATGGATTCAAACGGGGATGATAATTCACCGCATGACCCATCTCCCCGACGGTATCACCCCCCTCACGCACCTGGGCGTCATCCGCGTGCAGGGCGACGACGCCATCAAATTCCTGCAAGGGCAATTGACCCAGGACTTCGAGCTGGTCACCGGATCGCAGGCGCGGCTGGCTGCTTTCTGCTCGGCCAAGGGGCGCATGCAGGCAAGCTTCATTGGGATCGTGGCCGGGCCGGGAGATGTGTTGCTGGTGTGCAGCCGCGACATTCTTGCGCCCACGCTCAAGCGGCTGTCGATGTTCGTCATGCGGGCCAAGGCCACACTTAGAGATGCGACGGCGGAATTCAAGCTGTACGGGCTGGCCGGCGCGGCGCTTGCGCCATGGATCGCGCCAGACTCCGCGCCGTGGGCCAAGGCCGCGGTGGGCGCGGTGCATGCCGTCAGGCTGTATAACGCGGACGCCCAGCCAAGGGCCCTCTGGATCGCCCCCGCCAGCGAGCCGGAACCGCAAGGCGCAGCCATCAGCCTGGCCCTGTGGCACTGGGGCGAGGTGCGCAGCGGCGTAGCGACCATCACCGCCCCGATCGTGGAAGCCTTTGTGCCGCAGATGCTCAACTATGAATCGGTGGGCGGCGTCAATTTCAAGAAGGGCTGCTACCCCGGCCAGGAGGTGGTGGCTCGCAGCCAGTTCCGGGGCACGCTCAAGCGCAGGGCCTATGTCGGCCACACATTGGGCGAGCCAGTGGTGGGGCAGGAAGTGTTCCAGGCGCCCGCCCCCCAGCCGGTCGGCATGGTGGTGCAGGCGGCAGCAGCGCCTCAGGGTGGTTTTGAGGTGATCGTGTCGCTGCAGACTGCGGCTGCGGC
>JACMQX010000230.1 GCA_014376765.1 Ramlibacter sp. | reverse complement strand
TCGCCAGCCGGCCGTCTTCGGCCAGGCATTCGACCTCACGCGCCACATAAGCGCCGGCCACCATGTCGAGCACCACATCCACACCCTTGCCGGCGGTGAGGCTCTTGATTTCTTCTACGAAATCGTGGGTCTTGTAGTTGATGGCACGGTCAGCGCCCAATAACACGCAGGCCGCGCACTTCTCGTCGCTGCCTGCCGTGACGATGACCTTGGCGCCCAGCGCCTTGGCCATCTGGATGGCAGTCACACCAATGCCGCTGGAGCCGCCCTGGATCAGCAGGGTCTCACCGGCCTGCAGGCGGGCGCGGTCAAACACATTGCTCCACACGGTGAAGAAAGTCTCAGGCAGAGAAGCGGCCTCAATATCGCTCAGGCCCTTGGGCACTGGCAGGCATTGCGCCACGGGCGCCACGCACAGTTCAGCGTAGCCGCCACCGGCCACCAAGGCGCAGACGCGGTCCCCAACCTGCAACCCGGCTTGCGCCATGGCTTCAGAGTCGCCGGTCATGATTTCGCCCGCCACCTCCAACCCCGGAATGTCCGAGGCGCCCGGTGGCACCGGGTAATTGCCGGTACGCTGCAACACGTCAGGGCGGTTCACGCCGCTGGCCGTGACACGGATCAGCAGTTCGCCCGCCCCGGCTACAGGCGCGGGACGCTCGCCCAGACGCAAGACATCGGGCGCGCCATAAGAGGTAATTTCAACGGCTTTCATCGCTTGTCGCCTGGTAGGTGGTGAGCCAGCTTGCGCAGGATCAGTTCTGGTGGTCGTGCGAAGGTGCCGGGCGGTCCAGCAGGGCCTTCATGGACAGCTTGACGCGTCCCTTTTCGTCCGTCTCCAGCACCTTCACGCGCACGATCTGGCCTTCAGACAGGTAGTCCGTGACCTTCTCGACACGCTCATGCGCGATCTGGCTGATATGCAGCAGGCCATCCTTGCCGGGCAGCAGATTGATAAGTGCGCCGAAGTCCAGGATCTTGGTGACCGGGCCTTCGTAGATCTTGCCGATCTCGACTTCTGCCGTGATCTGTTCGATGCGCTTTTTGGCCAGCTCCGCCTTTTCGGGATCAGCCGAGGCGATAGTGATGGTGCCGTCTTCGTCGATGTTGATTTGCGTGCCGGTTTCTTCCGTCAGCGCGCGGATGACCGAGCCGCCCTTGCCGATCACGTCGCGGATCTTGTCCGGGTTGATCTTCATGGTGAACAAACGGGGCGCGAAGTTCGACACTTCGGTCTTGGCTTCGCTCATCGCTTCCTGCATCTTGCCCAGGATGTGCATGCGGGCTTCCTTGGCCTGCGCCAGCGCGACCTGCATGATTTCCTTGGTGATGCCCTGGATCTTGATGTCCATCTGCAGCGCCGTGATGCCGTTGGTCGTGCCGGCCACCTTGAAGTCCATGTCACCCAGGTGATCTTCGTCGCCCAGGATGTCGGTCAGCACGGCAAAGCGGTTGCCCTCCTTGATCAGGCCCATGGCAATACCGGCCACGTGGGCTTTCATCGGCACGCCGGCGTCCATCAGCGACAGGCAGCCGCCGCAGACCGATGCCATTGACGAGGAGCCGTTGGACTCGGTGATCTCCGACACCACACGCATCGTGTAGGGGAACTCTTCCTTGCTTGGCAGCACCGCGACGAGCGCGCGCTTGGCCAAGCGCCCGTGGCCGATTTCGCGGCGTTTGGTCGAGCCCATGCGGCCGACTTCACCGGTGGCGAAGGGAGGCATGTTGTAGTGGAACATGAAGCGGTCTTCGTACTCGCCCATCAGCGCGTCGATGCGCTGCGCGTCACGCTCGGTGCCCAGCGTGGTCACAACCAGCGCCTGGGTTTCACCCCGGGTGAACAGGGCCGAGCCGTGGGTACGGGGCAGCACGCTGTTGCGGATCTCGATGGGGCGCACGGTGCGCGTGTCGCGGCCGTCGATACGCGGCTCGCCCGACAGGATCTGGCTGCGCACGATTTTCGATTCAATGGCAAACAGCAGGTCATTGACCTTGCCGGAATCAAACGCTTCGCCGCTTTCCTTGAGCGCAGACATCACGGAAGCATTGGCTTCGCGCAGGGCCTGCGTGCGGGACTGCTTGCTGCGGATCTGGTAGACCGCCTGCAGCTTGCCTTCAGCCAGGTTCCTGACCTTGCTGACAAAGGCTTCGTCTTCAGCGGGCGCCTGCCAGTCCCAGGACGGCTTGCCCGCGTCACGCACCAGGTCATGGATCGCGTTGATGGCGATGGCGGCCTGCTCGTGGCCGAACACCACGCCACCCAGCATGATTTCCTCGGACAGTTGCTGCGCCTCGGACTCGACCATCAGCACGGCAGCTTCAGTGCCGGCGACGATCAGGTCCATCTGCGAATCCTTGCGGGCGGTCTGGCCCGGGTTCAGCACGTACTGGCCATTGATGTAGCCCACGCGCGCGGCACCGATCGGGCCGGCGAAAGGCACGCCGGAGATGGCCAGCGCAGCGCTGGAGGCGATCAGCGCGGCGATGTCAGCGTCAACTTCAGGGTTGAGCGACAGCGTGTGGATGACCACATGCACTTCATTCAGGAAGCCTTCCGGGAATAGCGGGCGGATCGGGCGATCGATCAGGCGGCTGGTGAGGGTTTCGTGTTCGCTGGGCTTGGCTTCACGCTTGAAGAAACTACCGGGAATCTTGCCTGCGGCGTAGGTCTTCTCGATGTAGTCCACCGTCAGGGGGAAGAAGTCCTGGCCGGGCTTGGAGGTCTTGGAGGCGACCACGGTGGCGAGCACCACGGTGTCATCGATATTGACGAGGACGGCGCCTGAGGCCTGGCGCGCGATCTCGCCGGTTTCCATGATGACGGTGTGATCACCCCACTGGAAGGTCTTGGTGACTTTGTTGAAAATTGACATCGTTGTAGCTCCTAGGGTAGGCGGCACATGAGGCTGTGCCGTGGGCCCGGATTTCAAGCTGCCTGAACACGATGCCATTCCACAAAAAAAACTTCTTTCGACTTCTTGTGGAATGACACAGCGCGTATTCTTCTTGCCCGTCTCCGAATGAAAAGCGAAAAAGCGCCTGAGCTAGTTGACTAACTCAGGCGCTTTCATGTTTTATGACTTACTTGCGCAGGCCAAGCTTGGCGATCAGCGCGGTGTAGCGCTCAGCGTCCTTGTCCTTCAGGTAGTCCAGCAACTTGCGGCGCCGGGACACCATGCGAAGCAGGCCGCGGCGGCCGTGGTGGTCTTTGGCATGGGTCTTGAAGTGGGGGGTCAGCTCGTTGATGCGGGCCGTGAGAAGTGCGACTTGCACTTCAGGACTGCCGGTATCGCCGGCGCTGCGTGCGTTGGCCTTGACGACCTCGGCCTTAATCGTTGATGCGATCATTTCGTTTCCTGGTGTGTTGAACAACTTGCGGTGGAGGCTGGAACTGCCTCTACCGTGCGCCCTGCCTTACTTGACAAAGCCCGCAAATTATACAACGAGCCAGCTTCTGAGCCGCTCCACGCCCTGCACGAGCCGCTGCGGGTCCTTCGAGGCAAAGCACCATCGCAGCCACCCCTGAGCCTCAGGGGCGAAGGCGTTCCCGGGCGCCAGGCCCAGCCCGGCCTCAGCGACCAGGCGCTTGGCCGTGTCCAGGGAATCCGGAAACCCCTCAAGCTGGAAAAAAGCGTACATCCCGCCTTTTGCCGGCGACACATTCACGCCCGGCAAAGCCTGCAGCAAGGGCACCAGCGTGTCGCGGCAAAGCTTCAACTGCGCCACGACGCGCGGTGTCACCTCAGCGGTGCGCTGAATCGCGACGATCCCCGCGCGCTGCGTAAACACGCTGGCGCAGGAGGTGTTGAATTCCACCAGCTTGCTCATCTGCTGCGTCATGCGCGGCGGCATCACCAACCAGCCCAGGCGCCAGCCCGTCATGAGAAAGCTCTTGGAAAAACTGTGCACGACGACCAGCTTGTCGTTCGCCACCGATACGTCCAGAAAGCTCGGCGCGCACTGGTTCGCTGTGGGCTCGTAATACAGCCGTTCATACACCTCATCGGCCAGAATCCAGGTCCCGGTCTTGCGGCAATGGTCCAGAATCACCTGCTGCTCTGCACGGCTGAGTGTCCAGCCGGTGGGGTTGTTGGGCGCATTGATGATGAGCACCGAGATCGCCGGGTTCACCGCTGCCAGCAAAGCGTCCATGTCCAGCGTCCAGGCGCCAGCCACCGGCTTGAGCGGAACCGTGCGCACCTTGGCGCCCAGAATCGCAGGTTGCGCGGTGAGGTTGGGCCACACCGGGGTGATGGCCACCACCTCATCGCCAGGATTCACCAGCGCCTGTATGGCCAGCATCAGCGCGTTGACCCCGCCCGACGTCACGGCCAGCCTGTCAACTTCCACATGGCCATGCAGCCCACTCATGTAGCCGGCAATTTCCTCGCGCAGCTCCGGCAGGCCCAGGTTGTGGGAATAAAAAGTCTCACCGCGCCGCAAGGACTCGATGGCGGCCTCGCGGATGAAGTCGGGCGTGACCTCGTCGCTCTCGCCGAACCAGAAGGCCAGCATGTCGCTGCGCCCCATGCCAGCGTTGGCGACTTCGCGGATCTTGGATTCTTCAAGGTTCTGGATGGCTTGGCGCATGGTGCTTGGGGGGCTCGTGTAAGGCGGGTTTCCTGGGGGTTTACTGCGGACGCGTCATTTTGCAGCTGGTGGGCATTTCGGCTTGGGCTGCTGTAATGGTCTTGACCACACGAAAGCCGTAGCCCGAGCCCTCCACGTCAAACTTCACGCCGGGAGCGCCCTGTTTGTCCATCATTCCCACTACCAGCGTCTGCTGGAACTGGTGGTCTGACGCACGCATCACCCCGCCCTGCCCGAACTGGCTCACGCGCAGGCCTTCAAGCTGCGCAGCGACTGCTGTGGGGCTCACGCTGGCCGCCTTCTCCATGCCCTGCACCAGGGCTTCGATCATGAGCTGCATGCGCATGTGGACGTAGTCCTCAACCGGTTTGGGAAAGCGTTGACGGAAAGCCTGGTAGAACGCATCGCTTTGCGGGGTCTGCACATTGGGCAGCCAGTCGGCCACCGCCACCACACGGCCGATGCCGGCGTCGCCAATGGCGGCCGGTGCACCCAGTGCATTGCCGTAGAAGGTGTAGAACTTGCCGTCGTAGCCGACATCCTTCGCAGCCTTGATGAGCAGCGTGAGGTCGTTGCCCCAGTTGCCGGTGATCACTGCATTCGCGCCGCTGGCCTTGATCTTGGACACGTAGGGCAAAAAGTCCTTCACCCGGCCCACGGGATGAAGCTCGTCGCCCACGATCTGAACGTCGGGCCGCTGCAAACCCAGCTGCCGCCGGGCCTCGCGCAACACCGACTGGCCAAAGCTGTAGTCCTGGCCGATCAGGTATGCGCTTTTCACGCCCGCATCGTCCTTGAGCACCTGCATCAGGGCGGTCATTCGCATGTCGGCATGGGCGTCAAAGCGGAAATGCCAGTAACTGCATTTTTCGTTGGTGAGCGCCGGGTCCACTGCCGAGTAGTTGAGGAACAGCACCCGTTTTGCAGGCTCGCGCTCGTTGTGCTTGTTGATGGCGTCCAGCAGCGCAGCGGCTGTGGACGATGAGTTGCCCTGCATCACGTACTGGGCGCCTTCATCAATGGCCGATCGCAGTGTGGACAGGGCCTCTTCGTTTTGGCCCTTGTTGTCGTAACGCTCGATCACGAGCGGGCGGTTGCCGCCGGGCAGCTTCACACCGCCCCGCGCATTGACGCGTTCTGCCGCCCACGCCAGGTTGCGGTACACCGCCTCGCCCGTGTTGGCAAAGGGGCCGCTCAGGCTCTCGATCATGGCCAGCTTGATTGGCGCAGGCGCCGGGGTTTGCCCCTGCGCGTTCAGCGCAGCGCCAAGGGCCGGGACAATTAGCGCCGCAGCCAGGAATTTCAAGGCCCTTGATTTGAAATTTTTCATTGCTCTTGCCCTCTTGAAAAGCGGTGCGCCGCGCGCAGATTATCTGCATGCGGCGATCGTGGTGAAAGCCGCGCAGTGTACGGGACAACGCGAACACAAAAACTGCCGTTCGCGCCCCACAACCCGCCAGGAGTTTCCAACATGTCTTTTTATGAATTCGCACCCGTCGTTGCTTCCCCCCGCTTCCGTTCGGTGGACCGCAGTTTTGAGCGCTTTGTGAACCGCGCCGTTGAAACGCAAAACCGTCAAAACGTCGAGCAGGACGACAAAACCTGGACCATCAGCCTGGACGCGCCCGGCGTGAGCCGCGAAGAACTGAACATCGGCATTGAAGGCGCCGTGGTGCGCATCGAGACCACCGCTGAAGCCAGGCGCAAGTACAAGGCGGCCTACGAACTGCCGCTGGAAATTGATGCAGCCAACAGTTCTGCCAAGCTGGAGAACGGCGTGCTGACGCTGACGCTGGGCAAGCTGCTGCCGGTGAGTAAGGTCACGGCACTGGAAGTCAAGTAAAGCGGCCCTGAAAGGGTCACGTCAGCTGGTCTAGCGGCCACCGCGGTTTTACGTCAAAGGCGTATTCCGTGGTGGCCGTTTGCACATGCGCGTCCAGCCGCATGGCGGCTGCCATGGCGATCATCGCGCCGTTGTCGGTGCACAAATGCAGCTCCGGGTAATGCACCCTGACGCGGGCCCGGGCACAGGCGGCGTTCAGCTGTTCGCGCAGCAGGCCGTTGGCGCCTACGCCGCCAGCCACAACCAGGCGCGTGAGGCCGGTTTCCTTCAGCGCCGTCATCGACTTTTTCAGCAGCACTTCAACAATCGCCGCTTCGGTAGAGGCGGCCAGGTCGGCCTTGCGTGCCGGGAGTTCTTCGCCGAGCTTTTTGGCCTGCGTCATCACGGCCGTCTTCAGGCCGGCAAAGGAAAAGTCCAGGTTACCGCTGTGCAGCAATGGCCGGGGCAGCTTGAAGGCCTTCGGGTCCCCCTGCTGCGCCAACCGCGACAGCGCCGGCCCGCCGGGGTAGCCCAGCCCCATCAGCTTGGCGGATTTGTCAAACGCCTCGCCGGCCGCGTCATCGATCGTTTCACCCAGCATTTCATAGCGGCCTACGCCGTCCACCCGCATCAGCTGCGTGTGGCCACCCGATACAAGCAGTGCGACGAAGGGGAATTGCGGCGGGTCGGCGCTGAGAAATGGCGACAGCAAGTGCCCTTCAAGGTGGTGCACACCCAGCACGGGTTTGCCCAGCGCGGCACCCAGCGCGCAGGCCACGCCGGCGCCCACCAGCAACGCCCCGGCAAGGCCCGGGCCGCGGGTGTAGGCCACCACGTCCACCTGGGAAAGCATGCGGCCGGCTTCAGCAAACACCTGCTGTGCCAAGGGCAAAACCCGGCGGATATGATCGCGGCTCGCCAGCTCGGGAACAACGCCGCCGTATGCCTGGTGCATCTCGATCTGGCTGTGCAGTGCGTGCGAGCGCAGCACGGGCACCCCGGTGCCGCTGGACTCAACCAGCGCCACACCAGTTTCATCGCAGGACGATTCAATACCAAGCACCAACATGGCTTGAAGTGTAAGGCTCGGCACGGATGTTGCTGTCGTCTGTTGCATCCTGCCGCATGTTCGACCACCATGACAACTTGCCCCCCGTATTCGCGAATTGCGCAATGACTCACATGAAATCAGGACTCAGCTTCCTCATTGCCGCGCGGCGCTGCGAGATCAGCGAGCTCGAGCAGCCCATGCGCACCAGCGCGCTGGTGAACGTGGTCGGGCGGCTGGTGCATGCGCTGCAAAAGGAGCGCGGCATTTCCAACGTATTTCTTGCATCCCGTGGCCAGCGGTTTGCGGCGCAGTTGCCGCTGCAGGTGGCTGAGTGCAGGCAGGCCGAGGCCGAACTGCGCACCAGCTTTGAGAAGCTGGACACCGACGCCGGCCACATCAGCAACGGCGCCCGCCTGTTCAGCCGCATCGCCTTTGTGCTCAACGGCCTGGACGCCCTGCCCGGCCTGCGCACACGGGTCGCCACGATGGTGCTTACGCCCGCCGACGCTACGGCCGCCTACGTCAACCTGATCAGCGGCCTGCTGGCCGTGGTCTTCGAGGCGGCCGACAGCGCCACCAACCCGGAAATCTCCCGCCTGCTGGTGGCGATGTTCAACTTCATGCAGGGCAAGGAATTTGCGGGGCAGGAGCGCGCCTTTGGGTCGGGCACCTTTGCCTCCGGCCGGGTGGACAGCGCCCTGCAGCAGCAGTGGCAGCACCTGATCCACTCGGAAGAGCGCTGCGTACAGGTGTTCATCGACTTTTCAACGCCGTCCCTGCGCGAGCTGTGGCAGACCAGCCAGAACCAGACGGCGCTGGCCGAGCAGGAACGGCTGCGCCGCATGGCGCTGTCGTTCAAAGCTGGCGTGCTGGACCCTAACCTGAGCCAGGCCTGGTTTGACTGCTGCACGCTGCGCATTGACACCATGAAGGCGGTGGAAGACGGCCTGGCCGATGAACTGCTACAGCTGTGCAACCGCAAGATCGCCCAGGGCCGGGCCGAGCTGCACGACCAGCAGATGATCCTGGCCGCACTGTCGGACCAGACCGTCAACGCCAGTCCCGCCGCCGCTGACCGCGCCGGTACAACCGGTGCAACCGGTACAACCGGTACAGCGGCCACAGCCGCAGCGCCCGACACCCCCTACGGTCCCCAGGTGGGCCGCTCCATCCTGGACATGGTGCAGGACCAGGCCAGCCGCCTGCAGTCGATGAGCGACGAGCTGGAGACTGTGCGCGCCTCCCTTAACGAGCGCAAACTGGTCGAGCGGGCCAAGGGGCTGCTCATGACGCACCGCAAGCTCAGTGAAGACGAGGCCTACAAGATGCTGCGCCAGACCGCCATGAACCAGAACCGGCGCCTTACTGACGTGGCCCAGTCGGTGCTGGCAATGGCGGACTTTCTGTCGGCAGACGCACCCTGAACGCGCAGCGGCGTGTGCCGTTGTGCGGCACTGCACCATTGTGGGCTCAGCGTCGCCGTACTTTCACGAAGCTGTCATTGCGGGCTGGACCCGCAATCCATGCAGGCGTTCGTCTGGCGCTGCTTCTTGCGCAGCCTGGATCCCGGATCACGTACGGGATGACAGCAGCTTCTTGAATACGCCTGGCACGCTTGCTGCTTAACCCTTTGCATCGGAATCTTCCAACGGCGGCAGACTCCTCAAGTCTTATGACGAGAACCGGACAACGGCGTCCATTTCAAGCCTGCCATGCGCAGGACCGAAATGGCCGCCGTTTGTTTTTTCCGGTCTGGTTTTTCCAAGTTTGCCATTTGAAGTTTTGTTTACCTCACGCAAGGAGTCCCAGATGACGCAAGCAATACCAGGCGCAGCAGCCAGCCCCAACCGGCGCGACTTCATCCGCAAGGCTGGTGCCGTTGGCACTGCCGTCACCTTTGCCAGTTTGGGCCACAGTGGCGTCTGGGCGGCGGGCTCTGACGCACCCGAGAAAGAGGAAGTCAAGATCGGCTTCATCCCGCTGACTGACTGCGCCAGCGTGGTGATGGCCTCGGTTCTGGGCTTTGACAAAAAGTACGGCGTGAAGATCACTCCCAGCAAGGAAGCCAGCTGGCCCGGCGTGCGCGACAAGCTGGTCAGCGGCGAGCTGGACATGGCGCATGTGCTGTGGGGCCTGCTGTATGGGGTGCACATGGGCACAGCCGGCCCCAAGAAGGACATGGCCATCCTCATGAACCTCAATAACAACGGCCAGGCCATCACCCTGTCCAAAAAACTGGCTGACAAGGGCGCCGTTGACGGCCCGTCCCTCGCCAAGCTGATGGCCAGCGACAAGCGCGAATACACCTTCGCCCAGACCTTTCCCACCGGCACCCACGCCATGTGGCTGTACTACTGGATGGCCAGTTACGGCATCAACCCGCTGAAAGACGCCAAGATCATCACCGTGCCGCCTCCGCAGATGGTGGCCAACATGCGCGTGGGCAACATGGACGGCTACTGCGTGGGCGAGCCCTGGGGCCACCGTGCGATCGTCGACGGCATCGGCATCAACGGCATCACGACCCAGGACATCTGGAAAGACCACCCGGAAAAGGCGCTGGGCACCACAGCCGACTTCGTCAAGAAGTACCCCAACACCAGCCGCGCCGTCACGGCCGCCATCCTGGAAGCGGGCAAGTGGATCGACGCCAGCCTGTCCAACAAGAACAAGATGGCCGAGACGGTGGCCGACAAGTCCTACGTCAACACCAGCGTGGACGTGATCAACCAGCGCATCCTGGGGCGCTACCAGAATGGCCTGGGCAAGACCTGGGACGACCCGAACTACATGAAGTTCTACAACGACGGCCAGGTCAACATGCCCTACCTGTCTGACGGCATGTGGTTCCTCACGCAACACAAGCGCTGGGGCCTGATCAAGGAGCACCCGGACTACCTGGGCATTGCCAAACAGATCAACCAGATCGATCTGTACCGGGACGCCGCCACTGCCGCCAAGGTCAGCGCGCCCAAGGAGATCATGCGCACCAGCAAGTTGGTCGACGGCATCGTCTGGGACGGCAAGGACCCGAAGAAATACGCCGATTCATTCAAGGTTCATGCCTGAAGCCGCAACAGGAGAAACACATGGTCAGTGCCGTTTTTCATTCCCCGCGCGATGGGGCCGGGGTGCAGACCTCCGTCCCCCACCTCAACCCTCCCGCGCAAGCGGCAGAGGGAGTAACAACCGCGAGCCTAGCGCCTGCAGCGGTGGTGTTCAAGCCGTCCTTTGACTGGGCCGGTCTGGCGCTGAAGGTTTTGCCGCCACTGTTTGGCCTGGGCATGTTGCTGCTCTGCTGGGAAATCGTCTCGATCACCAGCGCCAAAAGCATCCCCTCGCCGATCGAGACCTTCCGTCAGGCAGTCATCGTCTTTGGTGACCCGTTCTACAGCAAAGGACCTAACGACCAGGGCATTGGCTGGAACATCTACAGCTCGCTCAAGCGCGTGGCCGTTGGCTTCGGCCTGGCGGCTGCCGTGGGCATCCCGGCGGGCTTCATCATCGGCCGCTTTACCTTCATGAGCCGGATGTTCAACCCGCTCATCAGCCTGCTGCGGCCTGTGTCGCCGCTGGCCTGGCTGCCGATTGGCCTGCTGGTGTTCAAGGGCGCCAACCCGGCTGCCATCTGGACCATTTTCATCTGCTCGATCTGGCCCATGATCATCAACACCGCCGTGGGCGTGCAGCGCGTGCCCACCGACTACATGAACGTGGCCCGGGTGCTGAACCTGTCGGAGTGGAAGATCTTCACCAAGATTTTGTTTCCCGCCGTCCTGCCCTACATGCTCACCGGGGTGCGCCTGGCAGTCGGCACCGCCTGGCTGGTGATCGTGGCTGCAGAAATGCTTACCGGCGGTGTGGGCATCGGCTTCTGGGTCTGGGACGAGTGGAACAACCTGAACGTCAAGAACATCATCATCGCGATTTTCGCCATCGGCGGCGTGGGCCTGCTGCTGGAATTCGCGCTGATCTCCGTTGCCAAGGCGTTTACTTATGAAGAGGTGAAGTCATGAGCTCAGAGTCGCTGACCAGCAAGTACATCGAGATCCAGAACGTCGAACAGACGTTCAAGACCTCCAAAGGCCCTTTCCAGGCGCTCAGGGACATCAACCTGACCGTCGCCAAAGGCGAGTTCGTAGCGCTGATCGGGCACTCCGGCTGCGGCAAGTCCACGCTGCTGAACCTGATTGCGGGCCTGACGATGCCAACGCAAGGCAGCCTGATCTGCGCCAACCGCGAGATCGGCGGCCCCGGCCCCGAGCGCTCGGTGGTGTTCCAGAACCACTCGCTGCTGCCCTGGCTCACCTGCTTTGAAAACGTCTACCTGGCGGTGGAGCGGGTGTTCGGCCAGACCCGTGAGGCCGGCATCCGCGCCGAGTCCAAGGCGCAGCTCAAGGCCCGCACCGATGCCGCACTTGCGCTGGTGGGCCTCACCCCCGCCGCACAAAAGCGCCCGGGCGAAATTTCCGGCGGCATGAAGCAGCGCGTCGGCATTGCCCGCGCTTTGTCGATGGAGCCCAAAGTCCTGCTGATGGACGAGCCCTTCGGCGCGCTGGACGCCTTGACCCGCGCCAAACTGCAGGACGAGTTGCTGGCCATCGTCGCCGCCACCCACAGCACCGTGGTGATGGTGACGCACGACGTGGACGAGGCCGTGCTGCTGTCGGACAGGATCGTGATGATGACGAATGGCCCCTCGGCCACGATTGGCGAGATTCTTGCGGTGGACATTCCGCGCCCCCGCAATCGGGTCGAGCTGGTGGAAGACCCGCGCTACGTTCACTGCCGCAAAGGGGTGATTGACTTCCTCTACAAGCGGCAGTCGCATGTGGAGAAGCAGGCGGCCTGACCCTGGACCCCATTGGGGGTGCAAAAAAACCACGCAGCCACAACAAACTGGCACGCAACCTGCATTGACTTATACAACGGGCGCGACGCTGCACCCGGACCGGGCAACTTCCCGCCGGTCACGCGCACAACGCCGTGTGCTGTTTGAAACAAACAGTTGAGCCCGCCAGACCCGGCCGGCTTCCAGACACAGGAGTGAGCGATGAAAAAGATGAACCTTGTGATGATCGGCAACGGCATGGCCGGCGTGCGCACCCTCGAAGAGCTGCTGAAAATCGCGCCCGAGATCTACAACATCACCGTCTTCGGCGCAGAGCCGCACCCCAACTACAACCGCATCCTTCTCTCTCCCGTGCTGGCCGGGGAACAGACGCTGGACGAAATCGTCCTCAACTCCTGGGACTGGTACAAGGACAACCACATCACCCTGCACGCCGGCAATAAAGTGGTCGAAGTTGACCGCATCAAACGCATCGTGCGCTCTGAAGACGGCACCGAAGTACCGTACGACCGCCTGCTCATGTGCACCGGCTCCAACCCCTTCATCCTGCCCATCCCCGGCAAGGACCTGGAAGGCGTGATTGCCTACCGCGACATCGCCGACACCAACGCGATGATTGAAGCGTCGCAAAAGTACAAAAAAGCAGTCGTCATCGGCGGCGGCCTCCTGGGCCTGGAAGCGGCCAATGGCCTGATGCTGCGGGGCATGGACGTCACCGTGATCCACGTCATGCCCACCCTGATGGAGCGGCAACTCGACAGCGTCGCCGGCGGCATGCTGCAAAGGTCGCTCGAAGAACGTGGGCTGAAGTTTTTCATGGGCGGCCAGACGCAATCCCTGACTGGCGACGCCGACGGCGGCAAAAGCGGCCGTGTGCGCAGCCTGCAATTCAAGGACGGCACCGAGATCCCGGCCGACCTCGTGGTCATGGCCGTCGGCATTCGCCCCAACACGCAACTGGCGGAATCGATGCGGCTGCATTGCAACCGCGGCATCGTGGTGAACGACACGATGCAGACCGTGACCGACGCACGCATCTATTCAGTAGGTGAATGCGCTGCCCACCGCGGCATTGCCTATGGCCTGGTGGCCCCGCTGTTCGAGCAGGCCAAAGTGGCCGCCAACCACCTGGCGCAGTTCGGCATTGGCCGCTACACCGGCTCGATTACCTCGACCAAGCTCAAGGTCACCGGCATCGACCTCTTCAGCGCCGGTGAATTCATGGGCGGTGAAGGCACCGAAGAAATCGTCATGAGCGACCCGTTCGGCGGCGTCTATAAAAAGCTGGTGATCAAGGACGACAAGCTGGTGGGCGCGTGCCTGTACGGCGATACGGCAGACGGCAGCTGGTATTTCAAGCTGCTGCGCGACGGCCGCAGCATCAGCGACCTGCGCGACCGCCTGGTGTTTGGCGAGTCCAACATCGGCGATGCCGGTCACGAGGGCAACACCCGCGCCGCCGCCATGGCTGACGACGCGGAAGTGTGCGGCTGCAACGGCGTCAACAAGGGCACGATCTGCAAGGCCATCAAGGAAAAAGGCCTGTTCACCCTGGACGAGGTGCGCAAGCACACCAAGGCCAGCGCCTCCTGCGGCTCCTGCACCGGCCTGGTGGAGCAGATTTTGATGTTCACCGCCGGTGGCGACTATTCCGCAACGCCCAGGAAAAAGGCCGTCTGCGCCTGCACCGACCACAGCCACCAGGACGTGCGCGATGCCATCAAGGCCAACAAGCTGCTGTCGATTTCAGAGACCTTCAGCTTCCTGGACTGGCGCACGCCCAACGGCTGCGCCACCTGCCGCCCCGCCGTCAATTACTACCTGATCAGCAGCTGGCCCAAAGAAGCCAGGGACGATCCGCAAAGCCGCTACATCAACGAGCGCAGCCACGCCAACATCCAGAAAGACGGCACCTACTCGGTGATCCCGCGCATGTGGGGCGGCGAAACCACGGCCAGCGAGCTGCGGCGCATTGCGGATGCGGTGGACAAATACAAGATCCCGACGGTGAAGGTCACCGGCGGCCAGCGCATTGACCTGCTGGGGGTGAAGAAGGAAGACCTGCAGGCCGTATGGCGGGACATCGGCATGCCGTCCGGCCATGCTTACGCCAAGGCGCTGCGCACGGTGAAGACCTGCGTTGGCAGCGAGTGGTGCCGCTTTGGCACGCAGGACAGCACCCAGATGGGCAAGGACATGGAGCGTGCGATGTGGCGCATGTACGCACCGCACAAGGTGAAGTTTGCAGTCTGCGGCTGCCCGCGCAACTGCGCGGAGTCGGGCATCAAGGACGTGGGCATCATCGGTGTGGACTCAGGCTGGGAGATGTATGTGGGCGGCAACGGCGGAATCAAGACCGAAGTCGCGCAGTTCTTCACCAAGCTCAAGACCCGGGAGGAAGTGCTGGAGTACACCGGCGCCTTCATGCAGCTGTACCGCGAGGAAGGCTGGTACCTGGAGCGCACGGTGCACTACATCGGCCGCGTAGGCCTCGACTACGTCAAGAAAAAAATCCTGGAAGACCACGAAGGCCGCCAGGCGCTGTGGGAACGCCTGCAGTTCAGCCTGGACGGTGAGCCGGACCCCTGGTTCGAGCATGACAAGGCATCCGTCGATACCCGCCAGTTTGACAAGCTGGAGGCAACCACCGCCATAGCTAGCGCTCCTGCAGGAGTGGCGGCATGAACGCCAGCAACGAATGGACCGTGATCTGCAAGGTGGACGACATCCCCGTGCTCGGCTCGCGCCGCGTCGCGCGCCCGCGTGGTGTGGACGTGGCGGTGTTCCGCAATGGCAGCGACCAGGTGTTTGCGGTGCTGGACCGCTGCCCGCACAAGGGCGGCCCGCTGTCGCAGGGCATTGTGTTTGGCACCAGCGTGGCCTGCCCGCTGCACAACTGGATCATCAGCCTGGAAGATGGCTGCGCCAAAGCGCCTGATGAAGGTTGCGTGCAGAAGTTTGCCTGCAAGGTGGACGCAGGCGTCGTGCACCTGGACCCGCACGAACTGGCAACGTTGGCAATCGACCTCCTGCCGCCCCGCGCCGGCCCTGGCGCCTCGACTGGCGCTACAGGTGATGCAACCTTCAACGTGCAGGCACCGCACACGGCATGAGCAGCATGCAGGCGCGGGAAACCCGGTCGACTTGCCCTTACTGCGGCGTGGGCTGCGGCGTCATCATCGAGTCAGTGGGTGAGCAGATCACCGGTGTGCGCGGTGACCCCGACCACCCCGCCAATTTTGGCCGCCTGTGCAGCAAGGGCTCGACCCTGCACCTGACTGCCAGCCACCCGGTGACGATGCAGACCCGTTTGCTTCACCCCATGCACCGCGAACACCGCCAGGCCGCGCCCAAGCGCGTGAGCTGGGAGGGCGCGCTGAATCTGGCGACTGACAACTTTGCGCGCATCATCCGTGAGCACGGGCCTGATGCGGTGGGCTTCTATATCTCGGGCCAGTTGCTGACCGAGGACTACTACGTCTTCAACAAGCTGGCCAAGGGCCTCATTGGCACCAACAACGTGGACACCAACTCGCGCCTGTGCATGAGCAGCGCGGTGGCCGGCTACAAGCTCACCCTGGGGGCCGACGCGCCGCCCAACTGCTATGACGACGTGAACCATGCGCAGTGCATCTTCATTGTCGGCAGCAACACCGCCTACGCTCACCCGATTCTGTTCAGGCGGATTGAAGATGCGAAGGCCGCCAACCCGGCGATGAAGATCATCTTCTGCGACCCGCGCCGCACCGACACCGCCGAGATTGCCGACCTGTATCTCCCGATCCAGCCCGGCACCGATGTGGCCCTGTTCAACGGCATGCTGCACATCATGCTGTGGGAGGGCTGGACGCAGCCGGCGTACATCGCTGCGCACACCACGGGGTTCGAAGACCTCAAAGCCACGGTGCGCGACTACACGCCCGATATGGTGTCGCAGTTATGCGGCATCACCAAGGCTGACCTGCTGACTGCTGCGCGGATGTTTGCCACCGGAGCCACAGGCGACCCGGAGCGTCGCGCAGCCACCCTCAGCCTGTACTGCCAGGGCCTGAACCAGTCCACCAGCGGCACCGCCAAGAACGCAGCGCTGATCAACCTGCACCTGGCCACCGGCCAGATCGGCAAACCGGGCGCCGGGCCCTTCTCTCTGACTGGCCAGCCCAACGCCATGGGAGGCCGCGAGGTAGGTGGCCTTTCAAATTTGCTGAGCGCCCACCGCGACATGGCCAACCCGCAGCACCGGGCTGAAGTGGCGGCGCTGTGGGGCATTCCCGCCGTGCCGGAGAAGCCGGGCAAGTCGGCAGTGGAGATGTTCCAGGCCGCAGCTGACGGCGAGATCAAGGCGCTGTGGATTGCCTGCACCAACCCCACCCAGTCCATGCCCGACCAGGCCACGGTGCGCCGCGCGCTGGAGCGGGCCGAGTTCGTGGTGGTGCAGGAGGCTTTCAGCACCACCTCCAGCTGCGAATACGCCGACTTGTTGTTGCCCGCCACCACCTGGGGCGAGAAAACAGGCACCGTCACCAACAGCGAACGTCGCATCAGCCGCGTGCGCCCGGCCGTGGCCGCACCGGGCGAAACGCGCCACGACTGGGCGATTGCGGTGGCCTTTGCGCGGCAACTGGAACTCGCTCTCAAACCAGGCCAGACCAGCCTGTTCCCCTACTCGCTGGCAGACCAGGCTGAAGGCGTGCAAGCCGTGTGGAACGAGCACCGCGAGTCCACCCGAGGCCGTGACCTGGACATCACCGGCATGAGCTACGCCATGCTTGAAGCTGCGCCCCAGCAGTGGCCGCTGATTGAAGGGCAAACCAGCGGCAAGCTGCGGCTGTATGAGGATGGCATTTACCCCACGCCAGACGGCAAGGCGCGCTTTGCCAACACGGTCTACAAGCCCGTGGCCGAGCCGCGTGAGTCGCGCTTTCCGTTCTCACTCACCACGGGCCGGCTGCGTGACCAGTGGCACGGCATGAGCCGCACCGGTACGCTGGGCCGGCTGTTTGGCCATGTGGCCGAGCCCAGCGTGCAGATGCATCCACAGGACATGGCGCGCCGCCTGATCAATGAGGGCGACCTGGTTCACGTCACCAGCAAGCGCGGCTCCATCCTGCTGCCGGCGCAGGGTTCGGCCGAGATCGGCATGAGCCAGGCCTTTATCGCCATGCACTGGGGCGAAGAGTATTTAAGCGGCTGCGCCAGCAATGGCCAGCGGCTGGCGGGCGTCAATGCCCTCACCACGTCGGCTTACTGCCCCGGCTCCAAACAACCCGAGCTCAAACATGCAGCCGTGAAAATACTGAAAGCCGAACTGCCCTGGTCCCTGCTGGCCGTGGCCTGGCTGTCCGATGACCGCGCGCTCGCGGTGCGCGAGGAACTGCGCCACATGATGGCCCTCTTCCCCTTTGCCAGCTGCGTGCCCTTTGGCCGCGAGCGCACCGGCGTGCTGTTCCGCGCTGCAGCGCACGAGGCCGCGCCGGATGAACTGCTGGGCCGCCTGGAAACCCTGCTGGGCCTGGGCGGCGCAGACACCCTGCGCTACGCCGACAAAAAGAAAGGCCAGCGCCGTGCGGCCCGCTTGTCCCGCGTGGGCGACAAGGCGTTGCTCTGCGCATTTGTATTGGCTGGCGACACCTCGGCCGAAGCCTGGATCAAGGCTCTGCTTCAGGACGAACTGCCGGCCCAGGCCTACGGCCGCCTGCTGCTCGTGCCTGGCTCCAGGGCGCCTGTGGCCGTGCACTCACGCGGCAAGCAGGTGTGCTCCTGCTTCAACGTGCCCGATCTGGCCATCAATGAATTCCTGGCCGAGTGCCACGGCAGTGACGACAACCGGTTGGCCGCCTTGCAGGCCAGCCTCCAGTGCGGGACCAACTGCGGCTCCTGCGTGCCGGAACTCAAACGCATGGTGCGGACCACGCTGCCGCTGAAGCAAGCCGCTTGAGATTTGGCTTATAGCCAATCGTCATGAGGCATCAGGGACAATGCAAGCCCATGGGAATCAGTCACTACATCAAGGTAATAGGCCGCGGCAAGGACGGCGCCCGGCCGCTCACGCGCGAGCAGTCGGCAGACCTGTTTGGACAGGTGCTCGACGGCACGGTCACTGACCTGGAAGTCGGCGCCTTCTGCCTGGCCATGCGCATCAAGGGCGAAACGCCAGACGAGATGGGCGGGTTCCTGGACGCGACCTGCGAGCGCATGAATCGCATTCCTGCTGGCGGAAGGCCGCTGGTCGTGCTGCCCAGCTATAACGGTGCACGCAAGCTGCCGGTGCTCACGCCGCTGCTCGCCTTGCTGGTGGCACGCGCCGGTTTGCCGGTGCTGGTGCATGGCACCGCGACGGAAACGAGGCGGGTGTTCGCCAGTGAAGTGCTGGGGTTGCTGGGTGTGCCTACGCTTGAAAAGGTCGGGCCGATCGCGCCCGGCTCGGTGGCCTTTGCACCCACTGAAGTTTTGTTACCGGGCCTCAAGCGCCTGCTGGACGTGCGCCGCGTGGTGGGCCTGCGCAACCCGGCGCACAGCCTGGTCAAGCTCATGAACCCGGCCGCAGGCGCCAGCGTCATCGTCAGCAGTTTCACCCATCCGGAATACGCCATCTCCATGGCGGCAGTGTTCGAGCTGATGGGCGCAACGGCCCTGTTGCTGCGCGGCACCGAGGGCGAGGTGGTGGCCGACCCGCGCCGCACGCCCGAGATGCGCGGCTTCATCCGGGGCCGGCCGGTTCTGTTGCAAGAGGGCGTGAAGGGAACCCTGCCGAGCGTCCCCGACTTGCCCGGCAACATCGACGCCGCCAGCACAGCGGCCTACATTCAAGCCGTGCTCATCGGCGGACTGGAACTGCCCGCGTCGATCGCGCAGCAGGTGGAACATATCTTGCACCTTGCCCAGCAGCAGGAAACATCATGAACACTCACGGACAAGTCACACTCTGCGGCGCCGGCCCCGGCGACCCTGAACTACTCACCTTGAAGGCGCTGAAAGCCATCCAGGCGGCCACTGTGCTGCTGGTGGACGACCTGGTGGGCGACGAAATCGTCGCCCACGCCTCCCCCGCTGCCCGCATCGTGCATGTGGGCAAGCGCGGCGGCTGCAAGTCCACGCCGCAGGCGTTCATCGAAAAATTGATGATCATGGCCGCGCGCGATGGCGAGAACGTGGTGCGGTTAAAGGGCGGCGACCCGTTCATTTTTGGCCGGGGCGGTGAAGAGCTGGAGCGGTTGCGCGAAGCCGGAATTGCGGTCACGGTCATCAACGGCATCACCTCGGGCCTGGCGGCCGTGACGTCGCTGGGCGTGCCGCTCACGCACCGCGAGCATGCGCATGGGGTGATTTTCGTCACCGGGCATGCCAAGCCGGGTGACGACGGAACAGACTGGCGCGCCATTGCGTCCACCGCGCGGGACGCCAAGTTGACCCTGGTAATTTATATGGGCGTGAGTGGAGCAGCGCGGATTCAGGAGGAGCTGCTGACGGGGCTGCCTGCCGGGACGCCTGTTGCGATCGTGCAAGGAGCGAGCTTGCCAGACCAACGGCATGCGGTCACCACCCTCGGCGAGCTCTGCTCGACGCTAAAACGCGAACAGCTCGCGAGCCCTGCCGTGATTGTGGTGGGGGATGTGATCAAGGGCGTGGCGGTGGTGTGCGATGCCTCGGGCGCGATCCGCGATCGGGCCGCCTGAACTTTCCCTCTGCTTTGCCGGAGCCAAGTCGGCGGCGGCGACCTGCGGGCCGCAGGCAGAGCTAAGCATCCGCGCAAGCAAACATCACTTCGCCACCAGCACATCCCCATGCCCACCATGCGCCTCAACAGTCTCTTTCGCCTCGGCATTGTTCGCCCCCGGGATCTTCTTGCGGGCGAACAGCGTGTACATCGTCGGCACCACAAAAATCGTCAGCAAAGTGCCCAGCGACATGCCGCCCACGATCACCCAGCCAATCTGGATGCGGCTCTCAGCCCCTGCGCCATGCGACATCGCCAGCGGAACGGCGCCCAGCACCATCGCACCAGTGGTCATCAAGATCGGACGCAGACGCTGTGACGAGGCCTTGACCAGCGCCTCCACCATCTCCATGCCCTCACCGCGCAACTGGTTGGTGAACTCCACAATCAGGATGCCGTGCTTGGTGATCAGCCCCACCAACGTGATCAGGCCGATCTGCGAATACACATTGAGCGACCCGCCACTCCACTTCAAGGCCAGCAGCGCGCCGATCATCGACAGCGGCACCGACAACATGATCACCAGCGGATCAATGAAGCTTTCGAACTGCGCGGCCAGCACCAGGAAAATGAACACCAGCGCCAGCACAAACACAATCGCCAATGCACCCTGTGAATTGCGGAACTCGCGCGAGGTCCCGTTCAGGTCCGTGCTGTAGCCGGGCTTCAAAATTTTGGCAGCCGTCTCATTCATGAACACCAGCGCCTGCCCCAGCGAATAGTCGGGCGCCAGGTTGCCGGTAATCGACACCGAGCGGCGCTGGCCAAAGTGGTTCAGCTCGCGCGGCGACACCGTCTCGCGCACCTTCACCAAAGCCGACAGCGGAATCATCGCGTCATTGCGGCCGCGCACGTAAATGCGATCGATATCTTCCGGCGTGGTGCGGCCGCTGGCCTGGGTCTGCACAATCACGTCGTACTGCTCGGCGTCGCGCTTGTAACGCGTCACATTACGGCCGCCCAGCATGGTTTCCATCGCACGGGCCACCACTGACACACTCACGCCCAGGTCGGCGGCCTTGTCACGGTCGATCTCGATACGCAGCTCCGGCTTGTTCAAACGCAGGTCCACGTTGGGCGACTGGATGCCAGGGTTTTTGGCGATCTCGTCCATCATCTGCCGCGTGATGGTGTTGAGGTTCTGGTAGCTGTCCGAGGTCTGGATCACGAAATTGAGCGGACGCTCCCGAAAGCCCTGCCCCAGAGACGGCGGCGTGATCGGAAAGGCCGTGACGCCTGGCAGGCTGTTGAAGCGCGGCAGCATCTCGCGCGCCAGCTCCAGCGTGGTGCGCTTGCGGTCATCCCAGTCCACGGTTCGGAACACCACGCTGGACTGCGACACCGTCGGGTTGCCCACGTTGGCAAAGATGCGGTCAAATTCCTTGTAAGGCTCACCCAGCTTTTCAATCGCGCGGGTGTAGCGGTCGGTGTAGTCCAGCGTGGCGCCGTCAGGCGCCTCGATGTTGGCGATGATGGTCCCGCGGTCTTCCAGCGGCGAGAGCTCGGACTTCATGGTCGGGAAGACGATCGCAATCGCCGCGGCACTGACCAGCATCACGCCGATCACGATCCAGCGTGCCTGCAACACCGCACTTAGGAAGCGGTTGCGGCCGCCACCAGCCCGCGCCGTCACCACCCAGCGCAGGGCGCGGCCGTAGCTGTCGGACAGCTGCGTCAGCCAGCGTTCCATGCTGCGGTCAAACCAGTTGGGCTTGGGGTTGTGCTTGAGCAGCAGCGAACACATCATGGGCGTGAGCGTGAGCGCCACAAAGCCCGACACCACCACCGCCCCGGCAAGCGCCAGCGCAAATTCCACAAACAGCCGCCCCGTGCGCCCCGGCGTGAAGGCCAGCGGCGCATACACCGCCACCAGCGTCAGCGTCATGGTGACCACCGCAAAGCCGATCTCGCGCGCCCCCTTGATGGCGGCCGAGAACGGGTCCAGCCCCTCCTCGATGTGGCGGAAGATGTTCTCCAGCATCACGATGGCATCGTCCACCACCAGGCCAATGGCCAGCACCAGGGCCAGCAAGGTGAGCGTGTTGATGCTGAAGCCGGCCAGCGCCATCATCGCGAAGGTTCCAACCAGGCTCACCGGGATGGTGACGATGGGGATGATGGACGCGCGCAGCGTGCGTAAAAAGACAAATATCACCAGCGCCACCAGCACGATGGCTTCAACGATGGTCTGGTACACATTCCTGATCGAGCGGTCGATGAACACCGAGTTGTCGTTGGCAATGTCGATGTTGACCGACGCCGGCAGGTCGGCCTTGAGCTTGGGGATCATTTCCCGCACACCCTGCGACAGCGTGAGCGGATTGGCCGTGGCCTGGCGGATCACGCCGGCCGAGATGGCGGTCCGGCTGTTCAGGCGCGCTGTGCTGCGCTCGTCAGCTGCGCTTTCCTGCACCCGCGCCACATCCCGCACCTTGACCGGAAAACCGTTGACGCTCTTGATCACGATGTCGCCAAACTGCGAGGGCCGCGCCAGGTCGGTCTGCGAGGTGACGCTGAACTCGCGCTGCTGCGACTCGATGCGCCCGGCCGGCACTTCCAGGTTGCTGCGGCTGATCGCATCTTCCACGTCCTGCGTGGTGAGCCGGTAGCCAGCCAGTTTGTCCGGGTCAAGCCAGACACGCATGGCGTATTTGCGCTCGCCGAAGATCCGCACGTCGGCCACGCCAGTCACCGTCTGCAGCCGCGGCTTGACGATGCGGTTGACGAGGTCGTTGATCTGTAGAGGGGTCAGCGTGTCGCTGGTGAAGGCCAGGAACATCACCGGAAAGGCATCGGCCTCCACCTTGGCGATGACGGGCTCTTCAATCGCCTGGGGCAGCCGGTTGCGCACGCGCGAGGTCCGGTCGCGCACTTCAGCGGCGGCGGCGGCGGCGTCTTTCTCAAGGCGAAAGCGCACCGGGATCTGCGTCTGGTCGGCGCGGCTGATGGAGCTGAGCCCGTCCCCCGCGTCGATGCCGGCAACCGAGTCTTCCAGCGGCTTGGTGACCTGCGACTCGATCACCTCGGCCGAGGCGCCGGGCCAGCGCACGCTGACGGTGACCACGGGCTCGTCGATCTTGGGGTATTCGCGCACGGACAGCCGGTTGAAGCTGACGGCGCCAATGAGCAGCACCAGCAGGGACAGCACCGTGGCAAAGACGGGGCGGCGGATCGATAGTTCAGCGAGTTGCATGATGGATGCCCGTCAGGGAGGTGAGCGTCAGGCCGGGCTGCGCTGTGGCGCTACGGGGCGCTGCGGTGCGCTTTTGGCTGGGTCGGTAGAGCGGCCGGGCTTGCCTTGGCCGGCGCCAGCCGCGTCCCCCACGTCGGCCATTCCGGCAAGGCAGGGGTTGGGGCCGGCAGGTTTGGCCGCAACCGACTGCGCGGTCGCCGGTGCCGCACCGGGCACGGGCATGGGCACGGACGCCGGGGTCGGACCTGGCGCAGGCGCTGCTGTGGCGGTGCCCGGGGTCGCTGAAGCAGCTGCTGCCGGCGCCGAAGCCGCCGGCGCTCCACCCACCTGCATGATCCGCACCGCCGTGCCGTCCTTTTGCACACGCTGCTGGCCCGCCGTGATGACGCGGTCGCCTTCATTGAGCCCACTGGTGACCTCCACCTGCCCCGGCCGGCGCAGGCCGACCTTGACCTCCACGCGCTGGCTGAGCTTGGCGCCTTCGGGCCCGTCCACCACTTTGACGACGAACTGCCGGCCGCCTTGCGGCACGATGGCCTCCTCCGGAATGACGAGCGCGTTGTCACGCTGGCCAAACACCGTGGTCACCCGCGCGAACATGCCGGGGCGCAGCTGCGCGGCCCGGTTGTCAATGCAGCCGCGCACACCCACCGAACGGCCGTTGGCGTCAATCAACGGGTCCACCGCCTGGATGATGCTCACGAATTTTCGGCCCGGCAGGGCGTCCAGCTCGACCGATGCCTGCTGGCCGCGCCGCACCTTGGCCTGGAAGCGCTCGGGCAGCCGGAAGTCGACGAACACGGCGTCGATGTCTTCAATGTTCACCACGTCAGCGCCGTCTTTCAGGTAGTCGCCGACGTTCACGGTGCGGATGCCGGCAATGCCGTCAAACGGTGCGATGACTTTCAGGCGCTGCGCGGTGGCCTGCGACAGCGCCAGCTTGGCCTGCGCGACCTGCAGGTTGGCCGAGCTCTCATCCACCGAGCGCTGGCTGATGAAGTTCTGCGTCACCAGTTCCTGGTTGCGCTTGTGGTTGGCCTGGGCGATGGAAAGCTCGGCCAGGCTCTGCTGCACCTGGGCGCGCGGCAACTGGTCGTCAAACTGCACCAGCACCTGGCCCTTGCGCACGCGCTGACCGTCGCGGAAATTAAGCTGGGTGATGCGGCCGCTGACCTCGGGCCTCAAGACAACGCTTTGGCGTGAACGCAAACTGCCCACGGCCTGCGTGTCGTCGATGAGCTTCATGACCAGGACTTGCGCGGTCTCGACAGCGGGTGTGCCGCCCGCACCCGAAGCAGGCCTGGCCGGCGCGCTGGCGCCGCCTGCTGCCGCGACCGCTGCCCCGGAAGTCGAAGAAGACGTGGAACGGTTTTGATACCACCAGGCGCCGCCTGACAGTGCCGCGATGCCAATGACGGCCACCACGGTATGGATTGCTTTTAGTGCCATGTAACTACTGCTCAGGTGAGGCGCTCGATGATGAAAGGAATGTATCAGCCTGCAACGAAAGATACATACGCATTGGCCCTATGACCTGCATCGGCGGGTGATGGTTCCCTCACCCCAACCCTCACCCGCGAGCGAGCGAGGGAGCAAGACATCAGCGCCGGCCCAGCGCTTTTTCCACGCCCATGTTTGCAAGTTCATCCGCGCGCTCATTACCGGGGTCGCCGGCATGGCCGCGGACCCAGCGCCACTCCAGCTTGTGACCGCCGCCCGCCACCAGCGCGTCAAGCCGCTGCCACAAGTCCACGTTCTTGACCGGCTGCCTGGCGGCGGTGCGCCAGCCCTTGGCCTTCCAGCCGGCGATCCATTCGGTAATGCCCTTGAGCACGTACTGGCTGTCTATGTGCAGCGTCACGGCGCAGGGGCGCTTCAGGGCCGTGAGCGCCTCGATCACCGCCAGCAGTTCCATGCGGTTGTTGGTGGTGCCCAGCTCGCCGCCAAACAGTTCCTTGACGGTGTCGCCCGACTTGAGCAACACGCCCCAGCCACCTGGGCCCGGGTTGCCCTTGCAGGCGCCATCTGTATAGATTTCAATCGGGTTCAAGGTGAGTTGTGCCCGCAGGCGTCCGTGGTTTTTTGGGTGTCGCCGGCTGGCCGGGCTTTGTTGGCAAGGGGCACGGGCGCACTGGCCAGGCTGGAGGTGTTCTTCCATGCGGGCCCGAGCAGCTTCATGCCGCGCACCCGCTTGACTGCTACCAGGAAATAAGCGGCGCCAAAGATCGGCCACCACCGCGGGCCGGCCTTGTCCATCCAGTGAAACCGGTTGAGCCAGGCCTCGCTGCCGACCGAGGGGCTGTAGCAGCCAAACTGCCCGGACTCGACCTCAAAGCCCAAAAGCCGCAGCCAGTCGCGCATCCGCCAGTAACCAATGAAGTCGCCTTCGCGCGGCAGGTAGAGCTGGCCGAAGCCGAGCTTCTGGTAGAGGTAGGCGCGGCGCTGGCGCAGGCCCCACAGGCTGGCCGGGTTCAGGCCGCAGATGATGACGCGGCCCTCGGGCACCAGCACGCGCTCCACCTCGCGCAGCGTGGCATGCGGCTCGTGGTTGAGCTCCAGCGTGTGCGGCAACAGCACCAGGTCCAGGCTGTTTTCGGGAAAGGGCAAGGCGCAGAAGCTGCTGACCAGCGCCGTGCGGCCGGCGCCCAGCGGCGCGTGTCCGGGAGGTAAAGGTGGCTGTAAAGGCGGTTGTGTCTCGCAGGCCAGCCAGCGGTGCGGCATGCGGTTCGATTGCAACGCATCCAGTGCCGGCAGGCCCAGCTGCAGGGCGTGGTAGCCAAAGATGTCGGCAACGGCGGCATCAAACTGCAGACGCTCCCACTCCAGCAGATATCGGCCGGGTGGTGTTTCAAACCATTCGTGCAAACCTATAATTTCGACGCTCATGAAGTTTATTTCGCTGCCCACCCCTGCCAACAGCTTGATCATTGCAGGCAATTCTAGTCATGCAGAGTCTTGGCAAGACCTGTAGCCATTCAATCACTCACGGCAGCACAATGCGGACCATGCATCTCCTTCGCACCTGCGCTGCCGTTCGTCCAAGGAAGAATCCCCACCGATGAAGCTTTACACAATAGCCTGCGCGGCGGCCCTGCTCTGGCTGGGCGGCTGCGCCAGCACCACGGGGCTGCCAGCTGGCAGCACCGCCTCTGGCACTCCATCCGCCTCTACCTCCACCACCCCTTCCATCCCCTCGGCCGGCATTGCCGCCAAAGCCATTGCCGCCAAAGCACCAGCACCTCCTGTGATCCCCGGCGGTCCCTTGCAACCCATCGGCAGCGCCAGGGCGTCTTCCAGCGGCGTTGCGGCCACCGCACCGCCGGCCGAGCTGTGGGACCGCATCCGCCGCGGCTTTGCCATGCCCAACCTGGACACCGACCTCGTGCGCAGCCAGGAGCAGTGGTATTCATCCCGGCCCGATTACATTGCCCGCATGACGGACCGCTCGCGCAAGTACCTGTTCCACATCGTCGAGGAGCTGGAGCGCCGCAACATGCCCACCGAGCTGGCGCTCTTGCCCTTCATCGAGTCGGCCTTCAATCCGCAAGCTGTCTCTACCGCCAAAGCGGCTGGCATGTGGCAGTTCATGCCCGCCACCGGCAAGGCGTTTGACCTGCGCCAAAGCGCCTTTCGCGACGACCGGCGCGACGTGCTGGCTTCGACCCGCGCTGCGCTGGACTACCTGCAAAAGCTCTACGGCATGTTTGGCGACTGGCACCTGGCGCTGGCTGCCTACAACTGGGGCGAGGGCAGCGTTGGCCGCGCCATTGCCAAAAACCAGCGCGCAGGCCTGGCCACCGGCTACCTGGACCTGAATATGCCTGGCGAGACACGCAACTATGTGCCCAAGCTGCAGGCCGTGAAGAACATCGTGGCCAATCCGCCCGCCTTTCGCGCCGAGCTGCCCCTGATCGAGAACCACCCCTACTTCCAGAGCGTGACAGTCACGCGCGACATTGACGTGGCGCTGGCCGCCAAGCTGGCCGATGTGCCGGTGGAAGATTTCCGCGCCCTCAACCCGTTCGCCAATCGCCCGGTGATCCTGGCCGCAGGTTCCCAGCAGATTCTGCTGCCATGGGACAACGCCACCGTGTTCCAGCGCAACTTTGAAGCCTACAACCAGGGGCAGTACGCCAGCTGGACGGTATGGACCGCGCCTTCGACCATGAATGCGGCCGACGCTGCCCGGCGTGTAGGCATGAGCGAGGCCGACTTCCGCGCCATCAACAACATCCCGCCGCGCATGCTGATCAAAACCGGCTCGGCGATGCTGGCGCCGCGCTCGGCCAAAATGGCCGATGACGTGGCGGTGCATATTGCCGAGTCGGGCCAGGTGTCGCTTGCGCCCGAGATCGTGACGCGGCGCACCACGGTCAAGGCACGCAAGGGCGAGTCAGTGGCCAGCATCGCCCGGCGCTACAAGCTGCCTGCGGCCGATGTGGCCAGTTGGAACGAGGTGAGCGCCAAGGCAGCGTTCAAAGCGGGCGAGCAGGTGGTGGTGTTTTTGCCGGTGCTCGCGGCGGCTTCCAGGCGGTCACCGGCGTCGGGGCATGCCGGCGCGTCCAGCGCACGCAAGCTCAGCTCGCACCCGGTCAAGCGAGGCGGCACGCCGTCAAAGCGCCACAGGCGCTAAAGCCTCCAGGGCGCAGGCGCAGGGAGGCTCTTCAGATGCGCAACGAGCCGCTGCCAAACAGGCCGAGCAGACCCATCACGATCAGGTAGATCGCCACGATGTAGTTGAGCAGCCGCGGCATGACCAGGATGAGGATGCCCGCGAGCAAGGAGACGAGCGGGCCGATGCTGATGTTGAGATTCATGACTAACCCTGTGGGAAAGTGCCCTGCTGCGGGCACGGTAAATGATGGGTGCAAAGGTAAGCGGTGGCGGGCGGGGAGTCTGTGTGGCAGGTCACAGTCCCTTGTTCAAAGCTTCTCGGTCTCGCCCTGGCGGGGTTGCCACTTCATGAGCTTGCGCTCCACCCGGCCGACTATGCCGTCCAGCACCAAGGCAAACGCGGTCAGGACGACGATGCCGGCAAACACGGTGTTCACGTCAAAAGTACCCTCGGCTTGAAGAATCAGGTAGCCCACGCCGCGCGCAGACCCCAGGTATTCACCGACCACCGCGCCGACAAAGGCCAGGCCCACCGAGGTGTGCAGGCTGGAGAAGACCCAGCTCGTGGCACTGGGCAAATAAACCGTGCGCAGCAGTTGCTTCTGGTTGGCGCCGAGCATGCGGGCGTTGGCCAGCACCACCGGGCTGACCTCTTTGACGCCTTGGTAGACGTTGAAGAACACGATGAAGAACACCAGCGTCACCGCCAGCGCCACCTTGCTCCAGATGCCCAGGCCAAACCACATGCCGAAAATGGGCGCCAGGATCACGCGAGGCATCGAGTTGGCGGCCTTGATGTAGGGGTCAAGAATCGCGCTGGCCAGAGGCGCCAGGGCCAGCCACAGCCCGCAGGCCAGGCCAAGCGCCGTGCCGATGCCGAAGGCCAGCACGGTTTCAATCAACGTGGTGTACAGGTGCAGGTAAATGTCCGCCCTGCCCTGCAGGCCGTCAGGAAAGTTGGCAGACGGCCCGAAACTGAACGGCATGAACCAGGACCAGATGCGCCCCGCCACCTGAATGGGCTCACCCAGAAAGAACGCAATCTTGTTGTCACGTGACAGCACATGCCACAGCACCAGCGCTGCGATCAGCACGCCCACTTGCCAGATGACGAGGTTGTTGCCGGACGGCTTTATACGGTTCCACATGTTGCTTGTCATCACGGACTGGATCCGGGGTCCGTGTTGGCGCGCTGCGATGGATCCCGGGTCAAGCCCGGGAGGACAGCCTGGGCGTCGTTTGCGTCGTGCATCACGCCGCCTTCTTCAGTTGTTGCGTGTAGCCCTTGAGGACTTCATCGCGCAGCACATTCCAGATCCGGGTGTGTAGCTCGATGAAGCGCGGCTGGGTGCGGACCTCGGCCACGTCGCGCGGGCGCGGCAAGTCGATCTCGAACTCGCCCATGGGGTGGGTGCCAGGCCCGGCCGAGAGGACCACCACGCGGTCGCTCATCGCAATGGCTTCGTCCAGGTCATGGGTGATGAAGAGCACCGCCTTCTTTTTGGCGGCCCACAGGTCCAACACTTCATTTTCCATGAGCTGCCGGGTCTGGATGTCGAGCGCGCTGAAGGGCTCGTCCATGAGGATGATGTCCGGGTCCAGTGCCAGAACCTGGGCCAGCGCCGTGCGCTTGCGCATACCGCCCGAGAGCTGGTGCGGATAGCGATCGCCAAACTCGCCGAGCCCCACGCGTTCCAGCCAGGCCTGCGCCTGCTTTCGCGCTTCAGCGTCCGGTACGCCGCGGTATTGCAGCCCCGTCATGACGTTGTTGATCGCGCTGCGCCAAGGCATCAGCGCCTCGGTCTGGAACATGTAGCCGGCGCGTTTATTGATGCCGTGCAGCGGCTCGCCAAACACGCGGACCTCGCCCGAGGACGCGTCCATCAGCCCGGCGGCCACGTTCAGCAGGGTGGACTTGCCGCAGCCAGTAGGGCCGACCACCGAGACGAATTCGCCCGCACGGATGCGCAGCGTGGTGTCGGCAACCGCGGTGTAGCGCTGCGACGCGTCATCTCGGGCGCGAAAGGTAACACTGATGTTGGCAAACTCTAAAGCGTAGTCTGCAGGCATGGCCATAACGGCCTTATGCCTTGAAGCGTTCTTTGGCCCGCTTGGCAAAGTCATTTGTGTAGGTCTTGGACAAGTCAATCTTCTCCGGCTTGATCGCCGGGTCAAAACTTGCCAGGGCCTTGAGCGCAGTGCGGGTGCCCTCCTCGCTCATGATGCCGTCCAGCGAGATCGCCTCGCGCACCTTGTTGAAGGAGGCCAGGTAGAGCGCCCGGTCCCCGAGCAGGTAGCTGTCAGGGACGGTTTTGATGATGTCGGAGGGCCCGGCCGTCTGCAGCCACTTGAGGCCATGCACGATGGCGTTGGCCATGGCCTGGCAGGTGTTGGGGTTCTTCTGCACAAACTCGGTGCTGGCATACAGGCAGGCCGCCGGCATGTTGCCGCCAAAGACCTCTAGCGTGCCCTTGAGGGTGCGCGTGTCCGAGATGATGCGCACGTCGCCTTTTTGTTCGAGCATGGTCATCACCGGATCAATGTTGCTCATGGCATCGATCTGGCCTGAGCGCAAAGCGGCAAGCGCGCCGGACGATGTGCCTACGCCCACAAAGCTCACGTCGGTGGGCTTGAGGCCGGCGCGCGAGAGGATGAGGTTGGCCACCATGTTGGTGGAGGAGCCCGGCGCCGACACGCCGATCTTCTTGCCCTTCAGGTCGGCCAGGGTCTTGTAGTTGGCCATGCTCTTGGTCGACACGCCGACCGCAATCTGCGGCGCACGGCCCTGCAGCACGAACGACTGGATGAACTGGTTCTTGCTTTGCATGTTGATGGTGTGCTCGTAGGCACCCGACACCACATCGGCCGAGCCGCCGACCAGAGCCTGCAGCGCACGCGCGCCACCGGCAAAGTCGGAAAACTCGATGTCCAGGCCTTCCGCCTTGAAGTAACCCAGCTGTTCGGCAATGGTCAGCGGCAGGTAGTAAAAAGACGCCTTGCCCCCGACAGCGAGGGAAATTTTCGATTTTTCAAGCTTGGGCTGAGCCCAAAGGCTGGGTGCGGCCAGGCTGGCCACTGCCAGCGCGGCAGAGGTGGTGAAGGCGCGGCGCGACGGTGACAGGAGCAGTCGGCGGCGGGAATCGGTGGCTTGGGCCATGGTGACTTCCTTGTGTTTTTAGGTATTGAAGTCAGATTAATGCGCTGCACAAAAACCCGCATCGGGAACATCCCCGTGCGGGTTTTTACGTAATGGCGCCAGCAGCGGCGCAAGGGAGAGCGCCTAACGAAAGCCGGTGAACAAAATCCACACATTCAAGAGCAGCGCCAGCGCCCAGACGATGGAGCGCGCGGTCGGCAGGTCGGCCACATACATCATGATGTAGACCAGCCGCAACATCACCCAGAAAAAGGCCAGCAAGTCGAGCTTGACCTGGTAGGCCCCCAGCGTATGCGCAATGATCACGGCGCCGATGAAGAAAGGCAGGGCCTCAAAACTGTTTTGCTGGGCTGCATTGGCGCGGGACCGCCAGTCTTTTTGCCGGGACAGCCAGGAACGCGGGTCGCCGTTGTCGTAGCCTCCTTCACGCGAAGGCTTGCTGAACATGCCGTACTTGGCAACGCCTGCGCAAAGAATCGGCAGCAAGGCGGCCATCAGGACGCACCAGTACGCCACCGTGAAGCTGGCCTCATTCATCATATTTTTACCTCCGGTCAACGAGCGCGTGTGCGATCGTTCCCAAGTCTACATATTCCAGCTCGCTGCCGGCCGGCACGCCGCGGGCAAGCCTCGTCACTTTCAACCCCTTGGCCTTGAGCGCTTCACCGATCACGTGCGCCGTCGCCTCGCCTTCTGCCGTGAAGTTGGTCGCCAGGATCACCTCTTGAACCGAGCCGTCGGTGGCACGGGCAAACAGCTTTTGCAGGCCAATGTCTTTCGGGCCGATGCCGTCCAGCGGGTTGAGTTTGCCCATGAGCACAAAGTACAGGCCCTTGAAGGCGGCAGTGCGCTCCACAGCGGACTGGTCGGCTGGTGTTTCGACCACGCACAGCTTGCTGCGGTCGCGCTGCGGGTCCAGGCAGGTGCGGCAAACCTCGGCTTCGGTGAAGGTGTGACACAAGGCGCAGTGCTTGACGCTGTCAGTCGCGCTGGTCAGAGCGCGGGCCATGGCCCGGGCGCCTTCGCGGTCGTGCTGAAGCAGATGAAACGCCATCCGCTGCGCCGACTTCACGCCCACGCCCGGCAGGCGCCGCAGCGCCTGTATCAACACCTCGAGTGAATTGGAATCAGCCAATCTAGAACGGCAGCTTCATGCCGCCTGGGAGGCCGGGCATGCCCTGGGTGAGCTTGCCCATCTTTTCCTGGCTGGTTTCCTCAGCCTTGCGCACGGCCGCATTGAAGGCGGCGGCCACCAGGTCTTCCAGCATGTCCTTGTCATCGGCCAGCAGGCTGGGGTCGATCTCGACGCGCTTGACTTCGTGTTTGCAGCTCATGGTGACCTTGACCAGCCCGGAGCCGGACTCTGCTGTCACGTCGATGAAGGCGAGTTCGTCCTGCGCCTTCTTGATGTTGTCCTGCATGGCTTGAGCCTGCTTCATGAGCCCGGCGAGTTGGCCTTTGTTGAACATGGGTTTTCCTTGTGTCTTGGGTCTGGAGGAATCGGCCAGAGTGGCCGGCGGTTAATGTAATTTTGAGTCAGCTCCGGGTGGCGACAGGCAACATTTTCGCCTGATGGGTGCGCATCAGGTCCTGCACCCACGGATCATTGGTGATGGCTTCTTCTGCGGCACGCTGGCGGGCCTGCGCGGCGGCAAGGTTGCGCGCAGCGGGGCTGTCTGCGATCCGGCCTACCTCTACCGTCAGGGTCACCGTGTGGCCCACTGCATGCAGCGCGTTTTGCAGGCGTTCACGGCTGACAGGCTGATTGAGCGATTCGCGCTCGACCCGCAGCATCCAGACGTCCACGTCCCTGGCTACCAGCTGGGACTGCAAGGCCAGCTCGCGCACCATCGCCGTCACCGCCTCGGCGGCCACAAGCTGCTGGACGGTTTGGTGCCAGAAGTTGCCCTCCTCTGTGAGCACCAGGGTGTCAGCTGGCCGGCCAGTTGACCCGGACTCATGCCGCGGCTCGGTACGGGCGCTGGGCTCAGGCTGCTGGCGGACCTGTATGGCGACGACGCCAGATTGCCCATGGTCCTCCTGTTGACTCGAAGGGTTTGCTGCCAACCGGTTTGCACTGGCAAACGGGTCGATGACGGGCAGCATCTGGCCGGGAGGGCGCGTGGCAGGCTGCGGTGCTTCGCGCACGGGCACCGCGCTTTGGGGTGGGCTCGGCGCGCGCAGGGCTGCTGTTGCGGGAGCTGCAGCAACGACTGCGTGTGCAGTGGCTGTGGCTGTGGGTGTAGTGGCTGTGGGTGTAGTGGCTGCGTGTGCTGGTGCCGGGGGTGCAGGCGCCGCGAAGGCGGGTGCGACTGCGAGTGTAGAAGCGGGTCCGGTGGATGCGGCTGGGGCGGCCACGAATCGAGGGGCCGCAGCCACCGCGGCCGTGTCCTGATTCCCGTGCAGCGCTACCGCCAGCGGGCGGGGAGCAGCGCCGCCGCCATCACTCAGAGTTTTTTTTTCCGCCAGGGCCGCCTGGACCGCGCCGGGTTTGAAAGCCAGCAGCCGCAGCAGCACCATGGTGAGGGCCGCGTACTCATCGGGCGCCAGGCCTAGTTCCCCGCGGCCGTGCAGGCACATGCTGTAGAGCAGCTGCGTCTCGTCAGGCGGCAGGAGCTGCGCAAGGCGCGCTGTTTCCACCGATTCGGCGTCGCTCTCATCGACCGATTGCGGCACCGCCTGCAGGACCGCCATGCGCTGCAGGATGGAGGTCATTTCTTCCAGCGTGGACGCGGCGCTCAGGCCATGCAGGCGCAAGGCTTCGGACGTCTCCACCACCGTGCGGCCATCACTGCGCGCGAGCGCCTCGATCAGCCGCACTACGTACGTGCGGTCCACGCTGCCCAGCATCTGGCGCACCGTGGCCTCTTCCAGCTTGCCGCTGCCAAACGCAATGGCCTGATCGGTCAGCGACAGCGCGTCGCGCATGGACCCCCGCGCCGAACGGGCAATCAGGCGCAGGGCCTGCGCGTCTGCGGGCACCCCCTCGGTCTGAAGCACACCAGCCAGGTGCTCCTGCACCGTCTCGGGCGCCATGGGCCGCAAATTGAACTGAAGGCAGCGCGACAACACCGTGACCGGCACCTTCTGCGGGTCGGTCGTGGCCAAAACGAATTTGAGGTACTCGGGCGGCTCTTCCAGCGTCTTGAGCATCGCGTTGAAAGCGTGCCCGGTGAGCATGTGCACTTCGTCGATCATGAACACCTTGAAGCGGCCCTGAACCGGTTTGTACACCGCCTGCTCCAGCAGCGCCTGGACCTCATCCACACCCCGGTTGGAGGCGGCGTCCAGTTCGGTGTAGTCCACAAAGCGTCCACTGTCGATGTCCTTGCACGCCTGGCATACCCCGCACGGCGCAGCGGTGATGCCGCCCTGCCCGTCCGGCCCCTGGCAATTGAGCGACTTGGCCAGAATGCGCGACACGGTTGTCTTGCCCACGCCGCGGGTGCCGGTGAAGAGGTAGGCATGATGCAGCCGTTGCTGCGTCAGGGCATTCGTCAGCGCCTGCACCACATGCTCCTGGCCGACCATCTCGGTGAAGTTCTTGGGGCGGTACTTTCTGGCGAGCACAAGGTAAGACATCGGATGATTCTACGGTGACGCGCCACGCGGCTTGAAGCGAAGTCACAACCCTCGGAAGGTTCTTGTCAACGTCATGGAATATGGGCGATCTGGCGGCATGAAGTGGCAAAGGGTATTGCGCGGACCGCTTACAATGCGAGCTGACGGGCCTCCCCGCATGGTGAAGCGGCCAACCGGGTCAGATGGGGAACCAAGCAGCCCTAACTGTGGAGCCAGTGCCGGGGGTAAGGCTCGTCAACCTTCTTCATTT